>NZ_JAUERW010000007.1:0-233158 GCF_041060465.1 Pseudomonas sp. W2Oct36
GCGTGATTGAGAACTCGAGCCGAAACCCGATAGTGTGGGAGTGAGCTTGCTCACGAAAGCGTCAGTACATTCAGCGCATCTCCATCGGGAGTGAACATGTCTTCGCGAGCAAGCTCGCTCCCACCCGTCCCCGAGCGTGCCGAGAACTCGAGCCGACTCCCACAAGGGTTGGCTGCAGCCATCGTTGCGTTTCCCCCTTGAGAACAAAATCACAAACCCACGGTCTATCTGCGCGCCGCGCTTTACGATTGCCAAAGCGGTGCTATAACTTCTGCTTCCTCATCGCTGCCGTCCAAATGAGTGCCTCATGCTAAACAAAGGATTGTTCCTGGCCTGCGCGCTGGTACTGCTCAGTGCCTGCGATTCCTCTTCGTCCGATAAACCCGCCCCTGTCCCCGCTTCGCCGGCTGCAGCAGCTGCGCAACCCGGCCCCGCCGATGCCAAGCCCAAGCCTGCGGTGGACATTCCCGCGCTGAGCAAGCGTTACGCAGGGCGCGAGTTGACGGTGGTGGACGTCTCCGAAGTTCAACTCGATGGTGCCAGCACGCTGTCGTTGAGCTTCTCGGTGCCCTTGAACCCCGATCAGAAATTCGCTGAAAAAGTGCACCTGGTCGACAGCAAGGACGGCAAGGTCGATGGCGCCTGGGAGCTGTCGGACAACCTCATGGAGCTGCGCCTTCGTCACCTCGAGCCCCAGCGCAAACTGGTGCTGACCATCGATCCGGGCCTGGTGGCGGTGAACAACAACACCCTGGCGGCCGAGTATTCCGCGCGTCTGGAGACGGCTGATCTGCAAGCGACCGTGGGCTTCGCCAGTCGCGGCAGTCTGCTGCCAACGCGGCTCGCTGAGGGGCTGCCGGTCATTGCCCTCAACGTCGATAAAGTTGACGTCGAATTCTTCCGCATCAAGCCTGAGTCGCTGCCTGCGTTTCTTGGCTCGTGGGAAGGCTCGTCCAGTCTTCGGAGTTATCAATCCAAAGAACTGCTGCCCCTGGCCGATCTGGTCTACAGCGGCCGTTTCGACCTGAACCCTGCGCGCAACACCCGCGAGACCGTGCTGCTGCCGATCTCGGGCCTCAAACCGCTGCAACAGCCGGGCGTTTATCTTGCCGTGATGCGTGCCTCCGGGACCTACAACTACACGCAGCCAGCCACGCTGTTCACCCTCAGCGACATTGGTCTGTCGGCGCACCGTTACGCCAACCGCCTGGACGTGTTCACCCAGGCGCTGGAAGGCGGCAAAGCCCTGAGCGGCGTTGACGTCGAGCTGTATGACGAGAAGGGCCGTGTGATCGGCCAGCGCAAAACCGACAACGCTGGCCACGCGGAACTGCCTTTGCCGGCCAAAGCCCAAGTGCTGCTGGCCCATCAGGGCGAGCAGACCAGCATGCTGCGCCTGAACAGCGCCGCGCTGGATCTGGCGGAATTCGACATCACCGGCCCCAAGGCCCACCCGCTGCAATTCTTTATCTTCGGCCCGCGCGACCTCTATCGTCCGGGAGAAGTGGTGCTACTCAATGGCTTGCTGCGTGACAGCGACGGCAAGAGTGTGAAACCGCAGCCGATCACCGTGGAAGTGCGCCGTCCGGATGAGCAGGTCAGTCGCAAGTTCGTGTGGGACGCTGACGCCACCGGGCTCTATCAATATCAATTGCAGCTGTCGGACGAAGCACCCACAGGTCGCTGGCAACTGGTGTTTGATCTGGGTGACGGCAAGCCGCAGCTGTATGAATTCCAGGTCGAAGATTTCCTGCCAGAGCGCATGGCGCTGGAACTCATGGGCAGCGACACCCCGCTGGCGCCCGATGCGCCGTTCGACGTAGCCATCACCGGTCGATACCTGTACGGCGCGCCAGCGTCGGGCAATCGCCTGAACGGCCAGCTCTATGTGCGTCCTCTGCGTGAAGCGGTTCCCGCTCTGCCGGGTTATCAGTTTGGCTCGGTGACCGAGGAGGATCTCAAGCAGGACCTTGAAATCGAAGACAGCACACTGGATGCCAACGGCAAGCTCGACCTGAGTATCGACAGCCAGTGGGCCAAGGCCCGCTCACCGCTGGAGCTGGTGCTACAGGCCAGTTTGCAGGAGTCGGGTGGGCGCCCGATCACGCGGCGACTGACCCAGCCGGTCTGGCCCGCCGAGGTAATGCCGGGGCTGCGCAGTTTGTTCGATGGCGAAGCCACTGATGGCGACGGCCCGGTTGAGTTCGAAGTGCTGATGGCCGACGCCCAGGGCCACAAACTGGCCGCCGACAACCTCAAGGTGCGGCTGGTCCGCGAGCGCCGCGATTACTACTGGAATTACTCCGAGAGCGATGGCTGGAGCTATCACTTCAACGAGAAGTTTCTCAACCTGTCCGAAGAAACCCTCAGCGTGAAGAAGGATTCGACGGCGAAAATCAGCTTCCCGGTTGAGTGGGGCCCGTACCGCGTCGAAGTCGAGGATCCGGCCACCGGCCTGATCAGCAGCGTGCGTTTCTGGGCCGGTTACCGCTGGCAGGACAACGCCGAAGGCGGCGCCGTGCGTCCCGATCAGGTCAAGCTGGCGCTGGACAAACCGGCCTACGCCGACGGCGACACTGCGAAAGTGACGGTCACGCCGCCGTCTGCGGGCAAGGGCTATCTGTTGGTGGAATCGAGCGAAGGGCCGCTGTGGTGGCAAGAGATCGATGTTCCCGCCGAGGGCAAAACCTACGACATCCCGATGGACAAGAAGTGGGCGCGACATGACCTCTACGTCAGCGCGCTGGTGATTCGTCCGGGTGAGCGCAAAGCCAACGTCACGCCGAAACGCGCCGTGGGCGTCCTGCACCTGCCGCTGGATCGCTCGCAGCGCAAGCTGGCGCTGACCGTCACGGCACCCGAGAAGATGCGGCCCAAGCAGCCGCTCAAGCTGAAGGTCAATGCGAAGAACGCTGACGGCACGATCCCGGAGAGCGTGCATGTGCTGGTCGCGGCCGTGGACGTGGGCATTCTCAACATCACCGAATACGCCACGCCGGATCCGTTCGCGGCGATGTTCGGGCGCAAGGAGTACGGCGCCGATCAACTGGACATCTACGGCCAGCTGATCGAGGCCGGGCGTAATCGTCTCGCCAGCCTGGCCTTCGGCGGTGACGCGGCGCTGGCCAAAGGCGGCAAGCGGCCGGAAACCAGTGTGACCATCGTCGCCCTGCAAAGCGCGCCGGTAACCCTGAACGAGCAGGGCGACGCGGAAGTCAGCGTCGACATCCCGGATTTCAACGGTGAGCTGCGGATCATGGCCCAGGCCTGGACCGATGAGCGCTACGGCATGGCCGAGGCCAAAACCGTGGTAGCGGCGCCGCTGATTGCCGAGCTGTCGGCACCCCGATTCTTGGCGGGTGGCGACCAGACCAAGGTGGCGCTGGACCTGTCGAACCTGTCCGGCAAAGCGCAGAAGCTCAATGTGAAAGTGGTTGCTGAAGGGCAGTTGAGCCTCGCAGACGGCGACGGCGCGAAAGCCGTCAGCCTGGATCAGGGGCAACGCACCACGGTGCAAATTCCGGTCAAGGCGCTGGGCGGCTTCGGTCAGGGCGTGATTCGTGTCACGGTCAATGGCCTGGACCTGCCGGGCGAGAGCCTGCCGGCGTTCAGCCGCGAATGGACCATTGGCGTGCGCCCTGCGTACCCGGCGATGCTCAAGCAATACCGCGCGGTGCTGAAGGATCAGGCGTGGAGCCTGCCGGAGGGCGCCCTTGAGGCCTTCGAGCCAGCGGGGCGCGAGGCGTTGCTGTCGGTGTCGAGCCGTCCGCCGCTGAACCTCGGTGAGCAGATTCGCGCGCTCAAAGCCTACCCTTACGGTTGCCTGGAGCAGACCACCAGCGGCTTATACCCGTCGCTCTACGCCGACGCCGCAACGCTTAAGCGTCTGGGCCTGCAAGGCGAACCCGATGCCAAGCGCAAGGCCAAGATCGAGTTGGGCATTGAGCGACTGATCGGCATGCAGCGCTACAACGGCAGCTTCGGCCTGTGGGCCGCGGACGGCGAGGAGGAATACTGGCTGACCGCGTACGTGACCGACTTCCTGCTGCGCGCTCGCGATCAAGGCTTTGCCGTGCCACCGGATGCATTGAAGAAAGCCAACGAGCGGCTGCTGCGTTACTTGCAGGAGCGCAATCAGATCGAGGTGAATTACAGCGAGGACGCCGAACACACCCGCTTCGCCGTGCAGGCCTACGCCGGTCTGGTGCTGTCGCGCAGTCAGCAGGCGCCGCTGGGTGCTTTGCGCAGCCTCTTCGAGCGCCGCAGTGACGCGCGATCCGGCCTGCCGCTGGTGCAGTTGTCCATCGCGCTGGAGAAAATGGGCGACAAACCTCGTGCCGATCAGGCCTTGCTTGCAGGACTGGCGGCCGGTCGCAAGGCCAACGACTGGCTCGCCGATTACGGCAGCCCGTTGCGTGATCAGGCATTGATTCTGTCACTGCTGGAGGAGAACAAACTGGCGACAGACAAGGTCGAGGAACGGCTGTTTGCGCTGTCCGATCAGGTCGCGGCGAACCGCTATCTGTCGACCCAGGAGCGCAATTCGCTGTTCCTGGCCGGTCGCGCGATCCTTGATAAGCCCGAAGGCAAATGGGCTGCGACCTTGACCAGCGGCAGCAACAATCGCGCGCTGAGCAACGTTCAGCCGGGCGTCAAACTCGACAGTTCAGTGCTGGCCGCGCCGTTGACGGTGCAGAACACCGGTGGCGACACGCTGTATCAGCAAATGACCCTCTCCGGGTATCCGTCTCAGCCGCCTGCGGCCGGTGGCGAGATCCTGTCGATCAGCCGTGACTATCTGGGCATGGACGGCGCGGCGCTGAACCTCAATGGCTTGAAGAGCGGCGAACTGGTCTTGGTGCATCTGGAGATCAAGGCCAGGGAGCGCGTGCCGGATGCGTTGGTGGTGGATTTACTGCCGGCCGGTCTTGAGATCGAAAACCAGAATCTGGCGCAGAGTTCGGCCAGTCTTGAAGACGCCAGCGAGTCTGTGAAGCAGTGGCGCGAATCGATGGAAAACGCTGGCGTGAAGCATCAGGAATTCCGTGGCGATCGTTATGTGGCTGCGGTGGATCTGAAGGAATTCAACACGGTGCACCTGCTGTATCTGGCGCGGGCTGTGACGCCGGGCGTGTACCGCGTGCCGCCGCCGCAAGTGGAGTCGATGTATCGGCCGAACTGGCAGGCACTGGGCGAAGCGCCGGCGCAGTTGGTGGTGAAGGGCAAGAAGTAGAAGGACGGTCATTGCTCCCACGCGCTGCGTGGTAGCAGCCTTAACTGACGCTTTGCGTCAGGTGACGCTAGGGGACTGATTTATTTACAACGCTCCACCGTAAATTAATCTGTCCCCGGTTCCTGACGTATCAATGAATAATCCAGCTCAACAGCCACAACCCTAGAAACAACCAGATGATCCCCATGATGATCGAGGCGCGCATGAAGGCGCGGATCGCTGAATACAGCAGCATCAACCCGACAACCAGGGCCACGATGCTGACGATTGAAGTGTCCATGCCCAGCGTGCGCGACAGGCCGTCAACGAAATTGCCGCCCGCGTGAGTGAACATGTTGAACAACCAGCTTAAGCCGTCGACGACGAAGCGGATCACGGCGCCAATCACTTGGCCGAGCCATTCGAAAACGCTTTCTACCTGCATATCTGCTTCCTGATGAGGGGCGTGGACCAAAAACGGCACTGCTCGCTTTGGCTGTCGATTGTCTGGGCGAGTTCCCTGTCGGGTAAAGGCTTTCTGTGAAGATCACCCGATTATTGCTACGACAGACTCGCTCGGGATCGTGCGAGCGAGCGTGCTCGCGAATGGGGCGACGCTTTGCCCGCGCTTTCGCCTGGCTCATCGGCAGCCTGCTCATGGTGTGCCTGCTGCTCTGGCTGGCCGATCGGATCTGGCCGCTGCCCTTGCCCAAGGACGATCTGGCGCGCGTGGTGCTCGCCGAAGACGGCACGCCGTTGTGGCGATTCGCCGATGCCAATGGCGTCTGGCGCTATCCGGTGACGGTCGATCAGGTATCGCCCTATTACCTCGAAGCGCTGCTGACCTACGAAGATCGCTGGTTCTATCAGCACCCTGGCGTAAACCCCATGGCACTGGCGCGCGCCGCTTGGCAGAACCTCGCTGGCGGCCACGTAGTGTCCGGTGGCAGCACGCTGTCGATGCAGGTCGCCCGCTTGCTCGACCCGCATTCGCGCACGCTGGCGGGAAAACTCCGACAACTGTGGCGCACCGCGCAGCTGGAATGGCACCTGTCCAAACAGGACATTCTGGTGCTGTACCTGAACCGCGCTCCGTTTGGCGGCACCTTGCAGGGCGTCGCCGCCGCCAGTTGGGCGTACCTGGGCAAGTCCCCGCAGCAGCTGACCCGTGCCGACGCGGCGCTGCTGGCGGTCTTGCCCCAGGCGCCGAGTCGCTTGCGTCCGGATCGCCACGCGCAACGCGCCCAGGCCGCGCGGGACAAGGTGTTACGGCGTCTGGCCGAGTTCGGCGCCTGGCCCCAGGGTGCGGTTGATGAAGCGCTGGAAGAACCGCTGCTGCTCGCGCCTCGTCAGGAACCCAGCCTGGCGCCTTTGCTCGCCCGGCGCCTGAACCGCCCGAACAGCCCGCCGCTGATCCGCACCACCCTGGACGCCGGTCTGCAGCGACGTCTCGAAGACCTGCTGCTGGGCTGGCGCGCGCGTCTGCCCGAGCGCACGTCCGCCGCGATTCTGGTCGTAGAAGCGCAGAACATGGCCGTGCGCGCGTACGTCGGCTCGGTGGACATCGGTGATGCCAAACGCTTTGGTCATGTGGACATGGTCAGCGCGCTGCGTTCACCCGGGTCAACGCTGAAACCCTTTCTCTACGGCAAGGCCATCGACGCCGGGCTGATCCATTCCGAGTCATTGCTGCAGGACGTGCCAAGGCGCTATGGCGACTATCGTCCCGGCAATTTTTCGTCGGGCTTCAACGGTGCGGTGGCGGCAAGCTCGGCGCTGTCGATGTCGCTCAATCTGCCAGCGGTGCAGTTGCTGGAAGCCTACGGCCCCAAGCGCTTCGCGGCGGAATTGCGCAATGGCGGCGTGCCGTTGACTCTGCCGCCTCTGGCCGAACCCAATCTGGCGTTGATCCTGGGCGGTGCAGGCAGTCGGCTGGAAGATCTGGTCGGTGGCTACAGCGCGTTTGCGCGGGGCGGACGCAGTGCGGACATTCGTTTGCAGCCCGATGACCGTCTGCGTGACCGACCGATGATGTCGCCCGGCGCGGCGTGGATCATTCGGCGGATTCTCAGCGGCCAATCCCGGCCTGACCTCGATCCCCACGCCGAGCTTGTGCAGCGCCCGCAACTGGCCTGGAAAACCGGCACCAGTTACGGCTTTCGAGATGCGTGGTCGATTGGCGTAGGGCCGAGGTTTCTGATCGGCGTGTGGATCGGCCGGCCGGACGGGACCCCGGTGCCGGGGCAGTTTGGGCTGGCGTCGGCAGCGCCGTTGATGCTGCAGGTTCACGACCTGCTGGTGAACCGCGACGCCCAGCGCAACATCCTGCCGCCGGTGTTGCCGGTGCCGCTCAACGTCGGTGTCGCAGCGATCTGCTGGCCGCTGGGTCAGCCGATGAGCAAAAGCGACCCGAACTGCCGTCGCCAGCGTTTCGCCTGGACCCTCGACGGCACGACGCCGCCGACCTTGCAGGCGACCGATCAGCCGTTGGGGTTGGGGCTCACGGAGAAAGTCTGGCTGAACGACAAGGGCTTGCGCGTCGCGGCAAGTTGTCCACAGGCTCAGGTCAAAGAGATTGCGCTCTGGCCGGCGCCGCTCGAACCCTGGCTGCCCAAGAGCGAGCGGCGCGAGGCACGTTTGCCGGACATCGACCCGTCATGCCCGCCCCAAGGGTTGAGCCTGGCGCCGCCGTTGTCGGTAGTGGGGGTGCGGGAGGGCGATCAGTTGCGCTTGCCGGCCGGCAGTCAGCAGCTATTGCGCCTCAAGCTGTCGGCGCTGGGCGGAAGTGGCCGGCGCTGGTGGTTCATCGACGGCACGCCGGTGGGCGACACCGCCAGTCAGGACAGCTACACCCACACCTTCACACGCATGGGGCGATATCAACTGAGCGTGCTGGATGAAAGCGGACAGACTGCCAGAGTGGAATTCAGTGTGGTGGATTGAGGCCTGGAGTTCGCCCCACTCTTGTGGGCGCGAGCGGGGTGGCGGTCCACCTTGCTCGCGAATGGGTGCTACAACCGCTGAATCTTCGGCGGTTGCAATGCCGTCTTCGTGAGCAAGCTCACTCCCACATGGACCATGCCTCACCGGCTGAGAACTGGGATCCACCCTCAATGGGGCGGGTATTGCTGCAGGATTTTCTGCACCGTCTGGCGCAAAGCCTGCTCGCGCGCAGCAGGGTTGGCGTTGCCGTCACTGACCATCTGTTCGGTGCTGCCACGCCACACCAGCTTGCCGTCCTTGCCGTCGAGCATGTCGATCTGCAGCGTCGAGACTTTGTAATCGATGTTGCGCGTCTCGGTGCCGATCGGGCCGCCCCAGTAGCCGCCCCATGGATTACCCCAATACCCGCCACCGCCGCCGTAGTTGGTGGTGACCGTCTGCTGACGGTTCTCAACGATCAGCCACGTCTGCAATTGAACGTCCGCTTTCACGCCGGGCGCCGCCATGCGCAGGCCGCGCTGCTCAAGCTGCTCGCCGACTGCCTGGCGAATGCGCTGCTCGGTGAGGTCACTTTTGATCCGCGGATCGTCGGGCTGATATTGCAAACCGGGCTCCTTCCACGCCCAGGACCGGTAGGCGCCGAAATCGCGCTGGGCGTCGAAATCGCGGTTGACCCGATCAGTCTGGCAGGCGCCGAGCAGCAGGGCGACACAAAGGACAGCAATGCGGCGGTACATAGGATTTCTCCAGCGTGTAAACAAAACGCCATGGGGCGCGAAATCAGGACGGCGGGTAGGCCGTCAGGGCTTGTTGTACGGCCTGGCGCAGGGCTTTGGCGCGCGTCGACTGATCGCCGCCGCTGGCGGTTTCGGCGCTCGCGCTCCAGACCGGCTGACCGCTGCGGGCATCGAACAGACTGATGCGCACCACAACTACCTGCTCTTGATAGGTGCGCACGATCGGCACGCTGGCATAACCGCCGTAACCGTTGCGGTACCCATTGCCACCGTAATAGCCCACACCTGAACCGCCGTAGTACGGATCGTAATAGTCGTCACGCACCTGCCGAATCCGGGTCTCTGCATGGGCATCGGCGGCCACGCGCAGGTCTGCCGCCTGCGGGTTCTGCGAAGGCCGCAGACCGCGTTGATCCAGCCCGTTGCTGACGGCTTCGGCCAGTTGAGCAGAGTCAGCCCAGAGGGTGCCCGGTGGCAGCTGGCCGTTGAGCCAGGCCCAGTTGCGATAGCGCCCGTAATCACGCGGCGCCGCAGGGTATGCGCTCATGTCGATCGCATTGGCGGCCTGAGGCGGCGCCGGTGGAATGGCCGCAGACACGGCGCGATAAGGGTTGGGGCTCTGGCAGGCGGCGAGGCCCATGCAGAGGGAAAGCAAAGCGAGACGGCGTTTCATGAGGGTCTCCGCAGCGAGTGTTAAGCAGCGTGTATCAACCAGCGTGGGTCAGACAGCCCGGCACATCCAGTGCAGATAGCGTCCGAGTCCGGCGAAGGCCGGGTGGCGACGGTGTGCGAGCTCCATTTCCAAGAGGTCCGCGAGATCAGCTTTGGCCTGAAACTCGACCGGCATGTAATCGTGAAAAACCCGAACGCCACTCTGGGTTTCGACTCGCCACAGGGAGCCAAGTTGCGCCGCCAGTTCGCGGGGATCAACAGGCTCCTGGGGCGTCAGGCTCTGTTTTTCACCGGCCAGGGTGTTCTTGCGCATCTTGCGGAAGTGGCCCTTGAGCAGGTTGCGGTAAATCAGTGCGTCGCGGTTGTAAAAAGCCAGTGACAGCCAGCCGTCGGGCTCGGTCAACTGATGCAGCACCGGCAGAATCGTGAACGGCTCGTCCAGCCACTCCAGCACTGCATGGCAGATCACCAGGTCGTAACGCTCGGTCAGAATATCGGGCAGGGCTTGCCAAGGTGCTTGAATGAACGTGGCGCGCTGACCGGCATCGGCGAAGCGCTGACGGGCGCCCTCCAGCATGGGGGCGGCGGGCTCAGCCACAGTGACGTCATGGCCGCGTTCGGCGAGCCACAACGACATGTGGCCAAGCCCCGCGCCAATGTCCAGCACGCGCAACGGACGATCCGGCAGGCTCTCGGTGAGGTCAGCTTGCAGCACCGCTAGACGGATCGCACCCTTGGCGCCGCCGTAGATTTTTTCAGCGAAGCGCGTCGCCAGTTGATCGAAATGACGGTCGCTCATTGGCTGAACCGCCGTTCGCCGTCCGCCAGTTTCGCGCGCACGACTTCATCCATGTCCAGGCCCAACTCGCTGCACAACAACAGCAGGTAAAGCACGATGTCCCCGACTTCCTGCCCGGCGTGGGCCAGTTCATCAGCCGGCAGTTGGCGGGACTGATCTTCGGTTTTCCACTGGAAGATTTCCACCAGTTCAGCCATTTCCACGCTGGCGGCCATGGCCAGGTTTTTCGGGCTGTGAAATTGCCGCCAGTCGTTGTTATCGCGGATGCGATGCAGGCGTTCGGTGAGTTCGTCGAGGTTCATGGGGGTCTCCTGAAGGTGCGTAGCTTCAGGGGGATAGGCGATTGACGCAAGGGGGTGAGATGCGCCGGGACGCAGGTTCAATACCCGCTACGGCGGTACGCCGATTCCCTTTGTAGGACCGGCTTTAGCCGGGAAAGCGGCAGATGCCACACCGCAAAAGTGATGGCCCAAGCACAGCCATCACTCCGAAGCCGGCCGCCAGCTCCCCAGCACATGCACGATCCCTTCCGCCCCCTCAACCTTGAACTGCCCATGGGACCCTGCCGCGCTGGCAGACAGCGTCACTCCGCTGGGCAGCCGCACTGGTTTTTGAAATGCCACCGATATCTCCACATTCGAGGCCGGCAGGTGATCTTCAAGGGCCGCCAACGAGCGGCCTTTTATCCACAGCCCATGGGCAATCGCCTTGGGAAAACCGAACAGTTTGGCGCTGCTGTCACTCAGGTGAATCGGGTTGTAATCACCACTGACCTTCGCGTATTGGCGACCGATGTCCGACGGCGCCGACCACGTCGCCAGTTCCGTCATCGGCAGTGGCGCGGGCTCGTCATCGCCTTCGATCTCTCCATCCACGTGAACGCCTCGGCACAGCATCGTGCTCTCTTCCTCCCACAGCAGGCCCAGCGCATCCTCGATCTGGGTGATCAGACTGAACGTCGCGCCTTTGGCGTGGGGCTTGAGATGGCCGGCGCGTACGCTGACCTGCACCTTGATCACGCTGCCGAGCGGGCGACGAATGCTGATCCGGTTATGCAAGTGGACCAGCCCGAGGAGCGGGAAGGGGAAGTCTTTGTCGGTAAGCAGCTTCATCTGCAGCGGGAAGGCCAGCACGTGGGGGTAAGTGGGCGGCAACAGGCTGCCGGGCACGAACCCGCAGACCTGAGCAAACGCTTTCACTTTATCCGGGTCTACCGACATCCAGCACCGCAGGCCCTGATCCGGCAATTGGGTGCCGCTGACCTTGCGCCGCAGCGCCGCTTGCATGAACAAACCGGGCAAGGCCGGGGGCGTGTCCAGATACCGCCAGTGCGCACTCATCGAGCTTCTCCTGTGGTGATGCTGCAGATCAGGCACGCCTCGGACCGACGGGGCGAGCTCAAACGGTGATCGTGTCGGTGCTCACTCAGGCGCCAAGCACGCTTTGGCCGCACACGCGCAGCACCTGGCCGCTCATTGCGCCGGAGCCCGGCTGACCCAGCCAGGCCACTGCTTCCGCCACGTCTTGCGGCTGACCGCCCTGACCCAAAGAGCTCATGCGTCGACCGGCCTCTCGCAGGGCAAAAGGCATGTGCGCCGTCATGCTGGTTTCGATAAAACCCGGCGCCACGGCGTTGATGCTGATGCCCCGCGCTTTAAGCGTCGGCGCCATTGCCCGTGCGTAGCCGATCAGGCCGGCCTTGCTGGTGGTGTAGTTGGTCTGGCCGCGGTTGCCTGCCAGTCCGCTGATCGACGCCAGCAGAATCACACTGCCGTTGTCGCGCAGTGCGCCGCTGTCGATCAGCGCCTGGGTCAGCACCTGGGGAGCATTGAGGTTGACGTCGAGCACCGAGTCCCAGCAGTCCGCGGGCATATTGGCCAGCGTCTTGTCCCGGGTGATGCCGGCGTTGTGCACGACGATATCCAGGCCGCCGGGGAGGTGTTCAATCAACTGAGCGGCAGCGTCCGGTGCGCAGATGTCCAGCACCAGCGCCTGCCCGCCAAGACGCGCCGCCAGCGCATCGAGATCGGATTTGGCTTGGGGCACATCCAGCAACACGACTTCGGCCCCGTCGCGGGCGAGGGTTTCCGCGATGGCCGCGCCGATGCCTCGGGCTGCGCCAGTTACCAGCGCTTTACGTCCGGCCAGTGGGCGGGTCCAGTCCTGAACCTGCTGATGGCAGGCACTCAGGCGAATGACCTGACCGGAGATGAACGCGCTCTTCGGCGACAGGAAAAACCGCAGCGCGCCTTCCAGTTGATCTTCGGCGCCGTCCTCTACTTGCAGCAGCTGAACCGTGCCGCCATTGCGCATTTCCTTGGCCAGCGAGCGGCTGAAACCTTCGATGGCCTGCTGCGTGCTGGCCGCCAGCGGATCGGTTTGGGCATCGGGCGAGCGCGCGAGAATGACGACGTGGGCGCTGTTATCCAGATGACGCAAGATCGGCTGAAAGAATTCGCGCAACTGATTCAGCTGAAAGGTGTGCAGTAGCGTGCTGGCGTCGAAGACCACAGCCTTGATCTTCTCGCTCTGCTCGGCGGTCCAGGGTTGGGCGCCGGTATTTTCGCCAGTCACTGCACCGCCAGCACTGAACAACACGTCGGTCAGGCGTGGCGCAAAGGCGCTGACCCGCTCGGCCAATGGCCCCGTGCTCAGCAACATCGCGCCCTCAACCGGACGCAACCGACCCGCCTGCCAGCGCTCCAGACGTGCGGGCGCAGGCAAACCGACGGCCCCGACCAGCTTGCGGCCGAGGTCGGAGTTGACGAAGTCAATGTAGCGATCGGATGCCATGGAACACTCTCCTTGAGTCTGGGTTCAAATCAGTGGACCGCGTGGTCGGGTAATAGGTCCTACGCTGTCAGGCAGCGCTTCTCAAACAATAGACGCATTCAGGGCAGGGAGATTTAGATGATTCAGACACGACGCGTGGCCATTGTCGGCGGTAATCGCATTCCGTTCGCTCGCTCCAACGGCGCGTATGCCACCGCCAGCAATCAGGACATGCTGACTGCCGCGCTGGAGGGTCTGATCGAGCGTTTCAATCTGCATGGCCTGCGCCTGGGCGAAGTCGCCGCCGGCGCGGTCCTCAAGCACTCCCGTGATTTCAACCTCACCCGTGAATGTGTGCTCGGCTCAAGACTGTCGCCGCAAACCCCTGCCTATGACATTCAACAAGCCTGCGGCACCGGGCTCGAAGCGGCGCTGCTGGTGGCGAACAAGATCGCCCTCGGTCAGATTGAGTGCGGCATTGCCGGCGGCGTCGACACCACGTCCGACGCGCCCATCGGCGTCAACGAGGACCTGCGGCAGATCCTGTTGCAGGTCAATCGCAGCAAGACGACGGCTGACAAGCTCAGAGCGCTGACACAATTGCGCCTGCATAACCTCAAGCCGGAACTGCCGCGCAATGGCGAACCCCGCACCGGTTTGTCGATGGGCCAGCACTGCGAGCTGATGGCGCAGACCTGGGGCATCCCCCGCGAGGCGCAGGACCAACTGACGCTGGAGAGCCATCAGAAAATGGCCGCTGCGTATGCGGAAGGCTGGCAGGACGACCTGCTCACGCCGTTTCTCGGCCTGACCCGCGACAACAACCTGCGAGCCGACGCCAGCCTGGAAAAACTCGCCTCGCTCAAGCCTGCTTATGAGCGCAGCGCCAAAGGCACGCTGACAGCGGGCAACTCGACGCCGCTGACTGACGGCGCCTCACTGGTGCTGCTCGCCAGCGAAGCGTGGGCGCGTGAGCGGGGCTTGCCGATTCTGGCCTACTGGCAGGATGGCGAGGCCGCCGCCGTGGATTTCGTGCGCGGTCACGAAGGCCTGCTGATGGCCCCGGTCTACGCCGTCCCTCGTCTGCTGTCACGCAACGGTTTGACGCTGCAGGACTTCGATTATTACGAGATTCACGAGGCCTTCGCAGCGCAGGTGCTGTGTACGTTGAAGGCCTGGGAAGACCCCGAATACTGCAAAACCCGTTTGGGCCTGGATGCGCCGTTGGGATCGATTGATCGCAGCAAGCTGAATGTGAAAGGCAGCTCGCTGGCGGCCGGGCATCCGTTTGCCGCAACGGGTGGGCGGATTGTGGCGAACCTCGCGAAACTGCTGAGCAAGAAAGGGGGAGGGCGCGGGTTGATCTCCATCTGCGCGGCCGGTGGTCAGGGCGTTACGGCTATCATCGAGAGCTGATTTTTTAAAGTGTGTTCAAGGGACTTTCTTAAAGTGCTTTAAAGGGGACTGATTTATTTACAGCGCTTCACCGTAAATTAATCTGTCCCCGTTTGAAGGGAACCAAAATCAAATAAATCAGACCCCTTTTAGTCCACTTTTAGTCCAGTGCGGCAGCCCGATTCTGCATCAGCTGTCATCCCCCAAAAAGGCTCCAGCGATGGCAACTGACGAACACTCCTCACGCAGCCTCGATACTCAGCGTCAAATCCCGGCGATCAAGGCGCTACCGCGCGCGCTCTACGCCCGAGCCGAAAGTTTGAGCCAAGGCTCATGGACCCCCACTCACAGCCACGACTGGGTGCAGTTTTCCTACGCCATCAGTGGCGTACTTGGCGTTCACACCCCGCATGGCAGCTTCTTTGCTCCGCCGCAGTGGGGCGTTTGGATTCCGGCTGGTCTCGACCATGAAGTGGTCACGTCAACCCGCGCCGAGATGCGCAGTCTTTATGTGCGCAGGGAGGATTGCGAGTGGGCGCCGGACCGCTGTCGCGTGCTGGAAGTCACGCCGCTGGCCAGGGAGCTGATCAAAGCGTTCTGCCAACTGCCGGCGGAATATCCACAGGTCGACAGCCGCGAGATGCGCCTGGTGCAGGTACTGATCGATCAGTTGGCAAGTCTGCCCGAAGTGGGGTTTTCCCTGCCGCTGCCAAGGCATGCGCGCCTGCTCGGTCTGTGCAACGAACTCATCGAACAACCTGAGCAGCTCATCACCCTGACCGAGTGGGCAGCGCGACTGAGCATGTCCGAGAAAACCCTCATGCGCCTGTTCCAGCGGGAGACCGGCCTGAGCTTTCGAGGCTGGCGACAACGCGCCCGATTGCTGTCCTCACTTAAAGCGCTGGAGGAGGGCACAAGCGTGACCAGCGCAGCGCTGGCCTCGGGTTACGACTCGACATCCGCATTTATCGCCGCATTCAAAAGCCTGTTCGGGCTCACCCCCGGCGAGCTCTTTCGCAGCCAATAACAGTAGGTAGGCGTGGAAAGGGGACTGATTTATTTACTGGAAAGGGGACTACTGGAAAGGGGACTGATTTATTTACAACGTTTCACCGTAAATTAATCTGTCCCCGAGTGCCGCGCGTGCCATGTCCCCGCGTGCCAAATCCGATCTGATCCATCCCTGATCAAGTACCCAATACACCCTGAGGCCGACCCCGGCCCCGGTATTCAACCCGTCGCCCCAACACCTGTTCAACCTCATCAGCAAACTGCCGTCCCCCGGTCAATTGCCCCCTCTGCAGTGCATTCCGAATCAGTCTCAACTCGCCGTCAGCCGCTGGCGCCTCAAAAAACGCCCGATACGCCTGTTGCCGACCAAGCTGTGTCAGCCCCAACGCCTCGTAACAGGAATGAACATCCAGCCAGTCGTGCTGCACATTCGTGGTGAACCGCAACCCAAAGCTTGACCATCGATACTCCTCCACGCGCTCAACCATTCCGGCCCGCACAGGATTGAGTTCGATATACCGACTGCACGCCAGCAAATATCCATCGGACTGCACAACGCTAGACTTGTAACGACTCTCCCATAGCGTTCCAGACCGCCCCTCCAGCTTATTGCGATACCGCGTCATGCGCGCAGCAAGCGCCTTCATCAACTTCCCCAATCCTTCGGTGCATGACGGGGCTAGCAATAAGTGCACATGGTTGGTCATCAGGCAGAACGCAAACACCTTCACGTCAAATACATCTTTGAGTTCCTGAAGATCATCCAGATAACGCGCGAAATCGTCCTCATGGGCAAACACCGTTTGCCGGTTATGGCCGCGCTGAACAATATGATGAGGGTGACCGGGCAACACGATACGAGTAATGCGGGGCATGACTGATCCTCCGTCCTTGGGAAGGATCAGCGTAGCCGCGATGGTTCAGGACGACCTGCGTCAAAGGGGGCAAATTGATTGCAACGTTTGTAGCGCAAGTGAACCAAAAGCGCTGACTTGAGGCAAGGGGACGGATTTATTTAGAGATGTAAGGGGACTGATTTATTTACACGCTTCACCGTAAATTAATCTGTCCCCGGTTTAAATAAATCAGACCCTTTATCACGTAAATAAATCAGACCCCTTTATCAAATAGTACCTTTATCTCTAAACCCCTTTATCTGTACTGCTGGCTTAAAGAGATCGAATAAGAATGTTATCTACTTGATAATCGTTGCCGTCCCCCGTTGAAACATGACTAACAATTTGAAACGTAAGCTGCGAGGATTTCGACTGAACTGTCCCAGCAATCCTTACCCACTGTTCGTCGTACATGAGTGTGACTTGTGAGGAAACTGGTCCTTGGTTAGTTGCTAGCGACAGGACAGGAGGGGTCCGCCAAGACCCGTGACGTTGTCCTTGCAATGAAAACTCGTACTGTTTTCCAGTAATCAAATTAGATAGAGTTTTTTGTAACGTAACTCCGGCTGAAGCATTAGTAAAAGTTACATTCGCTGCCCATGTATTGCCCCCGTAAGAATCTATACGCCAATCACGCGGATCTGCCGCGGCCGGCCCAGCACTCCAGCCGTTCCAGCTCCTATCCTCAAAGTCAGTGTAGTCATGCAAAGGTGCTCTTCTGGTAAAGCGACGAGGCGATGAGACAGGCCGTGATCCATATAGTCCCTTGGCAGTGATTGAGTAGTCCTTCATCTCCAATCCCAACATCAGCAGGGACCAATCACCCGTTGCACCAGTATGAACAGTACCCAGAGAGATTACGCCGTTTAATAACTCGACGTTCGTATCAGGCGACGCATTCCCGAATACAGTTACTGAGCCGCTGTACGTACTTCCACCGTCAGGAATGTCGTCTGCGTCCTCATCAACGATTCTTGTAATAACTGGTTGAATATCAGGTGCAGCAACCACTGTATAGCTCTGCACCGGAAACGCATGCTGCGTCAGCCCTCCATCAAAAGACACTTTTAGCACCAGCCTCAATGTTGAGGCGTCCGCTAACCCTTCTAGATAGCTAAGGGGAATCTTGGTGCTTTGAGTTCCCGTGCTGGTAATTTCATACTTTTGCCAGGCAGGTAGATCCAGATTGTTGGACCCCTCAAGGTGCATCGACATTTTTTGCCCTACCGCGATAAACGGCCATGGCTGCACCGTGAGATCGGCATCGCCTTGCAGCGCCCCGACATCCAGTGAGCTACCCGACGCCTGGCTGATAACGGGCGTTGGCAGTGAGGTTGGCGGAATCGCCTCAATGGTCAGTTTCAAAACATCCGACCAATGCTCCTGCCCCCCACGATGAACCTGATAGCGGACGTCGATGGTTTTACCGATTGCTTTACCAATCAGGGCAGCCGGAACAGGGGACTCAACCGTCTCCGGCGGAGAGCCACCGGGTTCACCAGGCTTCGACGGAATGGTATCGGAGATATCTTCCCAGACCGGCACGATAGTATCGCTGGCTCGCATGCCAGGGTAACTCGCACGAAACGTGGCGCCGCCCACGACGGTGATCGGATTCAATGTCCCTGCCAGCGCTTCCACGATGACCGGCGCCGGAATTACCGCCGGTGCGCTCCTAATGGTGTACGACTGTTCCGAAAACGGAAAACGGGTTGCACCGCCATCAAAAGACGCCTCCAGCTTCAGCGTAAAGGTCGAGCCGTCGGTCAGCGTTTTGAGGAGGTCCTTGGAGATGCCCCTGCTCTGGGCGCCCAATGTCGTGACGTTCAGCGGATTCCAGTTCTGCAGCGTGATCTGCGGTGTCGAGACCACGCTCAGCCAGAGTTTTTGCCCCACTGCCTGACCAGGCCAGGCCGCGAGTGTCATGTGGGCGTTGGCGGTCAACGCCGTCACATCAAGCTCAGTCCCCTGCGCCTCGGTAATGACCGGCTTTGGATAGGCCGGACGCACATACTTGCGCACGGTGAGTGGAAGGGGCTCGGACGCGACGCCGTCTGGCTCATTTGGATTGAGCACCGAGTAAATGACGAGGATGGGTTGAGGGAGGGTTTCACCCGCTGCAATGACAAGGGCAGAGGGGACCTTGACCCTGATTTGCGTTCCCACGGAAGCGACCGGTACGATCGAGTAATCATCGTTCCAGTAAAAACTGACCAGATAGGTGGCGGGAATATTATCAATGACAATATAGGTGTTATCGACAGCGTTGTTCTTGTTGGGATCAAGCACGTTGAATGCGTCTGCAGGCTCGACTTTAGGACGAGGGTAGAGTGCTGCGTTAATGGATAAAGTGCCGTTAAGCGCCTGTTTGATTGCCGCCGTTAATTTGTCTTTTTGGTCGGTGGTGAGGGAAGTGGTCTTCATTTTCTTTTGCTCCTCGCTAATCTGGTTCACGGAGTCGATGCGTGAATAGGCTGTGAGCCAGACAGCCGGGTATTGATGTACTTGTTACTCAAACCCGGCGGTATCTAATGATCGTTACTTAAACCAGTCTTAGGGTTTTTCAGCCTGGAACTCTCAAGAAACTGTGCCTGTCAGGAGTACGGTGGTGTCTTGCGTAGTTCCTCCGTCAACAATTTCCAGCCCTTTTGAGTCCGTCACCTTGGTGATTTCAATCGTATGAACAACCGGGACGCTTCTAATGGTGTACGCCTGTTCCGAAAACGGAAAACGCGTTGCACCGCCATCAAAAGACGCCTCCAGCTTCAGCGTAAAGGTCGAGCCGTCGTTCAGCGTTTTGAGGAGGTCCTTGGAGATGCCCCTGCTCTGGGCGCCCAACGTCGTAACGTTCAGCGGATTCCAGTTCTGCAGCGTGATCTGCGGCGTCGAGACCACGCTCAGCCAGAGTTTTTGCCCTACTGCCTGACCAGTCCAGGCCGCGAGTGTCATGTGGGCGTTAGCCGTCAACGCCGTCACATCAAGCTCAGTCCCCTGCGCCTCGGTAATGACCGGCTTTGGATAGGCCGGACGCACATACTTGCGCACGGTGAGTTGAAGGGGCTCAGACGCGACGCCGTCTGGCTCATTTGGATTGAGCACCGAGTAAATGACGAGGATGGGTTGAGGGAGGGTTTCACCCGCTGCAATGACAAGGGCAGAGGGGACCTTGACCCTGATTTGCGTTCCCACGGAAGCGACCGGTACGATCGAGTAATCATCGTTCCAGTAAAAACTGACCAGATAGGTGGCGGGAATATTATCAATGACAATATAGGTGTTATCGACAGCGTTGTTCTTGTTGGGATCAAGCACGTTGAATGCGTCTGCAGGCTCGACTTTAGGACGAGGGTAGAGTGCTGCGTTAATGGATAAAGTGCCGTCAAGCGCCTGTTTGATTGCCGCCGTCAATTTGTCTTTTTGGTCGGTGGTGAGGGAAGTGGTCTTCATTTTCTTTTGCTCCTTGCAAGATTGCGCGTTGTCATCTTGATGTTGTCCCACAGCGTCCAGTCGGTCTCTCCGGTAACGCGGATGAAGTGAATGGGCAGGGCGGTGGTGGAAATGAAGTGATGATTTGTCGTTGCTGGCAGGGTTTTAGTCTCGACGATATTTTTACTGGCATCCAGCAAGTCGATACGGGTTTTGCCGTTGCAGCCATAAATGTCGAATTCAATTTTCGAGCAGTCGCGTCGCAAATCCATCAGGACGACTTGGGTTCCTGGTTGGTTGGCCGGATGTTGATAGCAAATGTGAAGTACAGGCAGTTGCAACGCCGCCGCCCCGTCGGGGGGTACTTCATCGCGTATCGGGAATCCTGCCTGGCCGTTGCCCGACTCAAAAAACAGTGTGATGTAATCGGTGCTGAGCGTTCCTCCGGCCCGGATCATCGCGCCCGTGCGTGACGTGAAATCATCCGTGATCTCGTTCGGGAGCGGATCAAGGATCGCAAGCGTTCGGGTGACTGATTTGCCGCTGCCCCCAGCCGTTCGCTTTACTTCATAAAACACATTAACGGTGCTGCCGCGGCTTGGATCAATCTGCGCTGCCAACACCGGCCAATCGAGGGACTGATTATCGCTGGCGATCGTAAACGTCTGCGACGCACTGCCCTCCTGAACGGGGCCGGTCCAGTAAATCGTCACTTCGTCCAGGCGCTTGAGGGCAGCAGCGACGCCATCCACATGTACCGAAGTGCCATTGGGATTGGCCGCCGGATCGAAAATGTCGCCAGGGGCGTTCAGCACCGTCGGGATGGTAAGCAATATGCTTCCGCTGACGGTGTAAGCCGTGACCTCTGACTTCAACGTTGCCCCACCCGGTTTGTTAACGCGATAGCTTAAGCTCAACGAGCCACTGGCCAGGGGCGTGAGTAGGTTTTTGTTAACCTCCATGTCTTTCCCAATCGAGGCTTCCCCATTCCCTACGGTATAGGTGTCCGAGAACACCAGCGCGTTACCGGCCTCCGTCAGCCCCTCCCAGGAGAGAAAAATCACGTCATTCTCTGCTTTACCGGCATAGGCAGGTATCCGAACCAGTACCGGATCCGAGATCACGCCAATGTCTATGTCACCGACAACGCCAGGGATCAGTGGTGCTGTCAGTTGCGCGGGCACACCGACCACAGTGATGGTGGTACGTTTCGAACCTTTGCCTTGTACCAGATAGCTGACAACAGCCCCGCCACCGGCAATGGCCACAACATCAGCGTTGGCCACGGTGAACTCCAGATTGAGTCCGCCTCCGGGGTATGTTGCTGGCCCAAGGACCTTTTCGAATGGCATACCGTCTGCAGCTCTGCCCTTCCAGTTCAGCGTTACCGAGTCCCCGGCAGCGGGAATTCCGTTGTCATGGGGGATTTCGACCTGGACATTGCCGCTGCCCAACTGATCGAGATCGATGATGCTCACCCGCGTCCCGGCTACCTTGACGGCCGGTGCTGGAGGAGCGTTGGGATCAACGATGACGTTGGTAAAAGCTGGCCTGGACACGAGCGAGTAATTGTTGACGATGTCCCTGATCTCATAACTCACCGTCACGGGGCTGCCGTCGCCCGCACCAATGAGCGTTTCTCTGGGGATAACAACGGTCTGAGGCTGATCTACCTGCGCGCCGACCAATGGAGCCTGTGTAAGCCGAACGCCGTTCCAGATGACCGTGAGTTCGTCGCCTTCGGCCATGTACAGCCATGGCGCAACAGTGACACTGACGGGGATATTCTCGTCAGTTATGTCGCCTGCAGGTGTAATACTCGCCACGGTCAGTCGGTCATTGAGGTAGGGTGTTGAAGCGTCGGTATCAGGTCCGCCGGGCACTGACAACTTTACGCGCACCGTTCGTTTGTCTGACTGTGCAGTTGAGTCGCTGAGTTGGTCAAAAATGGTGTAATAAACTTCACCACTGGGCTCGACAATGGAGACCGGATAGAGGTTGAACGCCATGAAGCTGTTCTGAAAGTGCGATTCCTCCAAGGAGAAGGTCTGTACAGTTTCGTCGTTCCAATAGAGCGTGACGAAGTCTCCCGGTTGGTAAGCCTGGATATTTAACCGAGCCTGCAAGAACACGGGCTTACTGGGGTCGTTCAAGTCATCCCAGCCTAGGCCAGGCCTCGCCGACCCGTAATCCATGACGGGGATGATCAATGGATTGAGCGCTAACGTTCCACTTGAGCGGGTTGAGACAGTGCCGTCTGGTAAAACTGCCATAAGGTAATTCCTTTCAGAGCGAACGGTGTTAGAAGCCAGACCTCTACAACAGGGCCCTACTGCGCCCTGTTGTAGAAGGGTGACTACGCGCGAGGAATAACTACGGTTCCCGAACGCGAATCTGCCGGTATTGTAGGGTTGATCGGACAAACAAAAAGGTTTCCTACTGGACCCAGTGCGATCCGGATATACTTCTGATCCGCCTCAACAGGTGTGCCAACTTTATTGGTAATGGAGTAATTCACCGTGCAGCCAGCACGGCAGATTTTTTGCAGATAGGGATTATAAGGAACAGCAAGTTCGTAATGACCCAGTAGTATTTCCTGGTCGGTGATCCTGTGGTCGATGACAACAAGTTCGGTCCCGGAGATTTCCTCAGCCGTGGGGTCAAATAGACCTTTCCGACCCACGAACCTCAAGTTGATGAGGTCATCCTTGGCAATGTTGCTCACATCCTTCAGCATAATCTGGATGGGCGTTCCGTCCAGCCCGTTCTTCGTGTTGATCACATTCTGAGCGGTATCCTCTTCGGGGAATACCGCCTTGGCTAACGAACCGTCCCCTGGCAGTAAGCCTGGCGATTGCACATCGACCGGTGTCGGTTCGGATACTGCAGTCGCTACCTGACTACTGGGGGGCAAATCACGGCTTACGATGTAGAACACATCTTTCAGTCCGGTCGAGGCTCCCACTGTCGTTGCGGGTATAGTGATTTCCGCATCTTGTTTTTCATTTGCCTGGGTAATGGGAAATGGCGTTCCAATGAGTATGCCGTTCCAACTGACTTGCACCCGATCCCCTGGTTTCCAGATAACCATCCCGTCTTTGCCGATATGGGGAACAGTGGCTACAGCATCCTTGTTGAAGTCGCCAGGCGGAATCACGTTATCACCGCCAGCGCCGCTGTCACCGACGACGACCAGCGGCACGAGGTTTTCATGCCAAGGCGTTTCCGGGTCTGGATCGGGGCCTGGGCCTGGGCTGTCGAGATTTACGTTAACGGAAGTTGGGGGAGAAGTGTTTGCAAGCACGCTCCCGCGCCATATTTCGTATGTAACTAATTTGCCGTTTCCGCTGCCTTCGGCTAGAACATCCGCATAAGGCAACTTGATCACTTTCAAAGGTGTGGATGGGGCAGGGTTTAAGTCGGCCGCCACCAACGTCACGGGCGGCATTTTCGTATTGCCCCATACGACGTAGATTCTGTCGCCTTCCGCAGCGTTCGTATAATTCGGTATTTCGACTTCCACCAGTTCAGCCGCATCTTGCTGAGTCACGACGCCGTGTGCTTCGTTGTCCGGAACCACCGGAGGCTTAAGATCAGTTGGCGCTTCAGTCAGGAGTACTTCAATAGGGACGGGGTTCGAACGTGGACTGATATTGCCGGCCTTGTCCGTGAGTCGATAAGCAAAGTAAAGGACCTTGTTGCCCAGCGGCTCGATGTCTGTGACCAAAAACTCGACATCCAAGGCTTTGCCTGCGCTTGTATCGGTCAGCGTAAAAGTGCCGGGAAGATATTTAGCGTCGTCCTCTGCTGCGGTATCGCTTAGCCACAGTTGCGCAACATCCAGGCCGGCGCTCAGATACCAGGCGGGCAGGGTGGCGGGAATGCCATCACCGACGACATCCGCCAGGGTAATGCCTGACAGTTGCTCCTGGGTGAATTCCAGCAAAGGCATATCGAGGGGGGAAGCTCCGCCCGGGGCTTCGCGATCGAAGATTACTGTTACAAGATTTCCTGACAGAGCTTGTCCGCTGGAAAGCGGGTCAAAAACGCTGTAATCGAGTGCCCATGGCGTGGTGCCCGTTGCAGGAAAATCCGCTTTAGGAATCGCCAAATCGAACACGAAGCTGCCATCATCTGACTCGGGCTGGGTAATAGGGCGTTGAGGTCCTAGTTCCGTCGCTGTTCCGTCTTCGGCCACCCGGTACAACTGAATGACGGCGCCCGCCGGAAACTCGGGAACTTTGTTCGGGATGCGAACTGGAAGATCCGCACCCAGTATCGCAAGAGGAAGAGTGCCGTCCGGAAAGACCGTGTCTGGCACTTGGAGTGGGGGGAGTAGGGTGGCAACAAGCTTGCCCACGCCGTTATCGACCGATGCGCGACCGCTTTTCTCAAAACGTTTTTTTGATTTGTAACGCCAGCGTGTCAATGACACAGGAATTTCGCGGCTGCGTGCCACCTCGGACTGGTTCCCCAACCCGTCCCGCAGTTGATACGCGAAATATTGAGGAACATCACCGTTGATGAGCAGTAGAGACTTGGGGAAGCGCGCAAAGGTAGTTTCGCTGATACTTGTGACTTCCACCGCGTTCTCGGTGACCAGCACTCCTTCCGTTTCAGAAGTGCCCAGCCATGGCGTAAGAACATCCCCGATACGCTTGCCATACCAGAGTGGCGCCCGGACTTCGAGGTAGTCGTCCGTCAAGTCGCTCTGTGCGATGCCGTCGAGTTGCTCAGGTGTGAAGCTCAAGTAGGGAAGCGGCGTTCCACCTGGAGGTTCTCGATCCAGAATCACCTCCACAGGCAAATTGGATAAGTCCTTTACGCTGCCAGAGCCTACGTAGTAATCCACGTTGAACGTTACACTTTCACCCTCGGACGGAAAAGAAGCCTTATCAATAGTCATTGAGTAGTAGAAAGCGGGGTTGCCCTGGGCGGCTTGCTTATCGGCAGCGGTGACGGTACGGCGTGTTCCGAGCGGGGTGCCTCTCACATAGAGTTCCAGAAAATCGCCGACGAAGATGTCGTCGCTGTCGGGAATTCCCACCTCAAGGTCTGCGTCCAGAAACTCAAGCGGAATCGTATGAGTAACCGGGTCTCTATTAAAAACAGTCAGTTGCAAAAGCGCGCGTCCTGCTCGAGCTCTTGTTGATGACGGAAAGATATTGTTTCCCATGTCCAACTCCCTGTGAAGATATGGCGTAAATGCCGATAACAAGATGGTGGGTTTTCAAAGGTCTGTCTGCTGTCATAAATGACAGTGCCGTGGGCGGGCGATAAATAAATGTCAATAAAAGTACTTGGCATATCAATGGGTTGTCGGCGCGGTTGGGCGGTTAGAGCAAACTGAAATAACCACTATTTCGAATGGTTATTAAAACGGGCGTTAACACGCGTGCTAAATAATGAGTGCTGCATACACTTGGTTTACCCTTTGATAAGCGCCATGAGCACGCTCGGCAATCGCTAATCAATCAGGGGCGACTCAAGGAAACAGGGAGGTTAGTTATGACACGTCGTAAAGGATTCGGAACTGAAGGTTGGGAATTTCCCGTTCTCATGGTGTTTGGAATGGCCGTCAGTCATTGCGCAGGCGCGGCAATTTTAGCTCCGGGCACAACGGGTATCGTCAATGCCGGGTCGCCCGTGACATTCTGGCGACTTGATAACGCGACTCTGCTCGTCAATCCGGGTGGGGCAACTCAGGGGATCAGCGCTCAGGCAGGATCAACAGTGAATCTCGACGGTGGCTCGGTTTCGGCTATTGATCCTGCCACCCAACCTAACTCTTCCGGCGTCAGCCTGATCGTCAGCAACGGCCTGATCAACGATTCAACCATTTCATCGGTCAATGCTGTTGGCCTGTCTGTCAACCGTCAGATTTCCGGTGCAGGAGGCGGGTCGACTGCCAGTGTCACTAACAGCTCGATCAGCGGCATTGGACGAGGCGTCAATGTCGTGGGCAACAGCACGGCAACGCTGATCAATACCCAAGTGACGAGCAGCGGCAGCGGGCCCGGGGGCGTCATCGCCGATGGAGTGGGGCTGACGGTTATTGGCGGATCGTTATCCCTGCAAGGGGGGGCGGCTACCGGCAGTAACCGGGGCGCGGTTTTGACGGCCGACAACGGCGGCCGAATCACCCCGTCGCTCAGCCTGGATGGCGCCACTCTCACAGGCACCTCCGGCAGCGCAATTCTGATCGGGACAGTCGTCGGCACGGTGACCAACGCCACGGTCACCGTGCAGAACGGTTCCACGCTCAATAGCGGCAATGGCGTGATTCTCGAGGTTGGGCAGGCGGCTACGGCTTCCCGGGCATCGAACGTGAACTTTGTGGCCGATGACAGCCGACTCGTCGGTGATGTCAATGTCATCCAGGGCTCGCTCGCCGACGTCACATTACGTAACAACGCTGCTTTCACCGGCGACATGACCCATATCAACAGTCTGAACATAAATGCCGCCACCATGACCGGCAACGTCATTGCCTTGCCCGGTTCGCCGACTGCGGTCGTCATGGCAAACAACTCGACATTCACAGGATCCATGTCCGACATTGCAAGTCTTGATCTGAGTGCGAGCACCGTGACCGGTAACGTAACCGAGAGCAGTGGATCAGTTGCGAGGGTGTCCATGACCAATGGTGCAAACCTTGTCGGCACAGTGAGCAACCTGGGCAGCCTGAGTCTCGATGGGAGCACTATGACCGGCGACGTGGTGCAGGACGCTGTCACCCCGGTTTCCATCGCGCTCAATAACGGTTCACAACTGACCGGGACAGTGGTTCAGGGGCAACGGATGGCCGTCGACGGGGCCTCCACGTTCAACATGGTCAGTGACTCCTCAGTGGGCGAACTGACAATGGCTGGCGGGACGGTAAACATGCGAGCGGGCGGTCAGGGTTTCCGCACACTCAACGCCAGCAGCCTCGCGGGGAATGGCGCGTTTACGATGGGCACGGATCTGGCCGGACATCTCAGTGACCTGGTCAACGTGGTGGGGAATGCCGATGGGGCGTTTGTGCTGCGTGTGCAGAATACGGGCGTCGAACCCATCCAGGAGGATTTCGCGCAGAAGGTTGTGCACTCGGGAGGCGGCAGCGCGGCCTTTTCTGTCCTGGGCGGCCAAGTGGACGTGGGGACATTCGTGTACCGGCTCGAAAAAAGAGGCAACGAGTGGTTTCTTGCCCAGGCAACCACCGGTGGAGGCGAACCGCCGGTGGGCCCAGGCGAAGGGGACGGAGGTGAACCGCCGGTGGGTCCAGGCGAAGGGGACGGAGGTGAACCGCCGGTGGGCCCAGGCGAAGGGGGCGGAGGTGAACCGCCGGTGGGTCCAGGCGAAGGGGACGGAGGTGAACCGCCGGTGGGCCCAGGCGAAGGGGACGGAGGTGTACCGCCAGTCGGTCCTGGCGAGCCGATCATCTCGCCGTCGGCGCGCGCGGTCATCGGAGTGTTCAGTGCCGCCCCTACTGTCTGGTACGGCGAGACCGCTACGTTGCGCAGCCGCATGGGGGAACTGCGCAACGGGCGCGATCAGGGCGGCGTCTGGGCGCGAACCTATGGAAACCGATATAGGGTCTCGGCAACGGACCAGGTCAATTACACACAGACCCAGTCTGGCATTTCATTCGGCGTAGACACCCCGGTCTCTGAAGTAGACGGGCAGTGGCTGGTGGGTGTAATGGGCGGTTACAGCGAATCCGCTCTCGACTTGCAGCGAGGCAGCGATGGTCGGGTCCAGAGTTATTATCTGGGTTTGTACAGCACCTGGCTGTCGACAAGTGGTTACTACGTTGACGCGCTGATCAAGGCCAACCGCTTCCAGAACAAGGCGGATGTGCGCATGAGTGACGGTGAAAAATCGAGGGGTAATTATCAAAACTACGGCATCGGCGGTTCTGTCGAAGTGGGTAAACACATCAAGTTTGCCGAAGACTGGTTTGTCGAACCCTTCGCACAGGTCTCGGCTCTGTGGGTACAGGGAGAGGATTACGCACTTGATAACGGATTGGAGGCCCGCAGCAACAAGGCCGATTCCTTAGTTGCCAAAGCGGGCACCCACTTGGGCAAAAATATTCCGTTGACCGGGGGAGGATTCGTTCAGCCTTATTTGAAAGTCGCCGCGGCCCATGAGTTTGCGCGCAACAACGAAGTCAAAGTCAATCGGACGACGTTTAGCGATGATCTGTCCGGCAGCCGCGGTGAGTTAGGCGCGGGCGTGGCGCTTCAACTCAATAATGTGTTGCAGCTCCATGCCGATGTGGACTACAGCAGTGGCGAAAACATCGAGCAACCCTGGGGTATGAATGTCGGGTTGCGCTATTCCTGGTAATGCGCCTTTTCGCGTGGTTGCGTCTCCGGCGCAGGAAACTTCTCGATTCTTCCACAATTTGTGTACCAAGATAAGTTTGTTTAGGAAATGTCCTACATGACCGTAGGACCTTTCTTGCCGTAATTTAAGAAGTTCTCCTATCAAATGGCCTCTCTTTAAAGCCGCACATCGTTGTGCATGAGGGAGAGGAACTGTTTAATGAAATCCGAAAGAGTATTCATGCGAGCTGCACCCTGGCCCATCGCCGTTTTCCTGGGGACTGCGCTCACGTGCGAAGGGGGATGGGCCAGCTATCTTCGCCCAGGCAGTGAGGCCACAGTCAGTTACGCCGATACACCGGAAGACTGGCGGCTGAATAATGCGCGACTCGTCGTCACACCGGGAGGTGAAACAGGAAACATTGATGCCCGCTGGAATTCCACCGTTGATATCGACGGTGGCACAGCGACAAGCCGGGGCAGCGCCGGCGTGTTACTCGAGACAAGCCATGCCGTCATCAACAACGCAACCATTACCGCGCAGAACATCACGTCCTCAACGTCGGAAGCCAGCTTCGGACTGCATCTGTATCGCTATGACACGGACACGGGCGGCTCAAGCGCGGTTGTCACTAACAGCATCATTTCCGGTGCCGGTCGCGGGATTAACGCATTCGACGGCGCTGAAGTTTCATTGGTGAACACAACCGTCAAAGGCAATGCTGGCGTCGACACAGTGGGGCCTATTTCCGGTGGTGTCGGTATGGTGCTGGGCGGCAGTCGCGCCACGATGTCGGGCAGCACCGTCGTAGGGGAAAACAACGGCGTGGTCATGGTATCGGGTCGAACAGGGGCGCAGTCTTCTGCCGCAAGCCTGGTTGTGGCCGATGGTTCTGCGGTCGTGGGTGAGAAGGGCAGCGCCATTCTGGTCAGTGCCGGCAACGCTCCGGCTGTCGAAACCAGGATCGATGTCGCCAACGGCTCCACCCTCAAAGGTGGCAACGGGGTGATCCTCGAGGTAGAAAACGCTGCTATCGCCACATTCAACGTCAGCGCCAGTCAACTGGAAGGTGATGTTCTGGTGCAAGAGGGATCTACCGCCAAGCTGTCGCTGGATAGCAATGCCAGTCTCACAGGCAAGGTGACTAACGCTACGAGCCTCGCTATCGATCACTCTTCTGCGTGGATCATGCAGGGCCATTCCTCAGTCAACTCGCTCTTCCTGAACGGTGGGACCGTTGATCTGCGAGGGACGACACCCGAATTCAGCCGCTTGACACTGGGCCAACTGGAAGGCAATGGCACATTTGCCATGGGCACCGATCTGGCGGCTGGCGAGAGTGATTTCCTGGAGGTGACAGGAACGGCCGTCGGTAGTTACCAGCTTTTGGTACAGAACACCGGTGTCGATCCGGTTCAGGCCAACGATACCCAGACCCTCGTGCATGTGGCAGAAGGCGATGCACAGTTTTCTCTGCTCGGCGGCAAGGTCGACTTTGGCACCTACGCCTATCAGCTTGAGCAGAACGTGGCCGAAGGCGGCACGGACTGGTCGCTGGTGAAGACCGACGAGCTCTCTGAGTCCTCACAAGCCGTGATCGGCCTGTTCAGCGCCGCGCCAACCATTTGGTATGGCGAATCAGCGACGCTGCGCACTCGCATGGGAGAATTGCGCAACGGTACCGATCAGGGCGGCGGCTGGATTCGCAGCTACGGCAATAAATTCAACATGTCTGCGGGTGGCGGCGTGGCCTATAAGCAAGTCCAGCAGGGGGTAGCGTTCGGTGCTGACGCGCCTTTGCCAAGCAACGAGGGCCAATGGCTTGTGGGCCTGATGGGCGGTTACAGCAAGTCCGACCTGGACCTTCAGCAAGGCACATCCGGTACGGTTGACAGCTATTACCTCGGCGCCTATAGCACCTGGCTTGCCGATGATGGGTTCTATGTCGATGCGCTGATCAAGGCCAACCGTTTCCAGAACCATTCCGAAGTGCGCATGAGCGATGGCGAGAAAGCAAAGGGTAATTACAACACTGCAGGCGTCGGTGCCTCGGTAGAGGTCGGCAAGCACATCAAGCTCGCAGATGACTGGTTCGTCGAGCCGTTCGCTCAAGTTTCCGGACTGTTGGTCGGTGGAGAAAGTTACGATCTCGACAACGGCATGCGCGCCAGCAGCAACCGGGCCGATTCGTTGCTGGGCAAAGCCGGTACGCAAGTGGGCCGCACATTCACGCTGGACGATGGGGCATTTGTTCAGCCCTATATGAAGGTGGCCGCTGCTCACGAGTTTGTGTCGCGCAATCGCGTGAGCATCAACGAAAACCGCTTCACAAACGACCTCTCTGGCTCTCGCGTCGAGTTGGGGGCCGGCGTTGCCGCGCAAATGACCGACGTGCTGCAGTTACATGCGGATGTCGACTTTATGAAGGGCCGCAACATCGAACAACCTTGGGGCGTAAGCGTAGGCGTTCGCTATAGCTGGTAACGAAGACGCAACCATTTGCTGTCATGGAAGGGGTCTTCAAAGGCCCCTTATTTCTGAGTGTTCGCTTGGCATCCGTGACGTTAGGGGGGCCTTCCTTTGATATGACCCATTGGCAGAGGGCTTTATGGCTGATCGACAGGGTATCGCTGCGCCCGGCATGAAATCTGCTTTGCAGGTGTAAGCGCCGTAGAGGCAGGTATTGAATCCATGGTCGAGTCGCATAAGCCCCTACTCGCCGACAGAGGATTGCCGTATAACGAGCAACAATCGCGTGTTTGGCAACGAAGGACCCCCAATAAAAGCTGATGAAGACTCCTAAACGCATTGAACCCCTGATCGAAGACGGTCTGGTCGACGAGGTGCTGCGCCCGCTCATGAGCGGCAAAGAGGCAGCTGTTTATGTGGTGCGCTGTGGCAAAGAGCTGCGGTGTGCCAAGGTTTACAAGGAGGCCAATAAACGTAGTTTCCGTCAGGCGGCGGAATACCAGGAGGGCCGCAAGGTCCGCAACAGCCGCCAGGCCCGCGCCATGGCCAAGGGTTCGAAGTTCGGCCGCAAGGAAACCGAAGACGCGTGGCAGAACGCTGAAGTCGCGGCGCTGTTCCGTCTGGCAGGGGCCGGGGTGCGAGTGCCCAAGCCGTACGACTTTCTCGAGGGCGTGCTGCTCATGGAGCTTATTGCCGATGAGTACGGTGATGCCGCGCCGCGTTTGAATGATGTGACGCTTGAGCCCGATCAGGCGCGCGAGTATCACGCGTTCCTGATTCAGCAAATCGTGCTAATGCTGTGTACCGGCCTGGTGCACGGTGACCTGTCCGAGTTCAATGTGCTGCTCACGCCTACCGGGCCGGTCATTATTGACTTGCCGCAAGCGGTAGATGCTGCGGGCAACAATCATGCATTCACCATGCTGGAGCGCGACGTCGGCAACATGGCGTCCTACTTCGGCCGGTTTGCGCCCGAGCTGAAAGAAACGCGCTACGCACGGGAGATGTGGTCCCACTTCGAAGCCGGCACGTTGTCCCCTGCGACCGTGCTGACCGGGGAATTTGCAGATCCGGATGATATTGCCGACGTCGGCAGTGTCTTGCGCGAGATCGAAGCGGCGCGACTGGATGACGCAAGGCGCCAGGCCGCGCGAACGGCGGACGATGCGCCGCCGAACAAGTCAGAAGAACCGCCTCCGCCCTGGATGCAGTAGCAACCCGCCAATGAAGCGCTGGATCAGTGTCCAGCGCTTCATCTAACGATGCTCAGCCACCGCCAGGTCTGGCAGGGATTCAGTGGTAGACAGGGTCCGGATCGGGTTCGAGAGGGTTGCATCCGGCTGCTACCGTTTTGGTATACCCCACGTATGGCCTCCACGGCTCCAGATTCCACTCAGGTTTTTCCCGCGCGATGTAGAGGTGACAGGTCAACTGATTGATCATGCCCCGGTTATTCGACCAATGTTCGCTCTGTCCGAACTTCTTGACGACTTCATAAAACATGTACGCCGTTTCAGTTGCGTCGATGTAGCGGCCGCATGCACTGGGTGTCAGTGACAGCATCCATTCGTTGAATTGATAATCGCTGCTGAAGCGATACACCCATTTTCCGCTCTGAATGTACTCACTGCAGTTCTGGGCAACAGAAGGTTTAAGGGGCTGTTTCATGGCCACCTCTGCAGCTGAGAGCTGTGTGGCGGCAGCGCCGGCCAATAACGCGGCGATTAAAAGCATCCTTGTTTTCATGGGGCGTTCCTCGCCAACTAACGTTTGAACAGCAGCTTGATGAGCACATAGGCGCTCGCTATGAAGCGTTGAATAGCATCGCGCGTAGCCGGATCGAATTGCTCGAACGTTCCAGGATCGACTTCCTTGTACTTCAAGTCGTTGACCCGCAGTATTTGCGAGTAAAAGATTTGACTATTGCCGAAGCGTTTCAAGCTCCAGTTAAACAGTACGGGCCTACCCCTGTTTGCGTTCAGCCAGGTTTGATCAATAGTGAAGTTTATATAGTTGCCGTTAAACTGTTTTATAGGACTTTCAACGGTGGTCAGCCCGATGAACCGCGCCTGCGCCGAGTAGTAATCAGTCGCAAACTGAACGCGCAGGTTGTTGTTGTCCGGGCTATTGATGGTGGGCGCGGCAATGGCACCGGAATGGCCCATGACCGTCAAGGACAAGGCCAGAGACCTATGCACTTCGTTGCTGGGCGGCCGTACCACGGTGTATTTGATGGTTGCGTTGACCCCGATGCAGTCGATGACCTCGTACATGGAAATCTTGAAGACCAGCGGAATCGCAGGATTGGTCACCGTTTGGATCTCGGAGTCTATCGTGACGCTCCTGCCCACCCAAGACACACGCACCGTATCTCCATTCAGGGCACCATAGGCAGGAATCTCCACGTAACCATCGCCTTCGTAGGCGTAATAATTGATCTGCTCTCTGCCGTTCCCTGCACTTGTCGCATTTTTGAAATGGGGTTCGACAAGGTTCATCTCATTATTCTGTTGGATGTTGACGGTCCATGGATTGGAGATAACGCCATCAACGCGAGCAGTAAAGGTATGTGTGCCTTGTGCGAGCCCCGCAGCGGGTAAGTTCCATGTGCCATCGGCCTGGAGTGTGGCGGTGCCAAGAGGAACTCCATTGTCGAGAACTTGTACTGATCCTGCTGTAGGCGGAAGACGCGCCATTTTGTAAACTCCTTTTAAGTAGGGGTTGCGTGACTCCTTGTCTTGACTTCAATGTATAGATGGAGAGAGCGCGGTATGCCATGTTCTTCAAATATTGATTCGCGATAGTGTCCTGTCAGGCATATAGCGAATAACCTGCGGGCGTCGGCAATACCGAGTTGCCTGTTGGCCGTTGTGAAAGGGAATCAGGGGAGGGTGCGCATCGCGCAGGCATCGCTAGCTGAAGTTGATTACTTTCAGCTCATCCTTGCCAGGGCGGCAAGGTCGTTCTGAGCCGTTATCAGTAATTCAAATCCGCTTTTTTCAGATACATCCCGTTGGGCCCGGACGCGATGCGGTATTTCAGAACGTCACCTGCATTGATGTGCAGGCGCGTGTTGTTCTGCGCCTCAATGCCCGGCGAGCAGCCCGGCGTCTGGCCTGGCAGTACACGCAAGCGCACAGACAGGTCGCCCGCGGGCAGGTTGAAGGAGCGAGACTCTTCCTGGTACAGGCGCCCGACGAGTTGGTCCTGCATGAAGATCCCGATTTCGCAGGACGTGGAGATCTCCAGGCGCTCGCGGGAAATGATCAGCACGCCATAGTCCTGATCGGCATGAGCCCAGGATGCGCAAGCCAACAGTCCGGCGAAACCTGCAATACGAAAGGCTGACCAGTGCATGTCTGATTCTCCTGATATGAAGGTTGTAGGCGCACTCTGGCGCAGAGTGCGGATGAATGCCAGCCCGGCCGATTCACCGGAAACTTGACCTTGCCCCGACGGAAAGGTCTTAGATGGCGTCATCACACGTTTTCGATGGGAAGAGGAGTCAGCAAATGCAGGTATTCAAGGTTCAAGGCATGACCTGCGCACATTGCGTGCGAGCCGTCACTGGCGCCATTCAGGGGCAAGACCCCACGGCGCAGGTGCAGGTTGATCTCGCCACAGGCGAGGTGAAAGTCCAGAGTCAGCTTGAGGCTGAGCAGATTGTGAGATTGATCGAAGAAGAAGGTTACACCACGACGCGCACATAGCAGTGCTGGGCTCTTCCCGGCTAAAGCCAGTCCTACACAACCGTCGCGCGCATTGTAGGACCGGCTTCAGCCGGGAAGACGTCGGGCATCACACTGAAAAACCAGGAGCGCATCACTCAATAGTGATACCACTTCAGCTCAAGCATCACTTCATTCACCGGCGAGGTCAGCTGGCTGAAATCCCGCTGGGCGCTGAGCCGCAGGCCGAGATTGCGCGACAGTTCCCATTGTTGATTGAGGCTGATGTTGCGCCGTACTTCGCCGTTGGTGAAGTAATCGCCTTTGCTCTCCAGACTGAAATTCCCCAGCGGGTTACGCCACAGCACGCCGGTATTGAAACCCGCCGCCGGCGAAACCAGCGCCGAGAAATCGTTGTTGTGCTCAACCCTCACGGTGCCGAGCGCGAAGCCCAGTACGTCGTCCCCCAGCTTCCACGTCCCCCCCGCGCCACCGTTGACGTGGCTCACCAGATTCTCGTCGCCGTGCTTGCCCAGCACCCGCTCAAGGCCGCCCGCCACTTGCCACGACCAGGGCTGCAATAGCTCGTTGCGCGGTGTCAGCGAACGGATGGTCGCCAGATCGAGCCGCTGGACCTGCCAATGACTGTCTTCGTATTGGCGCAACTTGAGCTGCAGGATTTCGATCTGCGCGCCGAGCGGAAAGCCATACGCGTTGTCATTCAAATCGTGATACGCCATGCGCAGGCCGTATTCGGCGAACGCCTTGTCGTCCCGGGTGCCCGCACCCAGTTGCCAGGTACGCGACTCATGACCATCTTCCGGCAGACCCGGGCGTTCAATCTCCAACGGCGGCGGCGGATTGGTGCTGATCGCACGCAGCAGGTCATAGCTGCGTTGCGCGCTCGTCGGATCACGTTCCTGGCCGTTGGCGCGATACCGCTCCAGCCTGTAGGCCGCGTCCTGAATCAACGCGCGACGTTCCTTCGGCAACGCGATGTACTCGGCGCTCTGCATTTGCTTCTGGTCCGCACTGACTTTCAAAACCCACTGCTGCTCATCGTGATTGAGCGGCTCGGCGCGGCTCAGCAGCTCGCGTTCCCTGGACGGGCGATACTCGATCTTCTCGACCAGACCCGCTTCCTTGACCGCGCGCACGGTGTCCGTGGGAATGGCCGTCAGACGAAACTGCGGCGTCAGGTCCAGGCTAGGGCGAGCCACCTGAAGCAGCTCTAGCAACCGGTATGAGCAGTTCTCGTCAAAAAAGAAATACCCGAAGCGAATCTGTTTGAGTTCCCACACGTGCTCGACCATGCGCCGGGTTTCTTTGGGCGTCAGGTTGAGGCGGTATTCCCACAAATCGCGGTTCTCCAGGCTACGGTACTCGGAGAGTTTTTCCTGATACGGCACCAGCGCGAACAGCCCCGGGTAGCCTCCTGCCAAGCCTTTCCACGCATACAGAATGCTGTTGTCGGAACCCTCGATGTAAGCGCCGAAATTAATCGCGTAGCTGAGCAAAGCGGTCTTGTTGGCCTGCACGTCCGCCTGATCGATGCGCAGCAGCGTGTGGCCGAACATGGACGACGGGCTGTTGAGGTAGGCCGCCGGGAAGATCAGCACGGTGCTGTCCGGGGCTACATCGGAAAACCATTTGTTGAATTCTTTGCAGTCAACCGCGGGCAAATCGGTCAGCTTCAATTCGTCGCGCAGAAAGCGCGTGCGGGAGGGGTAAACGCACTGCGGATGGGCGTTTTCCTGGCCTTGGGTGACAGGACGGTAGATCGCCTCAAGCGTCGCGGCCAGCTCGGCTTTGGGGTCATGGGCGCCGTTCTGGGCGAGGAAGAATTTCGGGTCGTCGACATAGCTGCGCCAGCCACCCAGCTTGCCGGCTTCATAGTGGCCGATGGATATCCAGAATCTGGAATTGGCCAGTTGCTGCAAACGATCATTGTCGACGTGAGGCGCGGCGGACAGCGGGGCGCAGACACAGAGCATCAGCCAGGCAAGGCGTTTGAGCATAGAGTGGCAACTAGTCAGAAGTGGGCAGGGCGGAGAACCTGCCTTCCGGGGAGGAAGGCAGGCGGCACGACTTTAAGCTTGGGTCGCGTATTTAGCCAGAGTCGGATCGTTCTTCAGGATGTCGATGGTGTTGGTATGAACGTCTTCAGCAGTGGCGTCGGCCTTGGTGAAGATCTGCTGATAGTGCTCGTGGGTGACTGCGGCGAAATGCGCACGGTCTTCCGGTGCAACGCCCAACACGACCGCGTACGTGGTCAGTGCTTCGCCTTGGCCCATGGCCATGTCCTTGGAAAGCTCATCCATCATGCCGTTCATGGCAATCCAGGATTTGCCGCCGTAAGTCAGCGCGCTGTTGGTGGAGCAACCGTTGGTGCCCGAGGTCATGCCGAAGGTGGCGTTGCCCGAAGTACCGTTGGTGGTGGAAGCGAGGAAGTGAGCGGGAGTACCGCGTTGACCTTCAAACAGCATGTTGCCCCAACCGCAGTCCGGACCGCCAGGCGCTTGAGCCATGGCGTTGATGGACACAGCGGCGAAGAGAGTACCAAGAAGAATCCGTTTCATAGCTTTAGTCTCTGTTGTTTCAACCAAGGGTCGGATTCCTGGCCGTAAGGGCGCCAGGGCGAACCGGTTATTTAATTGTTACCGGTCGCGCAAGTTGGAGTTTAGGCACGATATGAACGTTCCGTCAGCAATTGCAGATTGTTGCGTGTAATCCACCTCCGCCGGGTGTGTAGGCAGGTTCCTCATACGGAAAAGCGATCAGGTGGTTCATGCCTTGCCAGTGCGGTGCGGCGAGCGCCAGAATGCGCCCATCTGCCCCGCCTGATGTAAGGATGTCCGATGCCCGATTCTGTTGCTGCCAGCTTGCGACTTGCGCCCGAAGCGCTGACCCGTCCCTTTTCCGCTGAACAGTTCAGCTTCACGACAACCAACGATCTGGAACCCTTTCGCGGCGTGCTCGGCCAGGAACGAGCGGTCGAAGCCCTGCAATTTGGCGTCGCCATGCCGCGCCCCGGCTACAACGTGTTCGTCATGGGCGAGCCTGGCACCGGGCGCTTCTCTTTCGTCAAACGCTACCTCAAGGCCGAAGCCAAGCGCATGCAGACGCCGTCGGACTGGGTGTACGTCAACAATTTCGACGACGCCCGCGAGCCGCGCGCACTGGAATTGCCGCCCGGCAGCGCCAGCGCGTTCATTGCCGACATCAATGGACTGATCGACAACCTGCTGTCGACGTTTCCTGCGGTGTTCGAGCATCCGTCCTACCAGCAAAAGAAGAGCTCGATCGACCGCGCCTTCAACCAGCGCTATGACCGTGCACTCGACGTCATCGAGCGTCTTGCGCTGGAAAAGGACATCGCGCTGTACCGCGACAACACCAATATCGCCTTCACCCCGATGCTCGAAGGCAAGGCGCTGGACGAGGCCGAGTTTTCGCAATTGCCGGAAGTCGAGCGCGAGCGTTTTCACACCGATATTTCGGCGCTGGAGGAGCGCTTGAATGAAGAGCTCGCCAGCCTGCCGCAGTGGAAGCGCGAGTCCAACAACCAGATGCGTGAGCTCAATGAAGAGACCATCATCCTCGCGCTTCAGCCCCTGCTGGCACCGTTGTCCGAGCAGTACGCCGAAAACGCCGCGGTGTGCGCCTACCTCCAGGCGGTGCAGGTCAACCTGCTGAAAACCGTGGTCGAGCAACTGGTCGACGACAGCAAAACCGATGCCCAGGCACGCAAGCTGCTCGAAGAGCAATACTGCCCAAGCCTGATGGTCGGCCATGCCGCCAGCGGTGGTGCGCCGGTGGTGTTCGAACCACACCCGACTTACGACAACCTCTTCGGCCGTATCGAATACAGCACCGATCAGGGCGCGCTTTACACCACCTATCGTCAGCTACGGCCCGGAGCGTTTCACCGGGCCAACGGCGGCTTTCTGGTGCTCGAAGCCGAGAAAATGCTCAGCGAGCCATTCGTGTGGGACGCCCTCAAGCGCTCCCTGCAATCGCGCAAGCTGAAGATGGAAGCACCGTTGGGTGAGCTGGGGCGTCTGGCTACCGTGACCCTGACCCCGCAGACCATTCCGCTGCAGGTCAAAGTCATCATCATTGGCGCACGATCGCTCTATTACACACTGCAGGACCTCGATCCGGACTTCCAGGAGATGTTCCGGGTGCTGGTGGATTTCGACGAAGACATCCCGATGGTCGACGAGAGCCTGGAGCAATTCGCCCAGCTGCTCAAAACCCGGACCTCGGAGGAGGGCATGGCCCCCCTGACGGCGGACGCGGTCGCGCGCCTTGCCACGTACAGTGCGCGTCTCGCCGAGCATCAGGGGCGCTTGTCGGCGCGCATCGGCGATCTGTTTCAACTGGTCAGCGAGGCGGACTTCATCCGCAGCGTGGCCGGTGACGAGCGCACCGACGCCGGACACATCGAGCGGGCGTTGAAGGCCAAGGCCACCCGCACCGGTCGTGTGTCCGCACGCATTCTTGACGACATGCTGGCGGGCATCATCCTGATCGACACCCATGGCGCGGCGGTCGGCAAATGCAACGGCCTGACGGTGCTGGAAGTGGGGGATTCCGCGTTCGGTGTGCCGGCGCGCATTTCAGCGACGGTCTACCCGGGCGGCAGCGGCATCGTCGACATCGAGCGTGAGGTCAACCTGGGTCAGCCGATTCACTCCAAGGGCGTAATGATCTTGACCGGTTATCTGGGCAGCCGTTATGCCCAGGAATTCCCGCTGGCCATTTCTGCGAGCATCGCGCTGGAGCAGTCATACGGCTACGTCGATGGCGACAGCGCGTCCCTCGGCGAGGTCTGCACGCTGATTTCCGCACTGTCGAAAACCCCGCTCAAGCAGTGCTTCGCCATCACCGGCTCGATCAACCAGTTCGGTGAGGTCCAGGCGGTCGGCGGCGTCAACGAGAAGATCGAGGGCTTCTTCCGACTCTGCGAAGCCCGAGGTCTTACGGGCGATCAAGGCGCCATCATTCCCCATGCCAACGTTGCCACGCTGATGCTCGACGAGCGCGTGCTGCAAGCGGTGCGCGCCGGCCAGTTCCACGTGTACGCCGTGCGTCAGGTGGATGAAGCGCTGAGCCTGTTGGTGGGCATGCCGGTCGGAGAAGCGGACGAAGACGGTCAGTTCCCCGATGATTCGGTCAATGGCAGGGTAGTGGACCGCCTGCGCGACATCGCTGAAATGCTCAGCGACGACGACCTCAAAGAGCTCGAAAAGGAGGCGCCACAATTACAGCCCGAGCTGAAAAGCTAGGCCTTTGACGTCAATGAAACGGGGCGCTTGATGGCAGAATGACCATTCGGCGCCCTTTTCGTTTTCGCGCTTTTCCAACAGGGTATTTGTTCGATATTGTCGGGTTGCAGCAGTTGTCAAAGGGACTGACGCATTTCTCTCGTTCTGCGAAAGAAATGAATACTGCAATCAATGAGGAGCTCGCCATGCCGCGCAGCCTCTGTCTGACTCGCCAATGCCTGGGTCTGGTGACCCGAATCGAATGTGTCGTTCGCCCGTTGTCAGGCGATACAGGAATGTGGACCTTGTTGTTCGCTGCCGGAATGTCTGGCGAACAGCCCTCGGCACTCAAGGTTCAGGGGCCTTTTCATGGACCGATTGCTGCCGAATCGGTGCTTGATGCCATTGCTGAAAGCCTTGTGTTGCATGGCTATGAAACGGCGGAGGAGATCCCGATCTGGAGCCTTCACCTTCAAGGGGAGCTGCGAAGGATCAACAGCGACGCTGCTCAGGCTCAGCGGACGTCTCCGGTCAACTGATCCCAGCCTCTCGACGCGTCCGCATGTGCTTTCTTCGGTCTCCAAAATGCGGATTCGTCGATCTCCTCCGGCGCCCGATCGGGCGTTATTGTTTCAACTCTTTTCGCGGTGGGTTGTGCTAATTGGCCTTCGCCCTATACTCGCGAGCTTTTCAATGATCTGTGAGCTTCAATGGAACGTTTTATCGAAAATGCCATGTACGCATCGCGCTGGTTGCTGGCGCCGATCTACTTCGGTTTGTCTCTGGGGCTTCTGGCGCTGGCGCTGAAGTTTTTCCAGGAAATCTTTCACATCATCCCTAACGTGTTCGCGCTGGCCGAATCGGACCTGATTCTGGTGCTGCTGTCGTTGATCGACATGGCGCTGGTCGGTGGTCTGCTGGTCATGGTGATGATCTCCGGCTACGAAAACTTCGTGTCTCAACTCGATATCGACGAAGGCAAGGAAAAGCTCAACTGGCTGGGCAAGATGGATTCTTCGTCGCTGAAGATGAAAGTCGCCGCGTCCATCGTCGCGATTTCGTCCATTCACCTGTTGCGGGTGTTCATGGACGCCAAGAACATCGAGCCTCAATACCTGATGTGGTACGTGATCATCCACATGACATTCGTGGTCTCTGCCTTCGCGATGGGCTATCTGGACAAGCTGACCAAGCACTGATCGCCTGCGCTTCCGGCTGTAGGGTGATCGAAGCGTTACGAGCCAATATGACCAGCGGCACTGCTGGTCCCTTGCGCTCAGGCCAGTGTCAGCGAGACTTGGGGTTCGCTTATTCAGCCAGTCACCACGAGGCTTAGCCATGAACTTGCAGGAACTCACCTCACACGCCGGCGCCGGCCGCATCGACGAACTCAACCTTATCTCCATCGAAGGCGGCATCTACCTGCTGGAAGCGCGGATGCAGGGCGTCGCACATCGTCTGGTCGACGCACAGAACAAAGCGTTGCACCTGCGTTCGGTCGAGCACGCACGGCAACTCCTGCAATCTGTGCCGCCCATCCCGTTCAGTCTGGTGCACGCCGTGGTCCATGATGAGATGTGCGGTGTGGAAGACGCCCTGGACCAGAACGTCAAGATCCCCCTGTCCATCCGCTCGACCTGGTAGGTTTTTACTGGATATTGCCCTTTGTGCTAGTCTGCCCGGCCTTTAAATGTGAGCACCCACGGGTGCTCTTCAGCGGAGCAGTGTCATGTCCGAAGTCAATCTGTCCACCGACGAAACCCGCGTCAGCTACGGTATTGGTCGTCAGCTGGGCGACCAACTGCGTGACAACCCGCCGCCGGGCGTCGACCTCGACGCCATTCTGGCCGGTCTGACCGACGCCTTTGCCGGCAAACCGAGCCGCGTTGGCCAGGAAGAAATGGGTGCGAGCTTCAAAGTCATCCGCGAAATCATGCAAGCCGAAGCAGCGGCCAAAGCTGAAGCAGCAGCTGGCGCCGGCAAGGAATACCTGACCGAGAACGCCAAGCGTGATGGCGTGACCACTCTGGCCTCCGGTCTGCAATATGAAGTGATCACTGCGGGCGAAGGCGCTCAGCCGACCCGCGAAAGCAACGTGCGCACTCACTACCACGGGATGCTGATCGACGGCACTGTGTTTGACAGCTCCTACGATCGTGGCGAGCCGGCTGAATTCCCGGTTGGCGGCGTGATCCCAGGCTGGACCGAAGCCCTGCAACTGATGAAGGCCGGGAGCAAATGGCGTCTGTATGTTCCTAGCGAACTGGCCTACGGCGCTCAAGGCGTTGGCAGCATTCCGCCGCACAGCGTTCTGGTCTTCGACGTTGAACTGCTCGACGTTCTGTAAGCCTCTGTAGCGACCGCTTCACGCTCGACAGATGCCGAGTCAGCCCCGCGCTGGCTCGGCATTGTCATTTTAGGTGTCGTCATCAATGCAGTTCACTGGTCGGACGCAATGCCCGCGCATAGCAGAACAGAAACAGGCTCCGCACCATCTCCTTCTGAACGCCGGGTTCGCTTGAACTCAGGCTGCTGACATCCAGATCCCCCTGATCGCGCAATTCGTCCAGCGCCTCTTCTTCCAGCACCGCACACACTTGACCCGTCTCGCGATCGAGGATGCGCAGGTAGGGTTGTGGCCGGTCAAGCCAGGCATCAATCAGATACGTCATGTGATTCTCCTTGAGTGTTTCAATGAGAATAATTCTTATCTGAGGAATAGCAAGGATCTATTTGAGATTAATTCGCATTGCTGACGGGGCAGGCCTTGAGGGCGGGCCTGAATCCCGCACAACAAAAAGCCCGTCACATGGACGGGCTTTCAGCGGAGCGGGGCAGCGGTCAGTGTGTGCGAGCGACCGCAAATTCGCTCAGCTCGACGAGTGCGTCGCGATAGACGCTCGGCGGCAGCACATCCAGACAGGCAATGGCGCGAGCGATGTAGTCGCGTGCCAGCTGGGCGGTGTACTCGAGGGCGCCTGATGTTTCCACGGCGTTGCGGATGCTTTCGAGATCTTCCAGGCCGCCCTTCTGAATGGCCTGACGAACCAGCGCAGCCTGTTCAGCGGTGCCTTCGCGCATGGTGTAGATCAGCGGCAGGGTGGGCTTGCCTTCGGCGAGGTCATCACCGACGTTCTTGCCGAGGGTCTCCGCATCGCCGCGATAGTCCAGCAGGTCGTCGACGAGTTGGAAAGCGACACCCAGATGATCGCCGAAGGTACGCAGCGCTTCGCTTTGCTCCGGGCCGGCGTTGGCCAGGGCTGCGGCGCTGTGGGTCGACGCTTCGAAGAGCATTGCGGTTTTGCCGCGGATGACTTCCATGTAGGTTTCTTCGGTGGTGCTGGCGTCGCGTACTTTGGACAGCTGCAGCACTTCGCCTTCCGCGATGACCCGCGTGGCCTTCGAGAGGATCTGCATCACCTGCATCGAGCCCAGTTCAACCATCATCTCGAACGAGCGCGAATACAGGAAATCCCCCACCAGCACGCTGGGTGCGTTCCCCCACATGGCGTTGGCGGTCGAGCGGCCGCGGCGCATGCCGGACATGTCTACCACGTCGTCGTGGAGCAGGGTGGCGGTGTGCAGGAATTCGATGGTCGCCGCCAAAAGGCGCAGGTCATCACCGCCAGAGCCCAGCGCTTTGCCGCACAACAGAACGAGCAACGGACGCAGGCGTTTACCGCCAGCGGAAGTGATGTAGTCGCCGATTTTGGAGACCAGCGGCACGCGCGATGTCAGCTGCTTCTTGATAATGTGGTCGACGGCTGTAAAGTCGTCCGCCACAGCGGTGTAGAAGGCTTGGGGTTGCATCAGCGAGACGTGCTCCAGAAGGGTTGCGCGGCATGCTAGGTTGCAGGCCCCACCCTGTCAAGGCGTGACATAACGCAGCTTGCAAGGCGTTGATCGCTTGCGTACAATCGCGCACCCTAACTTCCTGGGCAGCACCTGCCTTACGCAATTGCATGTCGGCCTTCCAGCCTTGTGCAGCCATGCCAGCCAATACCTCTTCCTATAAAGAGCTGGGTGAGCAGGATTATCGGAGATACACCATGTCTTATGCAGTAATCGTTACTGGCGGCAAGCAATACAAGGTCGCCCCAGGTGAATACCTGAAGATTGAAAAACTGGAAATCGCTACCGGCGAATCCGTTACTTTTGATCGCGTTCTGTTGGTTGCCAATGGCGACGACGTGAACATCGGCGCTCCAGTTGTTGCAGGCGCTACCGTTGTGGCTGAAGTGATCTCCCAAGGTCGTCACGATAAAGTCCGCATCATCAAGTTCCGTCGTCGTAAGCACCACATGAAGCGTATGGGCCACCGCCAGTGGTACACCGAGATCAAAATCACCGGTATTCAGGCTTAATTTCAGCCTAATCCTCACTAGGAGAATTGACTCATGGCACACAAAAAAGCTGGTGGTAGTACCCGTAACGGTCGCGACTCAGAAGCCAAACGCCTTGGCGTGAAGATGTATGGCGGCCAGGTTATCGTTCCGGGCAACATCATCGTGCGTCAGCGCGGCACCCAATTCCACGCTGGCTACGGCGTTGGTATGGGCAAAGATCACACCCTGTTCGCTAAAGTCGAAGGCGTGATCAAGTTCCAGGTTAAAGGCGCCTTCGGTCGTCGCTATGTAAGCATCGTGCCAAAGACTGAAGTCGCGGCATAATCTTGCGTTCAGGGGGTATGAGGGCCTGACCTTCATACCTCCTGAGCTGAAAAGCCCTGTCGATGACAGGGCTTTTTCGTTTGTAGAAGGGTCTGTTTCCGGTGAGTCTCTTGCAAAGCTGTTTGTGTGGGCCGTTGTGGTGTGAAGTCGCTGGTTTTTGATCGGTATCGCAACGCTCATCTTTGCAAGAGCCTTATGAATTTATGTTGTTTGCTCGTCTTTGTGACGGGAGGCGTGCGCTATGAAATTTGTTGATGAAGTATCCATTCGAGTAAAGGCCGGTGATGGCGGTAACGGTTGCATGAGCTTCCGTCGCGAGAAATTCATCGAGAACGGTGGTCCTAACGGTGGTGACGGCGGTGACGGCGGCTCGATCTACATGATTGCCGACGAAAACCTCAACACCTTGGTCGACTACCGCTACACCCGTCACTTCGACGCCGAACGCGGCTCGAACGGCGGCAGCACCGACTGCACCGGTCGCAAGGGTGAAGAGCTGGTGTTGCGTGTGCCGGTCGGCACGACTGTGATCGACGCCGGCACCCAGGAAGTCATCGGCGACCTGACCAAGGCCGGCCAGCGTCTGCTGGTGGCCCATGGCGGCTGGCACGGTCTGGGCAACACGCGTTTCAAATCCAGTACCAACCGCGCGCCGCGTCAGATCACGCCCGGCAAGCCGGGTGAGCAGCGTGACCTCAAGCTTGAGCTGAAAGTGCTGGCTGACGTCGGTCTGCTCGGTTTGCCGAATGCCGGCAAGAGCACGTTCATTCGCTCGGTATCGGCTGCCAAGCCAAAGGTCGCTGATTACCCGTTCACCACGCTTGTCCCGAACCTGGGTGTCGTCAGCGTCGATCGCTGGAAGAGCTTTGTCGTCGCCGATATTCCCGGCCTGATCGAAGGTGCTTCCCATGGTGCAGGCTTGGGGATTCGCTTCCTCAAACACCTGGCCCGGACACGTCTGCTCCTGCACCTCGTTGACATGGCACCGCTGGATGAAAGCAGTGCGCCGGATGCCGCTGAAGTCATCGTCAACGAGCTGGTCAAGTTCAGCCCTGCGCTGGCCGACCGCGATCGCTGGCTGGTCCTGAACAAGTGCGACCAGATCCTCGAAGAAGAGCATGAGGCCCGCAAGCAGGAGATCATTGATCGTCTGGAGTGGACCGGCCCTGTCTACGTGATCTCGGCCATCGCCAAAGAAGGCACCGATCGCCTGACCCACGACATCATGCGCTATCTCGAAGACCGTGCTGATCGTCTGGCCAATGACCCGGCCTACGCTGCCGAGCTGGCTGAGCTGGATCAACGCATCGAAGACGAAGCTCGCGCCCAGTTGCAGGCGCTGGATGATCAGCGTGCCTTGCGCCGTAGCGGCGTGAAGAGCGTACATGACATCGGCGATGACGATTGGGATGAGGAAGACGTGGAAGACGAAGATGGTCCGGAAATCATTTACGTCCGCGACTGATCGACTGAAGTAAACTACGACGCCGCTCTTGAAGCGGCGTTTTAGTATCTAGAATTCGGACTCTCTGGCTTAAGGTTGAAAGATCATGCGGAGCAAGGTGACAGGTGCCCAGCGTTGGGTGGTGAAGATCGGAAGTGCGCTGCTGACGGCGGACGGCAAGGGTCTGGATCGCAACGCGATGGGTGTTTGGGTCGAGCAGATGGTGGCCCTGCATGAGGCGGGTGTCGAACTGGTCCTTGTTTCATCCGGCGCAGTAGCGGCCGGGATGAGCCGTCTGGGCTGGACTGCGCGACCGAGCGCCATGCATGAGCTTCAGGCCGCTGCAGCAATCGGTCAGATGGGTCTTGTGCAGGCGTGGGAATCCAGCTTCGCCGAGCATCAACGGCATACTGCGCAGATTTTGCTCACTCACGACGATCTGTCCGATCGCAAGCGCTACCTGAACGCCCGAAGCACGTTGCGTACTTTGGTTGAGCTGGGAGTCATCCCTGTCATCAACGAAAACGACACCGTCGTCACCGACGAGATCCGTTTCGGCGACAACGACACGTTGGCGGCTCTGGTGGCCAACCTGGTTGAAGCTGATCTGTTGGTCATCCTGACCGACCGTGACGGCATGTTCGACGCCGATCCTCGCAATAATCCCGAGGCGCAGCTCATTTATGAAGCGCGCGCCGATGACCCCGCCCTTGATGCGGTGGCTGGCGGCACCGGCGGTGCGCTGGGTCGTGGCGGCATGCAGACCAAGTTGCGTGCGGCGCGACTCGCCGCCCGTTCCGGTGCGCACACCGTGATTGTGGGTGGCCGCATAGAGCGCGTCCTGGCGCGGCTGAAGGCGGGTGAGCGATTGGGCACGTTGCTGTCCCCGGAGCGAGAAATGCTCGCGGCTCGCAAGCAATGGCTGGCCGGGCATCTGCAAACCCGTGGCACGCTGGTGCTGGACGAGGGTGCGGTAAAGGCGCTGACCCAAAGCCATAAGAGTTTGCTGCCGGTCGGCGTCAAGCTGGTGCAGGGCAGCTTTCGCCGCGGCGAAATGGTGGTCTGCGTGGCGGCTGACGGTCGCGAGATCGCCCGCGGGCTGACCAATTACAGCGCGCTCGAAGCGCAGAAGATCATCGGTCTGCCCTCTGACGCCATCGTCAAGGAGCTGGGTTACATGGCCGAGCCTGAACTCGTGCACCGTGACAACCTGATTCTGGTCTGAAGTGCATCATCAAAAGAAGGAAGCATACATGCGAGTCATGAAAGGGCTGGTAGGCGCGTTGCTGATGTTGCCGTTGCTGGCATCGGCTGAAGAGATCGGCCAGGTATCAACTGTGTTCAAGATGGTCGGTCCTAACGATCGAATTGTGGTCGAAGCATTCGACGACCCCAAGGTCGACGGTGTGACGTGCTATCTGTCTCGCGCGAAAACCGGTGGGGTGAAGGGTGGTCTGGGCCTGGCTGAAGATCGTGCCGAAGCGTCCATCGCGTGCCGGCAGGTCGGTCCCATTCACTTCAAGGAGCAATTGAAGGATGGCGACGAAGTGTTTAAGGAGCGGACTTCGCTGGTGTTCAAGACGATGCAGGTCGTGCGATTCCTCGACAAGAAACGCAATACGCTGGTCTACCTCGTTTACAGCGATAAGGTCATCGAGGGCAGTCCGCAGAATGCCGTGACCGCGATCCCGATCCTGCCATGGACACCTGCGCCGGCACCTTGAAGCTGCAGAGGCAAATCGAAGGCAATAAAAAACCGACCCTGGGGTCGGTTTTTTAACAAGCGAATCGCTTAGGCTGCAGCAGCAAGGTTCAGAGCCTTGATGTGGCCATTCAGGCGACCTTTATGGCGAGCAGCTTTGTTCTTGTGGATGATGCCTTTATCGGCCATACGGTCGATAACTGGCACAGCCAGAACATAAGCAGCTTGCGCTTTTTCAGCGTCTTTAGCGTCGATGGCTTTAACTACATTCTTGATGTAGGTACGAACCATGGAACGCATGCTGGCGTTGTGGCTGCGACGCTTCTCAGCCTGTTTTGCACGTTTTTTGGCGGAAGGTGTGTTGGCCACCGTCGAGCTCCTCGAAAGACTTGGGAAATAGCTAACAAAATAGGCCGCGAATCATGCCGATGAGTTTGACACTTGTCAAGGGCAGTTGATGCGTTCCGCTGAGTGGTCGCAGTGTGGTGCCGAGGTGATTTCTTTCCGGCGTGCGACCTGTAAACTCGCGGGCTTTGGCTCTGAGCTGTTTTGCGGCGCGGAGTATCGCATATATGGAACGCGCTTTGGCGCTTCCTTTGGTCAGGCGTATAACCTTTCGATGAATCTACTCAAATCGCTTGCCGCCGTGAGCTCTATTACGATGCTTTCGCGGGTGCTGGGCTTTGTCCGCGACACCATCATCGCGCGCGCTTTCGGTGCCGGCATGGCCACTGACGCCTTCTTTATCGCCTTCAAGCTGCCCAATCTGCTGCGCCGGATCTTTGCCGAGGGCGCTTTTTCCCAGGCCTTCGTTCCCATCCTGGCGGAATACAAGAGCCAACAGGGCGAAGAGGCAACCCGCACATTTGTCGCGTATGTCACCGGCCTGCTGACCTTGGCCCTGGCGATCGTCACGGTGCTGGGCGTCGTATTTGCCCCGTGGGTCATCTGGGCCACCGCGCCGGGTTTTGCCGATACGCCGGAGAAGTTCCAGCTGACCTCGGACCTGCTGCGGGTGACCTTTCCTTATATATTGCTCATTTCGCTGTCATCACTGGCCGGCGCTATCCTCAACACGTGGAATCGCTTCTCCGTACCTGCGTTCGTGCCGACGCTGCTCAATCTGGCGATGATCTTCTTCGCCCTGTTCCTTACGCCCTATTTCCACCCACCCGTGATGGCGCTGGGCTGGGCTGTGCTGGCGGGCGGTTTGCTGCAGCTTCTTTATCAGCTGCCGCACCTGAAAAAGATCGGCATGCTGGTGCTGCCGCGACTCAACCTGCGGGACACCGGTGTCTGGCGGGTGATGAAGCAGATGCTGCCGGCCATGCTCGGGGTGTCCGTCAGTCAGATTTCGCTGATCATCAACACCATATTCGCCTCGTTTCTTGTCGCCGGTTCCGTGTCTTGGATGTATTACGCCGACCGCCTGATGGAACTGCCTTCCGGGGTGCTCGGCGTGGCGTTGGGGACGATTCTGCTGCCGATTCTCTCGAAAACCTACGCCAGCCGGGATCGCCATGAATATTCGCGGATTCTCGACTGGGGCCTGCGCTTGTGTTTCCTGTTGGTGCTGCCGTGCACCCTGGCGCTCGGGCTGCTTGCCGAGCCGCTAACAGTTTCGCTGTTCCAGTACGGCAAGTTCGACGCCGTGGATGCTGCGATGACCCAGCGTGCGCTGGTCGCGTACTCGGTGGGACTGCTGGGCATCATCGTGATCAAGGTGCTCGCGCCGGGCTTTTATGCTCAACAAAATATCCGCACGCCGGTGAAAATCGCGATCTTCACCCTCATAGTGACTCAGCTGTTCAATGTGCTTTTCGTCTATGTCATCCATCTGGCACACGCCGGTTTAGCGCTCGCGATCAGTGTCGGGGCTTGCCTCAATGCGTTGCTGTTGTTCTGGCAGTTGCGCAAGCAGGACCTGTTTCAGCCGCAGCCGGGTTGGCCGATGTTCCTGGGCAAGCTGACTATCGCGGTGGTGGCGATGTCCGCCGTGCTGCTGGGCCTGATGCATGTGATGCCCGCTTGGTCAGACGGCGAGATGCTGCAGCGATTCCTGCGCCTCGGCGCGCTGGTACTGGCAGGTGTCGTGACGTATTTCGGCACTTTGCTGTTGCTGGGTTTCCGGGTCAGGCATTTCGCTCGCAAGGCGATCCTGTAGGATCAGTCGTCGTTTTCTGCCGGTTAACGTCGATTGTTGTGGTTTGCCCGGATGTGTCGCCTGTCGTAGACGGCGGTGTGTGGTTATAATCGGCCACTTTATGAGCAAGAAGCGCGTTATGCAGCTGGTTCGAGGCCTTCACAATCTGCGCCCGCAGCACCGGGGCTGCGTCGCCACCATTGGCAATTTCGACGGTGTACACCGGGGTCATCAGGCTATCCTGGCGAGACTGCGTGAACGCGCCGTCGAGCTGGGCCTGCCCAGCTGTGTAGTGATTTTCGAACCGCAACCGCGTGAGTTCTTCGCTCCCGACACTGCGCCGGCCCGTCTGGCCCGGCTGCGCGACAAGCTCGATCTGCTGGCTGGCGAGGGCGTTGATCTGGTGTTGTGTCTGGCCTTCAATCAGCGCTTCAGCAAGCTCAGTGCATCCGAGTTTGTCGACACCGTGCTGATCGATGGCCTGGGTGTGAAACACCTGGAGGTGGGTGACGACTTCCGTTTTGGCTGTGACCGCGTGGGCGATTTCGATTTCCTGCAAACAGTCGGCGCCGAAAAGGGCTTCACCGTCGAAGCGGCGCAGACCGTTGAAATCGATGGCGTCCGCGTCAGCAGCACCAAGGTGCGCACCGCGTTGGCCGCCGCAGACTTCACCCTGGCCGAGCATTTACTGGGCCGCCCGTTCGAAATCTCTGGCCGCGTACTGCATGGCCAGAAACTGGCGCGTCAGTTGGGTACGCCCACGGCCAACGTGCAACTCAAACGTCGTCGCGTGCCATTGACCGGTGTCTACCTGGTCAGCGCGCAGATCGATGGCAAGGTATGGCCGGGCGTCGCCAACATTGGCGTGCGTCCCAGCGTGGCGGGCGATGGACGTCCCCATCTGGAGATTCACCTTCTGGATTTTACCGGCGATATCTATGGCCGGCGTTTGACGGTGGTATTCCACCACAAGCTGCGTGATGAGCAGCGCTTTGCCTCCCTTGAGGCGCTCAAGACGGCGATCGATGCGGATGTCGCTGCCGCTCGTGCCCACTGGCACGACCAACCGCTAAACTTTAGAGCCTGAAATGACCGACTACAAAGCCACGCTTAATCTTCCGGACACCGCCTTCCCGATGAAGGCCGGCCTGCCCCAGCGCGAGCCGCAAACTCTGCAGCGCTGGGACAGCATTGGCCTGTACCAGAAGCTGCGCGAAATTGGCAAGGATCGGCCCAAGTTCGTGCTGCACGACGGGCCTCCGTACGCCAACGGCAATATCCACATCGGTCATGCGGTCAACAAGATTCTCAAGGACATGATCGTTCGCTCGAAGACCCTTTCCGGCTTCGACGCGCCTTATGTCCCGGGCTGGGATTGCCACGGTCTGCCGATCGAGCACAAGGTCGAAGTCACCCACGGCAAGAATCTGCCTGCGGACAAGACCCGGGAACTGTGCCGTGCCTACGCGGCCGAGCAGATCGAAGGGCAGAAAGCCGAGTTCATCCGCCTGGGTGTGCTGGGCGACTGGGACAACCCGTACCGCACCATGGACTTCGCCAACGAAGCCGGTGAAATCCGCGCGTTGGCTGAGATGGTCAAGAACGGCTTCGTCTTCAAGGGCCTGAAGCCGGTCAACTGGTGTTTCGATTGCGGCTCTGCATTGGCTGAAGCGGAAGTTGAATATCAGGACAAGAAATCGTCCACCATCGACGTCGCCTTCCCGGTGGCCGATGCCGACAAGCTGGCTGCCGCCTTCGGTCTGCCAAGTCTGGGCAAACCTGCTGCCATCGTGATCTGGACCACCACCCCGTGGACCATCCCGGCAAACCAGGCGCTCAACGTTCACCCGGAATTCACCTACGCACTGGTCGATACCGGCGAGCGCCTGCTGGTGCTGGCTGAAGAGCTGGTTGAGCCCTGCCTGAAGCGATGGAACCTTGAAGGTTCGGTGCTGGCGACGGCCGAAGGTTCGGCGCTCGAGCTGATCAATTTCCGTCATCCGTTCTACGATCGTCTTTCGCCCATCTATCTGGCCGACTATGTCGAGCTGGGCGCGGGCACCGGTGTCGTTCACTGCTCGCCGGCCTATGGCGTCGACGACTTCGTGATCTGCAAAAGCTACGGCCTGACCAACGACGACATCATCAGTCCGGTGCAGAGCAACGGCGTGTACAGCCCGTCGCTGGAGTTCTTCGGTGGCCAGTTCATCTTCAAGGCCAACCAGCCAATCATCGACAAGCTGACCGAAGTCGGCGCGTTGCTGCACACCGAAACCATCACCCACAGCTACATGCACTGCTGGCGCCACAAGACGCCGCTGATCTACCGCGCCACCGCGCAGTGGTTCGTCGGCATGGACAAGCAGCCGACGTCGGGTGACACCCTGCGCAACCGCGCCGTGAAGGCCATCGAAGAAACCAAATTCGTCCCGGCATGGGGGCAGGCGCGCCTGCACTCGATGATCGCCAACCGTCCTGACTGGTGCATCTCCCGTCAGCGCAACTGGGGCGTGCCGATCCCGTTTTTCCTGAACAAGGAAAGCGGCGAGCTGCACCCGCGCACCGTTGAGCTGATGGAAGAAGTCGCTCAGCGCGTCGAGCAGGAAGGCATCGAAGCCTGGTTCAAGATGGACGCTGCCGAGCTGCTGGGTGACGAAGCGCCGCACTACGACAAGATCTCCGACACTCTGGACGTCTGGTTCGATTCCGGCACCACGCACTGGCACGTCCTTCGCGGCTCCCACCCGATGGGCCACGAAAGCGGTCCACGCGCCGACCTTTACCTCGAAGGCTCGGACCAGCATCGCGGCTGGTTCCACTCGTCGCTGCTGACCGGTTGCGCCATCGACAATCACGCGCCGTACCGTGAATTGCTCACCCACGGTTTCACCGTGGACGAGAACGGCCGCAAGATGTCCAAGTCGCTGGGCAACGTCATCGCGCCGCAGACCGTCAACGACACACTGGGCGCGGACATCATGCGCCTGTGGGTTTCGGCGACCGATTACTCCGGCGAAATGGCCGTTTCCAACACCATTCTGCAGCGCAGCGCAGATGCGTATCGACGCATCCGCAACACCGCGCGCTTCCTGCTCTCGAACCTGACCGGCTTCAACCCGGCCACCGACTTGCTGCCAGCCGAAGAGATGCTGGCGCTGGACCGCTGGGCGGTGGATCGCGCCCTGCTGTTGCAGCGTGAACTGGAAGAGCACTACGGCGAATATCGGTTCTGGAACGTCTACTCGAAGGTGCACAACTTCTGCGTTCAGGAATTGGGTGGCTTCTATCTGGACATCATCAAGGACCGCCAGTACACCACCGGTGCCAACAGCACGGCGCGCCGCTCTTGCCAGACTGCGCTGTTCCACATCTCCGAAGCGCTGGTTCGCTGGATCGCACCGATCCTGGCGTTCACCGCCGATGAACTGTGGCAGTACTTGCCGGGCGAGCGTAACGAGTCGGTCATGCTCAACACCTGGTATACCGAGCTGAGCGAACTGCCTGAAGGCTTCGAGCTTGATCGCGCCTATTGGGAGCGGATCATGGCGGTGAAGGTGGCGGTCAACAAGGAAATGGAAAACCTGCGCGCGGCCAAAGCCATTGGCGGCAACTTGCAAGCCGAAGTCACGCTGTACGCCGAAGACGCGCTGGTGGCGGATCTGTCCAAGCTGAGCAACGAGCTGCGTTTCGTGCTGATCACCTCAACGGCCAGCGTCGCGCCTTTCGTCAGCGCGCCTGCCGATGCGGTGGTCACCGAAGTGGCTGGTTTGAAACTCAAGGTCGTCAAATCCGGCCACGCCAAGTGCGCGCGCTGCTGGCATCACCGCGAGGACGTCGGGGTCAATCCCGAGCATCCGGAAATCTGCGGTCGTTGCGTCGACAACATCAGCGGCGCAGGCGAGGTTCGTCACTATGCCTAATGCATCGGCTGGCCGTATGGGCCGACTGGGTTGGTTGTGGTTGAGCGTGCTGGTGGTGGTCATTGACCAGGCCAGCAAGTTCTACTTCGAAAACCGCCTGGAGTTGTACGAGCAGATCGTCATCCTTCCTGACTACTTCAGCTGGATGCTGGCCTACAACACCGGGGCTGCGTTCAGCTTCCTGGCCGACAGTTCCGGCTGGCAGCGCTGGTTGTTTGCGCTGATCGCGGTCGTGGTGAGTGGGGTGCTGGTGGTCTGGCTCAAGCGGCTCGGACGCGACGAAACCTGGCTGGCGATTGCCCTTGCCCTGATATTGGGCGGGGCGCTCGGCAATCTGTATGACCGAATCTTCATCGGCCATGTCATAGACTTCATATTCGTGCATTGGAAAGAACACGGCTTCCCGGCCTTCAATGTCGCGGACAGCGCCATTACCGTTGGCGCGATCATGCTGGCTCTGGACATGTTCAAGAGCAAGAAAACCGGAGAGACCGTCAATGACTGATCAGTTGATGACCGAACAGGCTACTCAGGAAACACGCATCGGTCAGAACACGGAAGTCACCCTGCATTTCGCGCTGCACCTGGAAAACGGCGACACCGTCGACAGCACGTTTGACAAGGCGCCGGCGACTTTTAAGGTCGGCGATGGCAGCCTGCTTCCGGGCTTTGAGGCGCTGATCTTTGGCTTCAAAGCCGGTGACAAACGCACGCTTCAAGTGCCGCCGGAAAACGCTTTCGGTCAGCCGAACCCGCAAAATCTGCAGGTCATGCCCCGTTCGCAGTTCCAGAATATGGAGCTGTCGGAAGGGCTGCTGGTGATCTTCAACGATGCGGCGAACACCGAGCTGCCGGGCGTGGTGAAATCGATGGACGATGATCAGGTCACCGTCGATTTCAATCACCCGCTGGCGGGCAAGACGTTGACCTTCGAAGTGGAAATTTTCGAGGTGAAGGCACTCTGAGCATCGCCAGAGCGCCTGGCCCCGGCACTGTTCGGGGCCTTTTCGTTTATATGTTTCATTGCGCGTAGACACGAGGCACATCATGCAAATCAAACTCGCCAACCCACGTGGCTTCTGCGCCGGGGTGGACCGTGCGATCGAAATCGTCAATCGCGCGCTGGAAGTGTTTGGCCCGCCGATCTACGTGCGCCATGAAGTGGTTCATAACAAATTCGTCGTCGAAGACCTGCGCAGCCGTGGCGCGATCTTCGTCGAAGAGCTCGATCAGGTGCCGGACGACGTCATCGTGATTTTCAGTGCCCACGGCGTGTCGCAGGCGGTGCGCACCGAGGCGGCAGGTCGCGGCCTGAAGGTGTTCGACGCCACCTGTCCGCTGGTGACCAAAGTGCATATCGAGGTCGCGCGCTACAGCCGTGATGGCCGCGAGTGCATCCTCATTGGGCACGCCGGCCACCCTGAGGTCGAGGGCACGATGGGGCAGTACGACGCCAGCAATGGCGGCGCGATTTATCTGGTCGAAGACGAAGCAGACGTCGCCAACCTCCAGGTGAGCAATCCTGAGAACCTTGCCTTCGTGACCCAGACGACGCTGTCGATGGACGACACCAGCCGGGTCATCGACGCCCTGCGCACACGATTCCCGGCCATTGGTGGCCCGCGCAAGGACGACATCTGTTACGCCACGCAAAACCGTCAGGATGCGGTCAAGGTCCTGGCCGATGAGTGCGACGTGGTGCTGGTGGTCGGCAGCCCGAACAGCTCCAACTCCAATCGCCTGCGTGAACTGGCTGAACGCATGTCGACCCCTGCCTATCTGATTGATGGTGCCGAAGACATGCAGCGCAGCTGGTTCGACGGCGTGGGCCGCATCGGCATTACCGCCGGTGCTTCGGCGCCCGAGGTGCTGGTGCGTGGCGTGATCCAGCAGCTGCACGCCTGGGGTGCGACCGGCGAAGACGAGCTGGCCGGGCGCGAGGAAAACATCACCTTCTCGATGCCCAAGGAATTGCGCGTCAAGTCGCTGCTGTAATCCGGTCATTCCGTAACCGCATCATGCGCAGGGCTCGCTGCTGAATCCCTCGGATCGCAGCGTGACCCTGCCGGTCACCGCAATCACCAACTGGTAGTGGCTGGCAGGTGTGTCTCTGAGGCACACCGCCAGTGTCCCGTTGGCGTTGTTCAGCAGCCGCCCCGTATTATCGAAACCAATGCGCACGGCCACTTTGCTGTTGCCCACCACCCTGACGTTACGGTGGCTGGCGAACTCGGCCAGCGACAGCTCCCCCTCGTCTCTGAGCTGGTTGCGGTTGCTGTCGACGAACACGTTCCAGCCTCGGCTCCAGTCCTTTTCAAGGGCCTGTATCACCACCGGCTGACTGCGCAGAATCGCCTCTGTGCGAGCCATTCGCAGCCCGCTGGCCAGTTGCTGAGCCGTGTCCTGACGTCGTTGTGAGTCGATCAACTGGCCGAAGGCGGGGATAGCGAGCGTCGCGACGATACCCACAATCACCAACCCTGCCAGCAGTTCAATCAGCGTCAATCCTTGCTGTTTCACGAGCGTCTTCCGTTGAGTTCGGCGCTCAAGCAAACACCTGCTCCGTTGCGCTGACAACCGGTTCGATTGTCAGCCGGTATGTCTGCAAGCCGCCGTTACACATCCTTCGGGCAAACCGCTGCGCATCGACTTCACTGGTGCCTGCACAGCGGACGGCAGAGGTGGGCGATGGCAGGAAAGGCGATGCAATCAGGGATGACATTGATCCAAGTGCTGGTTGCGCTGCTGATCTTCAGCGTTGGCATATTGGGTGTGGCGATGCTGCAGCTCAACGCGCTGAAGTACACCGACAGCTCGATGCGCAGCATGCACGTCAGTTTCATCGCTCATGATCTTCTTGAGCGAATCCGCGCCAATCCGGGCACCAGTTATGCGCTGGCTTCGCTGAGTCAGGCGCCATCGTCCGGCAGTGTCGGCGTTCCACGCCAGCAAGACCTGTACGACTTCGCGACGCAGTTGAAACGCGCGGTCGGTGACGATGCCGAGGCATCCATTGCGGTGTCGGGATCGAGCGTGACCGTTACATTGAAGTGGGACGATTCCCGCGCCAGCCAGGAGGCCGCACAGAAGCAGACGCTGACGTTGACCGCAGATGTATCTGCCGAGCGGGGCGCACGACCATGAGGCCTTTGGAGAAAGGCTTTGGCCTCGTCGAAGTTATGCTGGCGCTGGTGTTGGGATTGGTGATGTCGCTGGTCTTGGCGCAGATATTCATCAGCTCAAAAAGCAGCTATGCCAGTCAGACATCGTCCGCCAGCCTGCAGGAAGACGCGCGATTCGTGCTCAGCAAAATGGTCCAGGAAGTGCGGCTAGTGGGCATGTTCGGCTGTTTGGGGAAAGTCGACGACGCCAGCGTCGGCAATGGCTTTTCCAAAGCGTTTGAAGCGCCGATCCACTGGGACGCGAGCTCGCAGACACTGAGCCTCGCCACCGCCGGAACCGGGGAGGGCAGAGGCTGGTCGACCTGGGTCATTCACACCGACTGCGTGTCATCCGCCACCGCGTACTCCAACGGCCGGGCGCCCCGGCTCGCCGGACATGAGACCGCGATGCCCATTCACAAGCAGGTGTATCGCTTCAACAAGGCCCGCAATGAGCTGTCGCTGAATGGCCAGCCCCTGGTCAGCAACGTGCGCGCATTCAGCGTGCTGTTCGGCGTTGCCGGTTCGATCAATGACCGCTCCGTTGCGCGGTACGCGGCCACCGCCGAACCCTCGTTGATCCGCAGTGTACGGCTGACCCTGACACTGTTCGACCCCGCAGATCGGGCGCAGGAACAGACCATCGACGTCGTTGCCGCCCTCCGTAATCGGCTGGGGTGATCACATGAATATGAATCCACAACGTGGCGCGGTGTTGATCGTCAGCCTGGTGTTCCTGCTGTTGCTGACCCTCTTGGCGACATCGTCGATGCAGAACGCCACCCTCCAGGAAAAAGTGGCGGGCACGCTCAAACGGCGTGATGCGTCGTTTCAGTCCGCCGAGACAGCGCTGCGCATTGCTGAATCAAACATCCTGTCATCCGGGTTTTCACTGCCGGCCTGTTCGTCGCCAGCGAGATGTTTGCCTCCGCCTGATGCGCTGACACTTTCCAAAAGCGGAACGGGCGGGGCGTCGGGTGTGGATTGGGTCGCGACGCGCGGTGGTTTCTACGGCATTCAGCATGTCGGCCAAACCGATCAGCCGCCCGGTGGCGGAGACGGTCAGTTTCGGATCCTGTACCGCGTGACGGCCATCGGCATTGAGGGCGACTCACGCACCGTGATCGAAAGCATTCACACCGAGGAGCGTCGCGTGATGTGGCGGCAGCGGCAATGAACAGACCATCCGCGGGTTTCACCCTGATCGAGCTGCTGATTGCCATCGCCATCGTCGCGATTCTCGCCGCCGTCGCGTATCCGCAATACAGCGAATACACCCGGAAAACCCGCCGCTCGGAGATCGCCGGGGTGCTGGTTGAAGAGGCGCAGAAGCTTGAGCGGTTTCATTCACGGGCAGGGCAATACTCGGACGTCAGCGGGCCTCCGGCGTTTAGTCATGAGGTGTCGATGGGGAATGCGTTTTATCGGATAGGGGCTGAGCGCAAGGAGCGGACGTTCACGCTGACCGCTTCGCCGGTTGGCGGAGGAATGATGGCGGGCGATGCGTGTGGGAATTTTGTGCTGGAAAACACTGGCAAGCGCGACAATCTCGGGATGTCAGGGGCTGCCAGTGTGGCGGGGTGTTGGGGGCGATAGTGCTTATTTAAAGCAGTCGGTGCCGCCAGCCGAGGTTTTGTTCCCGAGTTGATCAATAGTTAATGCTCCGCATGCATCTTGCGTTTGCTGATCCCGAGGTGCGGCCGTGAACGAATATGCCGTCGCATTCGCTGTAACGCTCAACTGGTATTTGCCGGTTTGTGAGAGCGGCTGCGTGCTGGCAAAACCCAACGCGGTGAGATTGGTAACCGCATACGTATTGTTCTGAGCGTAGTACCGCTCCATTCGGGCCACGGCGTCATTGAGCATCACTATCCCTTCGGAGCGATAACCGCGCTGGACGTATTTGGTGTAGGACGGATAAGCGATTGCCGCTAGGATGGCAACGATGGCGACGGTAATCATCAACTCGATCAGCGTGAAGCCGCGTTGAGAGCGGTTTGAACAATGCATTAAGTACAGCCTCATGGAGTGTATGGAATAACGCGCCAGTTCTGGCGGCCATTGAAAGCGGTTCCGGTGTTGACGGCGGTGGGTTCGCCGCTCGAATCAGTCGAGTACTTGCTGCCACCGATGCTGCCAACGTCTACACCCCCGGCGCTGATGCTCATCCCGCTGACGACGGTGTCGTTGTAGTTGTCAGCGCTTGAGATGGTGCCATTGCGTCGAAGGTTGAATACGGTGAAAGCCGTGCGACTTCCCGTGGTCGGATCAAGGCCATATAGCCATCCTGTGACGCCCGGGCTGCACACGTCGGTAACCGGCGTTCGCGTCGATGCAAACAATACGCTGCCGCTGAGGACCAGCGGGTCGACCAGCCGCTCACCCAGAAGCGTGTTGCCCACGGCAAGGTCGAGATACCAGCCCGACTTGGCGGTCCAGTCCACGGTGTTATTACTCACGATGCGGACATCGTTACTGGTTCCCGCAAAACTGACGTTATTGGCCTGCGACGTAATCGTCTGAGCCTGAAGGCTGCCCCGCGTTAACGTTGGCGTTGACGATGCTGCGGCGCCGACCGTTTGTTTATCCCAGATGCCGTACAAGGTCTGCAGGTCGGTGCTGGCCTTGTCGGCCGTCGCGAAATAGCGCCCCGTTCCGAACAACACGATCGTTCCCGCTGCAGTCGGATGTGCTACGACCGTCGGTGGTGCGGTAATGGACTGCACGGCGGCCCCGGCCGTATCGCTCGCGGTCGCGGTGTAGAGCGGTTTGTTGCCAAACGCTACTTTGTAGTTGCTCGCTGTGGCGTTTGCCGTCAGCGAACTTGCAATCAGGTCAAAGCGCCATAGGTTGCCAAGCAGGTCCCCGGCGTACACGTAATCTGCATAGCCGTCGGCGTTTGCGTCCAGCACCACGGGAGAAGACAGCCCGTTGTTGCCGGTCACCGAGGTGGTCAACTTGCTGATCGTGGCACCTGTGGCGGCATTGAGGATGAACAGTGATGCATTGCCGTTGTTACCGCTGTAGCCATTGCCGACTATGACGCCCCATTCTCCGGAGTGCAGCTTGGCGATTACAGGAACGGAAAAACTTGAGCCTAGATCCACGTCGTTCTGTGATGTGAACTCCCAGAGCAGGCTGATGCTGTCGGGGTTGGTGATGTCCAGCGCAAAGATTTCTCGCCCGCCCGCACCCAGCGTGCCCACCAGAATCGTGTGCCACGCGCTGCCAAAGTATACGTCTGCGACGACCGGCGTGCTGTCGACGAAAAAACGATGGAGAGCGGAGTTGGAGTTGTAATCCTTATTGGTCAATGCATTGAGGTTCGAGATCACTGCCGTGGGAATGAATGCGAACTTTTCGACGCCGGTCAGGGTATCGAACGCATGCAACATCCCATCGTTGGCGCCAACGTAGACTTGCCCGCGTCGAGTGCTCTGGGTCGTCTGGAACGTCCCGTAGGCGCCGCTCTGCCCATCAAGGGTATCGGCAACGGATGCGTCATAGAGGGATGTGTCCACCACCACTGGCGAAGAGTTGACCAAGTCACCGATCAGCGAAGCGCGGCGGCGGTATGTAGAGGTGGCTTTACTGGTGTCACCTTTCACGAAGTCCACTTGATCGGACGTTAGTGTCGTCTGCAAGTTGATGCCGGCGTAGGTACGGTTCGCCAGGTTGGCATACGTGAACGCCTGCAGGCCGTTAGTGGTCGTGCCTGCCATCTGGATGTTGCGCGAACTCCATGTAGGCACCACCTGCGAGGCAGACCAGTTCTGCACGCTGCTGGTGCTGCCATCCGCTTTGTTGATCGTGGTGGTGGTCTTGATTAGGTCGCCGCTCCAGGTGGCGACATTGAGGCTGTTCAAATACGTCGCGGCCGCATTGCTGGTGCCGAGCGCAGGGACCACTGCCGGTGTCGCCACCGAGTTATTGGTTTGCAGAATCTGGTTGAAGGCGGCGTCGAGCTGTTGCTTGAGGGTCGAGGCGTTGGTCACCAGAAAGTAATTGTTAGGCGTGCCCGATTTTGTCGAATCCCACTGTCCCGCCACCGGCAGGCTGCTGCTGGTGTTGGTCGGGCCGCCGAAGCCGCCCCACTTGGCCGCGTACCACAATGGATCCTGCAGGTTAGTTATGGAGGTCGTTGGCGAGGCGACGAACCTGCGGGTATGGGTATCGCCCCGGGATGAAGGTGATACCGCCTGGTTTTGGTCTTTGCGTCCCGGGAGCAGGTCGGCCGTGTTGTTGCAGGTCGCGGTTGATGTTGCGCATGCACCGGGAAGTCTCGTACCGGGCGTATCGAGCGAGTAGTGAAGGTTTCCGTTGGCCCCCCCTGTCACCTCCAGATAAATACCGTCGGTGGTGGTGCCGGAAATGGTATAGCCCATGTGCGACTCGGCGCCCGATACCGAGTAGACGGTCTGCAGCGTCACATCCAGCGTGCCGAGGGCGTTGACCGCGACGGTATAGAGCACAATGGCGTCCATGTCGTAATCGCAGCCCTGACCGCAGTCGTCGAACACCACCCGGAAAACCGCCTGCGCCCGGCCGCCGTTGATATTGGCGTTGGTGGGCTGGCCAGTCATGTTGTACAGCGAATCGATATAAAAGCCGGTGATTTGCTCGGTAATGCCGCTGCTCGCCACTTTGCCAAATGGCACCAGCGTGATTGAGCCCGTGCCGACGGGCATTTGAATCCGCGGTAGCGTCGACGAGAGTGCGATGGAGAAGGTCTGGACCTTTTGATTACCTAGAGAGGTAATCGGGTTGGTGTTGGCGAAATAAGCCACTGCCGCTGCGTTGAAAGTGCCCTCTTTGGTGGGCTCTTCCGGCAACCCCCTGATGTTACCCAGACTGGACGCTGCTTTTGCAGTCGGCGCCTGATCGCTAGCGCCTAGTGTCTGGCCGATATTTATGTTTTTGCTGCCACCCACATCCGTGTTCCAGATCGTCTGTCCAAGCGCATTTACGTCTAGATTGGTCAGCGCAGCGGAACTGCCTGGGGCCGCGTTTATTGTGTATTTGCTGCCAGGCAAGTCAGAGTCATAACTGGGTGTTACGTCACTGAAAAGTGTCTCGAATGGCTTGGAGCAACTCGGATAAGTTGGCGGTGTAGCGGCTGCGTTCGGCGTCGCCGAATAAGGGTTGCTCCACGTCGTGACGCTGGTCAGGCTCAAGCCGCCGCTGGTGTCAGCATTCCCGGATTTGTAATTAGCGGTGGGAGTAGTCTCGCCGCTGAAGTAGCGCATGGTCTCAAACATCATTTCGCCGAGCGGATTCCCCCAGTTCGGGCAGTTGGCGTTCGGCATGGGCGTGACGTAGATATTGCAACCGGTGGTGCTGAGCCTCAGCCCGTCCAGCGTCCCGATGATAGCGCCTTTCACGTAGTTGCCGTTTCTGTCCTGTGTGCCAAAGATTCCCGTCGAGGCATCGATCTCGGCCGAGAAGCTGCCCATCGCCTTGCGGACTACACCTCCCTGAATATTGTTCTGGTAGGTGCCCGTTACAAGTCCGAAGTACATCTGGTTGCCTTCACCGTAATCGTGAAGGATGCCTGTGGGTTTATAGGTGCCATTGGGATAGAGCTTGCAGTTGCTTTCGATGAAGCCTGATTTACAGACCTCGACCCGTACCTGGTAGTTGGTGGGGGAAACATCGACGTCGCTAAAGTTGGTATTGGTTGCCTTGGACCCGCCCTGGGTCACTTCCCGAGATACCCAGCCAAAGATGCGAATGTTCGACACATTGGATAGCACGCGCAGCAACGGCGCGCTGCTCTGTGTGTTGTTGGCGAAGAGCGTGTAGTTGCCGGCACTGGGATTCGACAGCGGGGTGTAGTCCGACAGGTCGTAACCATCCACGTTACGGCTTGAGTACTCCTTGCCCCACGTGTGCGCGTCGGTCGAAATATAGGCGCGGGTAAGAATGGTCTGCGAGGTGGTGTCTACCTCGCGATAGCCGCCATAGAGCACTTTGCGCAGCGCATCGGCGCGTGAGGTCGTCAGGTAATTAAGGTAATCACCGCTCCAGTTTCCCGGGCATTTTTTGAGGTTCGCAACTGTCGTTTTCGACTGCGCCGAGAAGTAACCATTGTTGTAGCTGTAGCACGTGAGTGAATCGAAATAGCCCAGGTAAGTAATTGAGGGCTTATAACGAATATCGATAGAGCCGTCACCGTCCAAGTCGGAGGCGTCGTTATAGGCAGGGAAAAACAACTTGTGGTCGCGGCCCACTACCAGCATGTTCAGCGGCGGTACGGAGTTGTTCAGGAACAGCGGCAGCTGCGCGGGGACCTGGCTCACGGCAGCGTACGCCACGCCGAACGGCAGCAGGATCAGACAGGCCAGTGCTACGATGAAACTGCTGAGCGTGATTGGCTTATTCATGGTCGTTCACTGTCTGGCAGGCGCTTAAGAGTCGGAAACGGCAAAAACCGTGCGAAGGATGACGCGTTGCGTGGTTGTGTCGCTGGAGCATCTGACGTTGGAAGCGCAGGCGGTGATTTCGTAATAGTGACGGCCGCAGTCTCTGGCCAGAAGCGCACAGTTGTTCTGCGCCTGACCGTCCAGGAACTTCAAATCGGTCACATACCATTCAATCTCGACGTTATTGCCGGTGGCCGGGTTGTATTGATATGTGGTAACCAAATTGATATTGGCGCTGTTGGCGGCGGTGAATGCCGGTAGATAATCGCCGTTTACCAAGGTCGTCGGGACACGCATGCAGGGCTTGTTCGTATTGCCGGCGATCGTAGTGCATTGCCACTGGTTAATGCTCAGCTCACCGATTCGGAGCCCCGCTTCGGCGGCGTTGGTCAGGGTCTTCTGGAGCCTGAGGTTACCGGTGATCCGGGATTCGAGCGACACCCCCCGCATGCTGGAAAGTGCAAGCAACGTGATGATCAACAGCATCATCAGCGCCACCAGAAGAGTGGCGCCGGTCTGGTTGCGGTGTTGCCAGCGCGCAAGCGTATTGATCGGGGGCCTCATGGCATCTGATTCCGGATCATGATGGTCCCCTGCACAATTTGATAAATACCTTTCGTATCGTTGTAGCTGGTGCCATAGCGCCCGTTCCAGTCTTTGAGCGCGAGTGAAATATCCGTGGTTGTATCCCGGATCATCGGTGTGCCCGAGCTCTGCATCAAAGCGCTGTAACGGACCGCCGCAATGGTACCGGTCGGCGCAGTAGCAGTGTATTTGGTGACGGCTTTCGGGTCAGTAGGGTCCGATCCATATTCAAAGCGCAGATCCTGGACACCGCTCACGAGCTGCTGAGTGATGGCGCCGTTGGTGCATGTAATGGCTTTGTTGTCAGAATCGAAGGCTATTTTCTGGACAATTTTCGGGCGCACGGTGGCCGGCACCGGCTTCGCCGAATAGGGTGCAGTGATGCTGTCTTTGTCCCCCGTCGCCAAGGCCGTTCCCTGGCAGGTGACGTCGAGTTTGCTGGTGGCCTGATACTGAACGCACAAGGCGGATTCGGATATCGCCACGACGGAGGCGCCCAGTGGAAAATTGCAGCCGCTCAGAGAGTTGTCGGCGGGAATTACGGCGCCGAGGCTGCTGCGATAGCCGGCTTTCAACAATTCCTGGCTCAGGATGGCCAAGGTGAAACGGCCATTTTCCTGATTGCCCATCTGCGCTTGCTGAAAAAGATAAGTCCGCTGGTTGCTGATGAAAATCTGAGTCACGCCGAGGATCAGGAGCAGGCCGATGACCATCGCGACCATTAGCTCGATCAGTGACAGGCCTTTTTGCCGGTTAGCTAAGGCTTTCATTTGATGCGTGTCCTCAAGCGATAGGTGCAGGTACCTGGCGTCGTGAGACTGGAGCCGGTCATGCAGTCAGCGGCGTTCTTGACCTTCCAGGCAACCTGAATCTCCAGATCGGCGTTCGTTGCGCTTGAGGTCGTGCAGGCTGATACATCGCCTGGCGTAGGTGTTTTGCAGATGTAGAAGCTGTCCGAGTCAAGCAGGCTGTCGGCGCCTGGCAACATGGTGCCTGCACGTGATGCCCAGCAACCGATCTGCTCGGACAGCGCTGACGGTGAAGGTGTGCAGTCTGAAGCGGGACTTGGGAACGAGGCGCCCGGCGCCTTCAGGCATGAATTGCCGGTGGTGCAATCCGCGGGTGCGCTGCGAATGATTTCGACGAGATCGTCCACAAGCATGATCGCGGTATTACGCTGAACAGAATCCTGAGTGTAGGGAATGGCCTTGCTTTGAAGGGCAACCATGCCAAGCACACCCACTACAATAATGAGCAGGCTGACCAGGACTTCGATCATGCTGAAACCAGCTGAGCGACCGCGCGCGAAGCTACCGTTCATCAGCATCCCCCAGGGCGCGTCGAGACGGGAGGAGCGATGCGTCCACTGGACTGCACAGAGATAAACTGCGGTATAACGGAGGCGTCATTGGCGTATGAGACCTGGAAGCAGGCTGTGGCAGAGGATGTACCTGTCGGCGAGAAAGCAATGCTGCCCACTGCGGTCGTAATCGTGATACCGGATTGCAGCCCCGAGGCGCCAATTTGTCTCAGCGTCTGCTGAGTCGTTTTGACCGAGAGATCTCCCGCCCAGTTGGCGCTACTGCTCCCGGGGGCCGCAATGGTGACAGGCGTACTACGAGTCACCGCTTCCGCTCGAGAGTATTGCAGCAGGTTATAAAGCTCATCGGCCCCTGCCCTCACGTTACTGCGGTGAATCAGGCTGACGAAACTCGGCACCGCAATGGCGGCAAAAATGCCAACGATCATTACGGTCACGATCAGCTCGATCAACGTAAACCCGCCATTAACGCCCTTGTCAGGACATTGCCAGCTGCGACGCGGATTCGGGCGCGTCAGACCAGAGCTGAGATCCATCAAGGAAATTCCATTTTTTGCATTGAAATATGGTGATACTACTCAGCTCCTAAGTCGCTAAGTAGTAGATGTTCGGGAATTTTCGGCGGACCGGTGGCACACAGTATTTCTTCGGCTGCGTTCGCGTCAGGTTGATTGCCATCTGACGGGCGGATTGCGGCGCATATAATTCGTGGATGGTTGGGTTCAGCATGTCCGGGCAACACATCATTATCATCGGCGGCGGCGTCATCGGCCTTCTGACCGCCTTCAACCTCGCCTCCAAAGTCCGAAGCGTAACGCTGATCGACCGATCGGAAGTCGGCCAGGAATCCTCCTGGGCCGGTGGCGGCATTGTGTCTCCGCTTTACCCGTGGCGCTACAGCCCCGCCGTAACGGCACTCTCGCACTGGTCGCAGGATTTTTATCCACAGCTCGCCGAGCGCTTGCTGGCAATGACCGGCATCGATCCGCAAGTCCACAAAACCGGCCTTTACTGGCTGGACTTGGACGACGAAGCTGAGGCGCTCGAATGGGCAGCGCGTGTGAATCGTCCGCTGACGTCGGTGGATATTTCTGCGGTCTACGACGCCGTGCCGGTCATGGGCGGCGGCTATTCGCGAGCGGTGCACATGGCCGACGTCGCTAACGTCCGCAATCCGCGTCTGGTCAAGTCGCTCAAGGCTGCGTTACTGGCATTGCCCAACGTGGTGATTCGCGAGCACTGCCAGGTCATCGACTTTGTGCGCGAAGGTGATCGCGTCCTGGGTGTCACGACGGACGGGGGCGATGTGCTGGGCGACAGTGTGGTGCTGGCGGCCGGCGCATGGAGCGGGGATCTACTTGGCAAACTGGGGCTGGCGCTGCCTGTTGAGCCGGTCAAAGGTCAGATGATTCTCTACAAATGCGCCGCCGACTTTCTGCCGAGCATGATCCTCGCCAAGGGCCGTTACGCCATCCCCCGGCGTGACGGGCATATCCTCATCGGTAGTACGCTCGAACACGAAGGCTTTGATAAGACCCCCACTGAAAATGCTCTGGAAAGCTTGAAAGCTTCGGCGATCGAATTGATCCCCGCGCTGGCGGATGCGCACGTGGTCAGGCACTGGGCGGGGTTGCGACCGGGGTCGCCTGACGGCATTCCATTCATCGGGCCGGTGCCGAATCATCACGGCTTGTGGCTCAACTGTGGCCATTACCGCAACGGCCTGGTGCTGGCGCCGGCTTCGTGTCAGTTGCTGACGGATTTGCTGGTCGGGGAAAGGCCGATTATTGATGAAGCGGCTTATGCGCCAGAGGGGAGACTGTAACCATGAGCGGCCATCTCCGACGCCAGTAGCCCTCGAAGTGCTTCGGTACTCGTGAGTAGCTCCGCAAGCAACGCGTCATCGATATCCATGTAGCCTTCGTACTCAGCGAGGTTTCTGCGCTCGTGGCAAAGCGCAAAGAGCCGTACCTGCACTTTATCCAGATTCAGCGTGTGTGGAAGGCACTGAAACACAAGATAGCGGCGGTCCGACCGGTATCCTTTCAGGCGCAGTGCCGACAGCGCCATTGCGTGTGCAGCGTTATAGGCCAGATCAAAACGGCTGGCGTATGAAAGAGCGGAATTATGAGCGTCCAACAGCCTATCAAGGGCCGAGCGGACCAGTCCGATATTCGTTCTTGTCAGCAGGCTCGGCTTTCAATCCGCCGGTACGTACCAAGTTCGCCAAAGGCTCGTTGCCCATTCCGTGGGTTCTCCCTAATCGCTTCCGATGATGTCGATCTTTTCCTGCTCTGCCACTCGGGTCACGAAGCTGTTGCCGGTGGCGAGCTTCGCTTTCCAGTCCGACGGCGTGTAGAGCGTTGGGTTGATGGGCCTGCCCAGCATCTCTTCGAGCGGGATCATACGCTCCATCACTTCGCTGTAGCTGACGCCTTCACCGATCAGCATCAGATCTAGGTCGCTGGATGTGTTGGCGGTCCCTTTCGCAACCGAGCCGTAGATAAACGCTCGCTGAATCTGGTCTGCGAAAGGCAGCAACTCCACTCGAAGGTGATCGGCGATGCCGAATGTTTTGCGCACAAGGCCAGTCAGTTCGGGGTACACCGGACTTTCAGGATTCGCCTGATAATGGATTTGGTTGCCCTGCCGGGTTGCGGTCAGCAAACCTGCTGAGTGCAATTTCTCCAGCTCACGAGTTGTGCTGCCTTTGCCGACCTGGACCCAGCGACTGATTTCGTTGGTATAGAAGCTCCGCTCCGGATTGCCGAAGAGCAGGCCCAGCACTCGTTGCTGAGTCGTGGTGAAGAGCGCGTCGCCGATGTTCATAGGGATCTGTCTAGATAAGTCCCAAAAAGGGAACGATAGGTCCCTTTTTGGGACCTGTCCAGCGCGGCGTAATCCATCACTCCAATCCCAACTTCTTCAACCGATAACGCATCGACCTGAACGTCAAATTCAAACGCTGCGCTGCCGCCGTGCGATTCCAGCGGGTTTCCTCCAGCGCCTGCAGGATCAGTTTGCGCTCGATGCTTTCCAGGTAGTCTTCCAGGTTATCAATGTTGGCCAGGCTCGGGCCGTTCTCCTCGGCGGGGCGTGATGGCTCGGCCAGGCGCAGGTCCGCGGTGTCGATCTGATCGTCTTCGCACAGCGTGTATGCCCGCTCAAGCATGTTTTCCAGCTCGCGCACGTTGCCGGGGAAGCGATAGCCCTTGAGGGCCGCCAGCGCATGGGGCGGTAGGACGGTCGCTGGCTCACCGGCGTACTCGGTCAGGCGGCGCAGTACGCTGTTGGCGATCTCTTCGATGTCTTCGCGACGTTCGCGCAACGGCGGCACGCGCAGCTCGATGACGTTCAGTCGGTAATACAAATCCTGCCGGAAACGCCCGGCAGCCACTTCCTGATTAAGGTCCTTGTGGGTCGCGCACAGCACGCGAACATCCACCACTTGCTCCTGCTGACCGCCGATGGCGCGAACGGACTTTTCCTGGATCGCGCGGAGCAGTTTCACCTGCATCGCCAGCGGCAGATCAGCCACTTCATCGAGAAACAGGGTGCCGCCGTGGGCGACCTGAAACAGCCCGGGCTTGTCTTCGTGGGCGCCGGTGAAGCTGCCTTTGCGATGTCCGAAAAATTCGCTTTCCATCAGCTCTGAAGGGATCGCGCCACAATTGACCGGCACAAACGGCTGCTCGGCGCGCGGGCCTTGCTCATGAATAAGCCGGGCGACCAGTTCTTTGCCGCTGCCCGATTCGCCGCTGATGTAGATCGGCGCCTGGCTGCGCGCCAGTTTGGCGATCTGCTTGCGCAGCGCCTGCATCGGCGGGGAGCTGCCCAGCAGGCGATGGTCAATGCGGTTTTCTTCGGCAGGCGCGGTGCGCAGGCGCAGGGCGCTGGACACCAACTCACGCAAGCGTGTCAGGTCGACCGGCTTGGTCAGGAAATCGAACGCGCCGGCTTTCAGTGCATGGATCGCCGTGTCGAGGCTGCCATGGGCGGTGATCATCGCCACCGGTACCTGGTTGTGGCGTTTCTGAATGTGTTGCACCAACTCCAGGCCGTTGCCATCGGGCAAGCGCATGTCGGTCAGGCACAGGTCGAACGGCTCGCGGGCCAGCCACTCTTGCGCTTCCTTGACGTTGCGCGCACTGCGGGTGTCCAGTTTCATCCGACCGAGCGTGATTTCCAGCAGCTCGCGAATGTCCGGCTCATCGTCGACGATCAGGATCTTTTGCCGTTGGCTCATGTTCAGCTCAGCTTGAACGGATGGGCGAAGGTCATTCGCATGCAGCTTCCGCCACCTTCCCGTGGAATGTAATTGAGGCTCGCCTGATTGCTTTCGCACAACTCGCGCGAGAGATACAGGCCCAGGCCGGTTCCTTTGCTTTCGGTGGTGAAGAAGGGTTCGAAGATTTTGGCCAGATGCTCTTCGGCAACGCCTGGCCCGTCGTCGAGGACGTCCAGCGTCGGCAGTTCGCTGAACGGGGCTTGAAACAACCTTAGCCAAACTTGCGCGTGTTCGTGGAGCTGGCCGCTGTAGCGCAAACCGTTTTGCACCAGATTGCTCATCACCTGCTGCAATTGTTCGGCGTCCATCTGCGTACTGAGCACGCCTGCGCCGATGTCCAGATGCACGCTTTGACCCGCCGTTAGCTCATCCCGAAGGTTAACGACGAACGCCTCCAGCCATTGCTTGAGATCGAGCAGATGGGGTTCGGTCTGACGTCGACGAGACAGCTGCAGAACGTTCTCGATCACCAGATTCATCCGCCGCGATTGATCGTGAATGATCTGATTGAGACGCCGGTCCGGCGCGGTCAGTTCCTCCGATTCCAGCAGCAGTTGCGCGGCATGACTGATGGCGCCCAGCGGGTTGCGGATCTCGTGGGCAATACCGGCGGTCAGTCTGCCCAGCGCGGCCAGTTTGAGCTGCTGGGCCTGTTGGGAAATCTGCGACAGGTCATCGAGAAATACCAACGTGTGGCGATGACTGCCGCGTGCCAGTGGGATGAAACCCGGACGCAGCACCGGACCAATGGCCGAAGTGGTGATGCTGCGCGGGGCCATCGACGGGTTGGTCATCCATTGACCCAGGCGCTCGACCAGTTGCGGCGAATAGGCGTCGACGATTTCGCCCAGCAAGCGCTCGTGGCCCAGTAAATTCAGCGCGCTCTGGTTGGCGAGCAGTACTTTGTGGTCCTCGTCGAGCACCAGAATGCCGGTGCGCATGCGCTGCAGGATCAGCGCGTTGAGTTCTTCAAGGTTGTCGACGTCAGCGGCGCGACGTTCGGCGATGTCTTCACTGAGCTGCAAGCGGCGTGACAGGGCCTGGACCAGCAGGGCCGCCGCAAAGCACAGGGCGCCCAGCGAGCCGGCCTGCACGAAATGGTTGGCGGCAGAGGGCTTGTGATAGCTGATGTAGAAGGTCAGATAGATGATGCCGATGGCTGACAGCGCGGCAATCAGCAGGCCGGTTCGCTTGCGCAGGAGCACGTTGCTGATCGCCACCGAGGCGATGATCAGGTTGCCAATGCCGCTCGGTGCACCGCCCCCGGCGTAGAACAGCGCCGCCAGCATCAGCGTGTCGGCCATGGCGAGGGAGAACAGTTGCCCCTGGCGGCTCGGGCGTTCGAGCAGCACCACGACAAGGATGTTGAAGACCAGATACAGCCAGCAGCCGATGCGGAACAGCTCGATGTCGGCCAGCTCCAGCAATTCGGCGTCCAGGCTGCTGGAGATCAGCAGCACCAGCAGCACGCCGATGCTCAGACGATAGAGGTGATACAGCCGCAGGATGCGTTGGGCCTGAGGCGTCGCCAGCGACAGGCTGTCAGCGGTCACGTGCAGCGGGGCCCTGCAAACGGTGCGCTTCGGTGCAATACCATTGCTGGTTTTGGCTCAGCGCGCTATCGCGGGGGACATGCACGCCACATTGCGCGCAACGCACCATGGGCGCTGCGTCGAGTTCCGGCGTTGCGGGCTTCGGGCGTGGGGCAGGGCCTTTGACCAGGCGTTTGAAAAACCAGACGACCGCCACAATCAGGGCGAGCCACATAATCAAGCGAATCATGTCTGTCAGCTTATGAAGTGAAGAGCGCGCAGTGTAGCCAAGCGGATGTCGGGCGCACAGTCATCTCCATCGCCGGATGCTGTCGGAAAGTGGTCGGGCATGAAAAAAGGCCCCGAAGGGCCTCTTTTAGCTGACGTTTGGCAGGGACTGAATCAGTCGAACAGGCCAAAGGTCATGTAGCTGAAGATCGAGCGGCTTTTCGGCGTGCCGTCGTCGTCATCGTTTTTCTTCTCTTCGTCAGCCGACTGGTTCTCAGGCAAGAGTTCGGCAGGGATGGCTTCCTTGGCGTCCTGATACTGCTTGATCACGTCCTGATTGGCGCGGGTTTGTCCTGGCGGCAGCGGCGGACGGCTTTCAATCAGACCCAGGGTCGCCTTGGACAGCCAGGAACGGTTGTCGGCCTCTGCCGTGCGCGCTTCGAACTTGCCATCTACCAGCTGCGGGTGATCTGGATAGTTGGTTTTCAGGACTTCCAGGCTGGTTTCAGCCAGGTCGTCCAGGTGCAGACGCTGATAAGCCTCGACCATGACCGCCAGGCCGTCACCGACCGATGGGGTTTCCTGGAAGTTTTCGACAACGTAACGACCGCGGTTGGCCGCTGCGACGTAAGCCTGACGGGTCAGGTAGTAGTCGGCAACGTGAATCTCGTAGGCCGCCAGCAGGTTGCGCAGGTAAATCATGCGCTGCTTGGCGTCAGGGGCGTAGCGGCTGTTCGGGTAGCGGCTGGTCAGCTGGGCGAACTCGTTGTACGAATCGCGAGCAGCGCCCGGGTCACGCTTGGTCTGATCCAGCGGCAGGAAGCGGGCAATGATGCCGACGTCCTGGTCGAACGAGGTCAGGCCCTTGAGGTAATAGGCGTAGTCGACGTTCGGGTGTTGCGGGTGCAGACGAATGAAACGCTCGGCCGCCGACTTGGCAGCCTCGGGCTCGCCATTCTTGTAGTTGGCGTAGATCAGCTCGAGTTGCGCCTGGTCAGCATAGCGACCGAACGGATAACGCGACTCCAGCGCCTTGAGCTTCTCGGTGGCGCTGTTATAGCTGTTGTTGTCCAGATCGGCCTGCGCCTGCTGGTACAGCTCGACTTCACTGAGGTTTTCGTCGATGACTTCTTTCTTCGAAGAACAGGCAACAGTAAGTCCGAGGATGGCTATCAGCAGCAGGTGTTTCACTTGCATGGCGGCTTGCGTCCCTATAACGGCCTGCTGTCTTGCGCAGGACCGTCCTGTTATGATGGGCGCCCCGTGGAACCCCCGGGACAAAAGACGCCGTATTTAACCACAAGCGCACAGCCGAAACCAAAGGCCAGTGCCACCTCCTAGTTTGAGCATGTCTGAGATCATAGAACTCCGCGCAGAGGTGCCGTCCGAATTGGGCGGTCAACGCCTCGACCAAGTCGCCGCCCAACTATTCGCAGAGCACTCGCGCTCGCGCCTTTCCGCCTGGATCAAAGACGGCCGCCTGACTGTGGATGGCGGCGCTTTGCGCCCGCGTGACATCGTGCATGGCGGCGCCGTTCTGCTCCTCAAAGCCGAGCAGGAAGCCCAGGGCGAGTGGATCGCGCAGGACATCGAGCTCGATATCGTCTACGAAGACGACCAGATCCTGGTGATCAACAAGCCGTCCGGTCTGGTGGTGCATCCGGCAGCAGGTCATGCCGACGGCACCCTGCTCAACGCCTTGCTGCATCACGTGCCGGACATCATCAATGTCCCGCGTGCCGGCATCGTGCACCGCCTGGACAAGGACACCACCGGTCTGATGGTGGTCGCCAAGACCATCCAGGCGCAGACGCAACTGGTCACCCAACTGCAGAATCGCAGCGTCAGCCGCATCTATGAGTGCATCGTCATCGGCGTGGTGACCTCGGGTGGCAAGATCAACGCACCCATCGGTCGTCATGGCCAGCAGCGTCAGCGCATGGCGGTCATGGAAGGCGGCAAGCCTGCGGTCAGCCACTACCGGGTTCTGGAGCGTTTCCGTTCGCACACCCACGTGCGGGTGAAGCTGGAAACCGGGCGCACCCACCAGATCCGCGTACACATGGCCCACATCAACTTCCCGCTGGTCGGCGATCCTGCCTACGGCGGTCGTTTCCGTATTCCGCCTGCAGCCAGTGTCACCATGGTCGAATCGCTGAAACACTTCCCGCGTCAGGCGCTGCATGCGCGTTTCCTTGAACTGGATCATCCGACGACCGGTAAGCGCATGAGCTGGGAATCGCCGCTGCCGGACGACTTTGTCTGGCTGCTGACCCTGCTCAAGCAAGACCGCGAAGCGTTCATCGGATGACTGAGCGCGTGACGGACTGGCTGATTCCCGACTGGCCTGCGCCGGCGGGTGTCAAAGCGTGCGTCACGACGCGTTCGGGCGGTGTCAGTGTGGCGCCGTTCGACAGCTTCAATCTCGGCGATCACGTTGATGACGATCCGGCAGCCGTTGCACATAACCGTTCGGCGCTGACCACACGCCTGCACGTTCAGCCTGCATGGCTGAAGCAGGTTCACGGTATTGACGTCGTCGAGGCTGCACCGGCAGATGTACTTCAGGCTGATGCCAGCTGGAGCCGAACCCCGGGCGTTGCCTGCACCATCATGACGGCTGATTGCCTGCCGGCCCTGTTCTGCAACAAAGCCGGTACTCAGGTCGCCGCTGCCCATGCAGGTTGGCGCGGTCTGGCGGCAGGTGTGCTTGAGGCGACTGTGGACAGTTTTGCCGATGCGTCATCCGACATCCTCGTCTGGCTTGGCCCTGCCATCGGGCCGCAGGCATTCGAAGTCGGTCCCGAAGTGCGTGAAGCCTTTATAGCCATGCACCCCGAGACGGCCGATGCGTTCGTGCCGGGCGCCAACGCCGGCAAATTCATGGCCGACATCTATCAGTTGGCGCGTCTGCGTCTCGCTGCCCACGGTGTCACAGCGGTCTACGGCGGCGGTTTTTCGACCTATAACGATGAGCGCTTCTTTTCTTATCGCCGTGGCGCACGCACTGGACGCTTCGCTTCGCTTGTCTGGGTCGAAGCCCGGTAGCCTCCGCCGCTCCACTCATTCCTCCCGAATCCTCTCCTTCAAGCTAATGTTGACCCATGTCAACCAGTGCGCGCTTGAATCCTGCCTAATCGACCGCATCTAAAGAACCATCTGGCAGGTTTTCTTTATTAGGTGTGTTCATTGCTCCGGCCTGCCCATATAGGAAGGTGAAGAATGCGTATTGACCGTTTAACCAGCAAATTACAACTCGCTCTCTCAGATTCTCAATCACTGGCGGTGGGCCTGGATCATCCGGCTATCGAACCCGCGCACCTGATGCAGGCGCTGCTTGAGCAGCAGGGCGGTTCGATCAAGCCTTTGCTGCTGCAAGTGGGCTTCGATATCAACAGCCTGCGCACCGCGCTGACCAAAGAGCTCGACCAACTGCCGAAGATCCAGAACCCGACTGGCGACGTGAACATGTCGCAGGATCTGGCGCGCCTGTTGAACCAGGCCGATCGTCTGGCTCAGCAGAAGGGCGATCAGTTCATCTCCAGCGAGCTGGTGTTGCTCGCCGCGATGGACGAGAACAGCAAACTCGGCAAGCTGCTGCTCGGCCAGGGCGTCAGCAAGAAAGCCCTGGAAAACGCCATTAGCAACCTGCGGGGCGGCGATGCCGTCAACGACCCGAACGCCGAGGAATCCCGTCAGGCGCTGGACAAGTACACCGTCGACCTGACCAAGCGCGCCGAGGAAGGCAAGCTCGACCCGGTGATTGGCCGCGACGACGAGATCCGTCGGACCATCCAGGTACTGCAGCGTCGGACCAAGAACAACCCTGTGCTGATCGGTGAGCCTGGCGTGGGTAAAACCGCCATCGCCGAGGGCCTTGCCCAGCGCATCATCAACGGCGAAGTGCCGGACGGGCTGCGAGGCAAGCGTCTGCTGTCGCTGGACATGGGCGCACTGATCGCGGGTGCCAAGTTCCGTGGCGAATTCGAAGAGCGCCTGAAAGGCCTGCTCAACGAACTGTCGAAGCAGGAAGGGCAGATCATCCTGTTCATCGACGAGCTGCACACCATGGTCGGTGCCGGCAAGGCCGAAGGCTCGATGGATGCCGGCAACATGCTCAAGCCGGCGCTGGCCCGGGGTGAGTTGCATTGCGTGGGCGCCACGACGCTCAACGAGTACCGCCAATACATAGAGAAGGACGCTGCCCTCGAGCGTCGCTTCCAGAAAGTGCTGGTGGATGAGCCGAGCGAAGAAGACACCATCGCCATCTTGCGCGGCCTCAAAGAGCGCTATGAGGTTCACCACAAGGTGGCGATCACTGACGGCGCAATCATTGCGGCCGCCAAGCTCAGCCACCGCTACATCACCGACCGGCAACTGCCGGACAAAGCCATCGACCTGATCGACGAAGCCGCCAGCCGCATCCGCATGGAGATCGACTCCAAGCCGGAAGTGCTCGACCGTCTTGAACGTCGCCTGATCCAGCTGAAGGTGGAAGCGCAGGCGCTGAAGAAGGAAGACGACGAGGCCGCGATCAAGCGCCTGGAAAAGCTCCAGGAAGAGATTCAGCGCCTTGAGCGGGAATACGCCGACCTCGAAGAAATCTGGACCTCCGAAAAAGCGGAAGTGACCGGTTCTGCACAGATCCAGCAGAAGATTGAGCAGTCCCGCCAGGAACTGGAAGCGGCGCGGCGTAAGGGCGACCTCAACCGCATGGCCGAATTGCAATACGGCGTGATTCCCGATCTGGAACGCAGCCTGCAGATGGTCGACCAGCACGGCAAGCCGGAAAACCAGCTGCTGCGCAGCAAGGTGACCGAGGAAGAGATTGCCGAAGTCGTGTCCAAGTGGACCGGCATTCCGGTTTCGAAGATGCTCGAAGGCGAGCGTGACAAGCTGCTGAAAATGGAAGAGCTGCTGCACCAGCGGGTGATCGGCCAGAACGAAGCGGTTGTCGCCGTGGCCAACGCGGTGCGCCGGTCGCGTGCCGGGTTGTCGGACCCGAATCGTCCGAGCGGCTCGTTTATGTTCCTCGGCCCAACCGGTGTGGGTAAGACCGAGCTGTGCAAGGCGCTGGCGGAGTTCCTGTTCGACACCGAAGAGGCCATGGTGCGCATCGACATGTCTGAGTTCATGGAAAAACATTCCGTGGCTCGTCTGATCGGCGCGCCACCTGGCTATGTCGGGTACGAAGAAGGCGGTTATCTGACCGAAGCGGTACGCCGCAAGCCTTACTCGGTCATCCTGCTGGACGAAGTCGAGAAAGCGCACCCGGACGTCTTCAACGTCCTGCTGCAAGTGCTCGAAGACGGGCGTCTGACCGACAGTCACGGGCGTACGGTGGATTTCCGTAATACCGTGATCGTCATGACCTCCAACCTCGGCTCGGCTCGCATCCAGGAGCTGGTGGGTGATCGGGAAGGGCAGCGCGCGGCGGTCATGGATGCGCTCACCACGCACTTCCGTCCGGAGTTCATCAATCGGGTGGACGAAGTGGTGATCTTCGAACCGCTGGCCCGCGATCAGATCGCAGGCATCACCGAGATTCAACTCGGCCGACTGCGCAAGCGTCTGGCGGAGCGCGATCTGGGACTGGAGCTGTCCAGCGAGGCGATGGACAAGCTGATCGCTGTCGGCTACGACCCTGTGTATGGCGCGCGGCCGCTCAAGCGGGCCATCCAGCGCTGGATCGAAAACCCGCTGGCTCAGTTGATTCTGTCGGGTGGCTTCATGCCTGGTACCAGCATCAGAGGCACGGTGCAGGACGACGAGATCGTCTTTGGCTGATCCGCACTTCTATATAGAGGCGCAGAGGGCTCTCCTGGTGGGGGCCCTTTTTTATGCGCGGTGATTTATTCGCCGAGCGCAGGATTTTCGCGAGGTTGAGGGCGATCCGCAAAAAATTCGCAAATCATTGTCTTGAAAGCAATTTAGAGGGTTGACAGGTGTTTCTGGAAATGTAGAATAGCGCGCCTCAGAGACGTGAACGCAGCGATGCAGACAGGTCGAAGAGGCTGAAAATGCGGTAGGTTCAGTGAGGTAAACGCCAAATTCGTTTGGTGCAAAATTACTGAATTTGTTGTGTTGAAGCGCGTCAAACGCTGCATCTGAAATTGATAGATTTGAAAAGATCGTTCCGTGATAGCTCAGTCGGTAGAGCAAATGACTGTTAATCATTGGGTCCCAGGTTCGAGTCCTGGTCACGGAGCCAATTTCAAGAGGTAGTACCGTCGGGGTATAGCGCAGTCCGGTAGCGCGCCTGCTTTGGGAGCAGGATGTCAGGAGTTCGAATCCCCTTACCCCGACCATTATTTGGGTCGTTAGCTCAGTTGGTAGAGCAGTTGGCTTTTAACCAATTGGTCGTAGGTTCGAATCCCACACGACCCACCATTTTTGACCTGGCTTCATCGGGTTGGATCTTAGGGAGTGACGCCATTCGCGTCACCCGCTCTGGAAACGCCTTAGGGTGTTTTCATGTTTCACCGGGGTATAGCGCAGTCCGGTAGCGCGCCTGCTTTGGGAGCAGGATGTCAGGAGTTCGAATCCCCTTACCCCGACCATTTTCGCCTAAGCAGTATCCGGGCAGAAAATACCGCTTCAACGCCACTCGCGCTGAAGCTACAAAAAAGCGTCCCTCGGGACGCTTTTTTCGTTTCTGGCTTTCACTGAGCCTTGGGCGGATTAGCCCAGTACGCCTCGATCTGATTTTTCAGGTCATCCGGGATCGGCGCGAAGTCCAGCGAGCGTGCGTGTTCCTGCCCGCTCTCCAGCGTCCAGCGAAAGAAATCCTGGACGGTCTTCTGACGATCAGCGTCCTTGGGTTGCCTGTACATCACGATGAACGTCGCTGCGGTGATCGGGTAAGCGTTTTCCCCCGGCGCGTCGAGCATCGACAGGTCAAAATCCTTCGCGTTTTTCCAGTCTGCCGTCGCGGCTGCCGCCTGAAAGCTTTCGGTGCTCGGCGTCACGAACGTGCCGGCAGCGTTCTGCAACAGCCCATAATTCAACTTCTGCTGTTTGACGTAGGCGTACTCGACGTAGCCGATCGAGTTCGGCACCTGTTTCACGTACGTCGCCACGCCCTCGCTGCCCTTGCTGCCCATGCCCACCGGCCAGTGCACCGATGCGCTTGCCCCGAGCTGACTCTTCCATTGCGGGCTGACCTTCGCCAGATAGCTGACCCAGTTAAACGTGGTGCCGGAATCATCCGAGCGGTACACGACGCTGATTTTCGCGTCAGGCAGTTTCACGCCCGGGTTGAGGGCGGCGAGGGCCGGGTCATTCCATTTGCTGATCTTCCCCAGGTAGATGTCGGCCAGCACTGGGCCTGTGAATTTCAGGGTGCCGGGTTTTATCGAAGCGATGTTGATGACCGGTACGATGCCGCCGATCACAGAGGGAAACTGCTGCAGCCCGAAGGATTGCAGGTCTGCCGAGCTCATCGGCCGGTCGGTCGCACCGAAATCCACGGCGCCTTCCTTGATCAGCGCAATCCCTGCGCCAGAGCCGATGTATTGGTAGTTAACCTTGATCTGGGTCTTCTGGTTGTAGTCAGTCGCCCACTTGTACAGCACCGGATAAATAAACGTGGAGCCGGCGCCGGTGACCTCGGACGCTGCGCCTGCCGTGGCGGCCATGGATAGATTGAGCGCGATGCCAAGGCCTGCGGCCAGCATCAGTCGGGAGAGCTGCGACATGGATGACTTCCTGTAATCGAGCGACATCGGGGTGAGATGCGTTGATGGGATCACAGCAAACAGCACGTTTTTATGACAAGGCGTGACAGAATTCCTTCTTTGATAGCGTGATCAATTGCCACGGCCAGGTCAGTTATTTACACGTCGCTCCGGTGCGGATTCATGAGGCCGGGTATAGACTTCAGGCAGTCTTTTCAGGATCGGCCGTGTTATGAAGTCGCCAACTCCTTCATTCGAGCAACAGCGACTTGAAGCGCTGCATCTTCTCGAAGTACTCGACACCCCACCCGAGGTCGCGCTGGACCGGATCACTCGTCTGGTGGCGCAAGTGCTGAACGTGCCGATTGCCCTGATATCGCTGGTGGATCAGGACCGCCAGTGGTTCAAGTCCCGAGTGGGGCTTGAGGCTGTCGAGTTGCCGCGGGAGCTCGCTTTCTGTGCGCACGCCATCCTTGAGGCCACCGAGCTTGTGGTGCCCGATGCCATCGAGGACGCGCGGTTCTGCAACAGCCAACTGGTCACCGGCGATCCCCATGTCCGCTTTTATGCCGGCGTACCCATACGCACCAGCCAGGGCTTCGCTGTGGGCACGCTTTGCGCCATTGACGCACGGCCCAGAATCCTTACCCCAGACGAGCTGTCCATCCTCCACGACCTGGCCGAGATCGTCAGCCGCGAAATGCAGCTGCGGGAAAACCTGATGCTGACGCGGATTCAGAAGAACCGCTCCGAAGCAATGTTTCAGGCCAGCGAGGCAGGCTATCGCTCGATGTTCGAGCTGGCCTCGGTGGGCATTGCGCTGGTTGCGCCGGATGGTGGCTGGATCAGCGTCAACGCCGCGCTGTGCGACGTCCTTGGCTACGCACCCGATGAGCTCAAGCACCTGACGTTTCAGGACATCACTCACCCCGACGATCTGGACAGTGATCTTGAGATGCTGCATCAGTTGAGTGTCGGCCAAATCAACAGCTACCAGATGGAGAAGCGCTACCTGCGCAAAAACGGCAGCTCGGTCTGGGTCAATCTGAGCGTCACGAAGAAGCTGTCCGAAGCCGGAGAGCTGGAATATTTCATCTCCATCATTCAGAACATTCAAGCGCGCAAAGAGCTTGAGCAGGAAGCCCGACATGACGCCCTGACCGGCCTGCACAATCGCCGCGCGCTGGACTCGCTGTTGCCGATCGCTCAGGCCCGTGCCGACCGCTCCAGGTTGCAGCTGGCGTTGATGTTCATCGATCTGGATGGGTTCAAAGTCATCAACGACAGTTACGGGCACGATGCCGGGGATGATCTGCTGCGCGCTGTTTCCACACGTTTGCAGAGCTGCATTCGCAGGACTGACAGCCTGGTGCGGCTGGCCGGTGATGAATTCATCGTGATCCTGGAAGGCATCACGCCGGGTGTGGAGGAGGCCCGCGAAGTGGCTCAGAAACTCCTCGTCGCGATTGCACAGCCCCTCACGATCAAAGGCGATGTCATTCGCTGCAACGCCAGTATCGGCTTTTCCATGTACGAACCCGGCTCGGGCAAGGCTCCTGACGAACTCATGCGCGAAGCCGACCGCTGGATGTACAAGGCCAAGCATCTGGGCAAAGGGCAGGTGATGCCTTAGCGCAGGCGTGCGCTCGTGGCAGACGAGTTGCGGGGTAGGTTGTGCAGAATGTCGAGGAATGAGGCCCGCCGCACTGGCGCGGCGGACCTGTAGGACTGAGCCTTAGTGCAGCTTCATCCGTGGCTCGGTGCCGCGGCCGATTCGGCTGCCCAGCATGAGCATCAACGTGCGGAACATGCCGTAGAGTGCCATCTGGTGCATGCGGTACAGCGAAACGTAGAACATCCGCGCCAGCCAGCCTTCGAGCATGACACTGCCGGTCAGATTCCCCATCAGATTACCGACTGCCGAGAACTTCGACAGCGAGATCAGCGAGCCGTAGTCCTGATAGCGATACTCGGGCAGCGTGCCGCCCTCGATGCGCAGCTTCAGCGATTTCACCAGCAACGACGCTTGTTGATGCGCCGCTTGCGCACGGGGCGGGACATTGCGGTCGGTGCCTTTTTGCGGGCAGGCCGCGCAGTCGCCGAAGGCGAAGATACTGTCGTCGCGGGTGGTCTGTAGCGTCGGACGCACCTGCAGCTGATTGATGCGGTTGGTCTCAAGACCGGCGATGCCCTCCAGAAACGCCGGAGCGCGAATGCCCGCCGCCCAGACCTTCAGCGTTGCAGGAATCACCTGACCGGTCGCAGTCACCAGGCTGTCAGCTGTCACCTCGCTGACCGCCGAGTTGGTCAGCACCGTCACGCCGAGTTTCTCCAGCGTCTTGTGTACCGGGCCGCCAATACGCTCCGGCAGTGCCGGGAGGACGCGCGGCCCGGCCTCGATCACGGTGATGCGCAGGTTTTCCGGCTTGATCTGGCCGAGCCCGTAGGCCGCCAGTTCATGCGCCGCGTTGTGCAGCTCTGCGGCCAGCTCGACACCGGTCGCGCCGGCACCGACGATGGCGACGTTGATTTCTTCGGCCGCATCGTTCTGGCTGGCGTGGGCCTGCAAATAGCGATTCAGCAATTGCTGATGGAAGCGCTCGGCCTGCTTGCGCGTGTCGAGGAAAAGGCAGTGCTCAGCCGCGCCTTTGGTGCCGAAATCATTGGTCGTGCTGCCCACGGAAATGACCAGCGAGTCGTAATCCAGGCTGCGCGCCGGGACCAGCGCATTGCCGTTTTCGTCGAGGGTCTCGGCCAGGTGGATCTGCTTGTTCTCGCGGTCCAGCCCGGTCATGCGGCCCATCTGAAACTGAAAATGGTTCCACTTGGCTTGCGCCACGTAGTTCAGTTCGTCCTCATAAGAGTTGAGCGAACCGGCGGCCACTTCGTGCAGCAGTGGTTTCCAGATGTGGGTCAGATTGGCGTCCACCAGCGTGACGCTGGCCTTGCCTTTCTTGCCGAGGGTTTTACCCAGACGGGTAGCCAGTTCCAGACCGCCAGCGCCTCCGCCGACAATCACAATACGATGGGTCATGGAGATATCTCATAAGGCTTAAGGAATTCTGTGTCAGCGAAACCCGCGCGAGCGCGAGGCAGCTCATAGCGTCAGATCGCTCGGCAAATGGGTCAACGGGCCCGGTCCGAGCACCACCCCAAGGAGCAGCCGAAGCCAAAAAGGCCAGCGCTCGACTTGGGGTGGGGGCTCGAATGTACGCTTCGACACGCGCTGGGTCGGCAGGTTTCAGGCCGCTGATCATTTGAGGCGCTTTATCAACATTGACCCGGATCAGGAGGCGGCGCTGTTGGCTGCGTTAAAGTCATGGACGCTCGGTTCGATCGGCTCGATACACAACACGTCGTCCAGACGCACGATGCCGCTTTGTATCACTCGCGCGGTGATTCCGCCATGGCCGCGAACGGCCTGAAAAATGCCGTGGCCCAGGCGCTGCTCAAGGCGCGCGCAGGGCTGGCACCAGCCGGTGGTTTCGAAGATCGCCTGACCGATGCGGAAGCGTCGGTTCTTCAGGCTGAACAGGTTGATGCCGCTGATCACGATGTTGCGTCGCAAATCCTGGGGCAACACCGGATTGTCCTCGGCCCGCCCCATCAGCGAACTGACCACTGCAAAGTGTTCCCACTGGATCAGCGTCACCTGTCGAGCGTTGCGCGGGCCGGGGCGGGCATGATCGCCCGTCAGGCCTGCTTCGCGACGGGCTTCCACGGCGTCCAGCTCAACCATCTCGCCCCGGGATTCCGGGCGCACGCCAATCCAGCGCACACGCCCGCGCTGAGGTACATCGGCGATCAATTCCTGCAACGGGCTCATAAACTGATTCCTACATCAAACACCACGCTGCGGCCCAGATTGGTCCGCAGGAAATCCGGGGCATCCGGATGGGCGAACAATACCCGGGCGAAGGTCGGCCCGACCAGCGAGAGTGACCGCCAGCCCTGACGCAAATACTCGGTGGGCGGCGGAAAGTGGCTGTTCAAGTCGAGCACCTCGCGCTTGAGGCTGGCGAAGGCAATGATGTCCAGCTCGCCCACATCCAGCCCACGCTCTTTGTAGTTGTGGGCCTTTTTGCGCAGCGTGGGTGCCAGGCGCCGGAGCAGCTCGGCAGCGGGAATGCGCTTGGGTTTGGCTTCGCGCCGCACCAGTTGGCTGAGGGAAAACGCGCTGCGTCGACGTTGCAGTTCTTCACGCCACTCATCGTTGAGCCGACGGCCTTCATCCAGGACAAAGAACACTTCAAAACACGCGTCGCGAAACAGTACGTCCGGCGGCTCTTGCCCGGCAGGCAGGAAGTCGTCAGTACGATGGGGAATATTCAGGCCCTGCAGCAACCGCTCGCACACCCAACGTTCGCGCTCCCACTTGCGCGCATTGGACAGAAACGCATTGGCTTGCTCGGCCTGGCTCGTCAAAAGACGCAGATAATCAGAGTCATCCATGGCGCCAAGCTTAACGCTGCTGAGGGGATAAGAAATACTTGAGCGGAGATAAAGTTGGGCGGGGCGGTGCTTATCGGCTCAAGAAATTGCCGCTAGCCCATTGTGGTAGTGAGCTTGCTCACGAAGACGGCATTGGAACTGCTGGATATCCAGCGGATGTACCGGCCTCTTCGCGAGCAGGCACGCTTACACAAAACGTCATCCCGCTCGCCGCTCGCTTTTGTTGACGGGATGCTCTCAGCTCTTGGGAGATATGGCAGCACTGGCGTTGTTCGTCCTGTGTGGCTGCCCACTTAGATCAATGTTGACGAGGGTCGAAGTCACCCGAAAACAGCTCGTCTTCAGCATCCGGCGCCACCGGAATCGCATGTTCTTCCGACGCCCAGGCGCCCAGGTCGATCAGCTTGCACCGGTCCGAACAGAACGGCCGAAATTTACTCTCCGGCTTCCATTCCACGGGCGCTCCGCAGGTTGGGCAATCGACGGTCATTGGTTGGCTCATCATTGGCCTCCACGCAAAGTTAAATAAAAGTGATGCAGACGCTCGACCTCGCTTTTCAGCCAGGCCGGGTCACGGTCATTGACGATCACATCATCGGCCCGGCTCACGCGCTCTTCGCGACTGGCCTGCGCCTTGAGAATCGCCCGCACCTGTTCCTCGTTGGTCTTGTCGCGCAACACCGTGCGCTCGATCTGCACCGATTCCGGCACATCAATGACCAACACCCGCTGAACCATCTGGTGCTGAGAAGTCTCCAGCAACAACGGCGACACCAGAATCGCGTAAGCCGATTCAGCGCGCGCCAGATATTGACGGATTTCCTCGCGGATCAGCGGATGCAGCAGGCTTTCGAGCCAGACACGCTGTTGCGGGTCCTTGAAAATCAGCTCGCGCAACGCCGAGCGATTCAGCGTGCCATCGGCCTGCAACACGCTTGCGCCGAAGTGCTCAGCAATCTGCGCCAGGGCAGGGCGCCCGGGCTCGACGACCCAGCGTGCAGCGTGATCGGCGTCCACCAAATGCACGCCCAGATCCACGAAGCACTGAGCCGCCGCACTCTTGCCGCTGCCGATGCCACCGGTGAGGCCCAGAATCCAGGGTTTTGACGCAGGAGAAGTCATCTGAAGCCGGCGATCTGCAAATACGAAGTGGTTATTTGATCACCCCAGAGCAAAGCGATCCACCCCGCGAGCGCCAGATAAGGACCGAAGGGGATCGGCGTGCTGGTCTCAACGTTGCGCAAGCGCAGCAGAATCAGGCCCAACACCGCCCCAACAATCGACGACAGCAGAATCGTCAGCGGCAGAATCTGCCACCCGCCCCACGCGCCAAGCATGGCCAGCAACTTGAAATCGCCGTAGCCCATGCCTTCCTTGCCGGTGATCAGCTTGAACAGCCAGAACACACACCACAACGCCAGATACCCCGCGACCGCGCCCCACAGCGCATCGGTCAGCGAGGTGAACAGGCCGAAGGCGTTGACGATCAGGCCGAGCCACAACAGCGGCAACACGATTGCGTCCGGCAGAAGCTGGTGGTCGGCGTCGATCAGGCTCATCGATAGCAGGCCCCACGTCAGCACCAGCATCGCACCTGCCTGCCAGCCGAAACCGAAATGCCAGGCGATGAAGGCTGAGAGTAGGCCGCACGCTAATTCAACCAGCGGGTAGCGCTTGCTGATGGGGGCTTTGCACTGGGAACACTTGCCGCCTAGGAACAGGTAGCTCACGACCGGGAGGTTCTCCCATGGGCGGATTTGGTGTGAGCAATGCGGGCAGCGGGAGTGAGGGAGGATTAGGTTGAAGGTTTCTGGTTGCGGCTCGGCGGGGAGGTCGAGCATTTCTCGGGACTGGGTTTTCCAGTCGCGGATCATCATTTTGGGGAGGCGGTAGACTACGACGTTGAGGAAGCTGCCGACTAGCAGGCCCAAGATGAGTGCGCATAAAACAAAGGCCAGCGGGGAGCTGGCCAGTAGGTCGAGGAGGGGCATGGTTAGACGACTTGTCCGAGCTTGAAAATGGGAAGGTACATGGCGATCACGAGTCCGCCGACAATGACACCGAGGAAAGCCATGATCATAGGCTCCATGAGGCTTGTCAGGCTGTCGACCATGTTGTCGACTTCGTCCTCGTAGTAGGTCGCGACTTTATCGAGCATAGAGTCCAGCGCGCCGGATTCCTCTCCAATCGCGGTCATCTGTATGGCCAGCATCGGAAACACGCCGGTGCTCCGCATGGAGAAATTGAGTTGCATGCCGGTAGAGACGTCCTGTTTGACTTTGTTGACGGCGTTCTTGAAGACAACATTTCCGGTGGCGCCAGCGACGGAATCAAGCGCCTCTACCAGAGGAACGCCTGCGGCGAACGTCGTGGACAAGGTCCGTGCGTATCGCGCTACTGCGGATTTGTACAACAAAGGACCTATAACGGGCATCTTAAGGAGTGCTCGGTCAAGGCCGTTTCTAAACTTTTCGGAGGTTCGGTAAGCACGCCGAAACAGGAAAATACTTAACACGATCCCACCCAGCAGCATCCACCAATATTCTTGAACAATTTTGGACAGCCCGATTACCATTAGCGTGAATGCTGGGAGCTCAGCTCCGAATCCATCAAAAATGGTCTGAAACTGGGGTACAACTTTTAGCAGCAAAATGCCCGTCACGATAAACGCGACCACGACGACAGCAATTGGGTAAGTCATCGCTTTTTTAATTTTAGCTTTCAGCGATTCGGTCTTCTCTTTGTAGGTCGCGACTCGATCCAATAGTGTTTCAAGGGCACCTGCCTGTTCCCCTGCATCTACCAAGTTGCAGAAAAGGTCATCGAAATATAACGGCTTTTGCCTTAGCGCCGTGGCGAAGCTGTGCCCCGCAGCAACTTCTTGTTTAATCTCGTCTACGAGCTTGCGCATGTTCGGGTTGTCGTGCCCCTCGCTGATGATGTCAAAGGACTGCAGCAAGGGGACGCCCGCTTTCATCATCGTAGCCATTTGGCGACTGAAAAAAGCAATGTCCAGAGGCTTGATCTTCTTCCCTTTGCCGAAAATCGAAACGGACTTTTTACGCACTTTGGTCGGATTAATACCCTGCTTACGCAGCTGAGCTTTTACCAAAGCCGGGTTGTGCCCATTAATCTCGCCGGTAACCTTGGTCCCCTTCTTATCCAGCCCTTCCCAAGCATAGAGACTGACTTTTACTGCTTTGGTCACCATACTTAATCCTTGGTTACCCGGTTTATTTCCTCAAGACTTGTCAAACCCTGCATTGCCTTCATCAGCCCAGACGTTCGCAGATCATTGAAACCATCTCTGCGCATCTGTTCAGAGATCTGGATTGAGTTGCCTTCCTCCATAATGATGCGCTCCAGCGCCGGCGTACTCTTCACCACCTCGTAGATACCTACTCGGCCTTTGTAGCCGCCATTGCAGTGCTCGCAGCCCACTGGTGAGTAAAGCTGGAACGAGCCAATTTGCGACTCGGGGAAACCTTCCGCAATCAATGTCTCCCGAGGGATCTCGACTTCCTTTTTGCAGTGCGTGCAAAGTTTGCGTGCTAGCCGTTGAGCGATGATCAGGTTAATCGCCGTTGCAATGTTGAACGCTGCTACGCCCATGTGGTGTAGGCGGGTCAGCGTTTCGGCCGCGCTGTTGGTGTGCAGCGTAGACAGAACCATATGGCCGGTTTGCGAAGCCTTGATAGCAATCTCGGCGGTTTCGAGGTCTCGAATTTCCCCAACCATTATCACGTCAGGATCCTGACGTAAGAACGCCCGTAGAGCCTGTGAGAAGTCCATACCTTGACGCGGGTTGACGTTAACCTGATTGATGCCTTCCAAGTTAATCTCAACCGGGTCCTCCGCAGTGGAAATATTGATGTCCACGGTGTTGAGAATGTTCAGCCCTGTGTAAAGCGACACCGTTTTACCCGAGCCAGTTGGTCCAGTGACGAGGATCATGCCCTGGGGTTGGCGGAGCGCCTCTAGATATAACTCCTTCTGTTCAGGCTCATATCCCAGCGCGTCGATACCCATTTGTGCAGTGGTAGGGTCCAGAATCCGCATCACGATTTTTTCTCCCCACAGAGTGGGCAGCGTGTTGACCCGGAAGTCGATGGCACGATTTTTCGAGATCCTGAGTTTTATGCGACCGTCTTGAGGTTTCCGGCGCTCCGAAATATCGAGGCTCGCCATGACCTTCAAGCGCGCAGCAATGCGGCCTGCCAAGTGGATGGGCGGCTTTGCTACCTCATGAAGTATGCCGTCTGTGCGAAGCCTTACCCGGAAGATCTTTTCGTAGGGTTCGAAGTGCAGGTCAGATGAACCAAGGCGGATAGCGTCCATCAGCATTTTATTTACGAAGCGAACGACCGGAGCATCATCGGCGTCTTGGCCGGCAATGGCAGTTTCTTTGCTCTCATCGACCGCCTCTATTTCGAGACCAAGGTCAACATCCGCCAAATCTCCCATGCCTGCGTTGCCGTCGAAAAACTTATCAATGGCGGCGGTTAGCTTATCGTCTTCGACCAGAATCGCTTCAGTTGTCAGCCCTGTGCTGAACTGGATGTCAGTAATGGCTTGATGGTTAGTGGGGTCTGAAATCCCTACAAATAACTTGTTGCCCCTGCGCCAGAGCGGGAGCGCGCAGTGCTGGCGAATGAGTTTTTCACTGACCAACCCTTTTGGTTGGGTTTCTTTCTCAAGGGTGCCTAGATCGAGAAAAGGAATGCCGAACTGGTCCGAAGCGACTTCGGCCAGCGTTATGCTTTTCAACAGCTTTGTTTCGACGAGATGATGAACCAGCGAAACCTTGTCACGCCGCGCTTGTTCGTGGGCTTTTTGCGCCGTTTTTTCTGTGAGCAGCTCAGCTATAACGAGTTGTTTAGCCAAGCCGGTTAGGACGACATCAGTCATTACAGCCACCAGATCCAGACATTGAATCGTTTATAGCCTAGTCAAGCTTGGCTGCCAAATTCGCAATGCGAAGGTGACGGAAATTGTCACTTTGTGCTGACTCCGCGTGTCCTGTGCGACTGCAATCGCGGAGAACGGGTCAAAAGTTTAAGCGGTTACAAGCTGGCACGTTGCGTGCATTGACTATTTTGAGCAACACCAAATTGACGCTTGGAGTAGTAGCGATGAATTTACAAAAAGGTTTTACGTTAATTGAGCTGATGATTGTCGTGGCGATCATCGGGATCCTTGCCGCGATCGCAATCCCTCAATATCAGGATTACGTGGTGCGCGCGCGCTGGGCTGACAACAACACTGCGATTGCTCCTGTGAAAGCAGCAATCGCAGAGTGCCTGCAGACTAACAACAGCGTCCTCGCCAGTTGCGACACCCCCGCAAGGCTGTTGACGACCGTCGGGTATGCAGGTCTTCCTGCTGCGACCCCTAACATGAACGCTGTGGTTATGACTCCTGGTACTGCGGCAATCGTGGTAACTGGTACAGCGGCGGCAGGTGGTTGCACTGTCACTTGGACGCCGGGCGTTGCTGATGCTAACCGCATCACTTGGGCTAGTGTGACAGGCGGTGGCTGCACTCGTTCTCGTACTGGTGTGAACTAACGACACCGCCAGAGTCGGCGTTTCGTAGGTGGGGCTGGCTAGAGCTTTTACTTACACCACAACGCTTTTCGCCGAAATAGCTCAGTCGGTAGAGCAGCGCACTCGTAACGCGAAGGTCGTAGGTTCGATTCCTATTTTCGGCACCAGAAACGCAAAAAGCCCGGTCCTCAAGACCGGGCTTTTCGTTCCAGCATCTGCAGCAATCCGCCAACCAGCGAACCTCCATCGGAATCCCGTCCTCACAGTGAGTATTTTGCCGATTCGCTGGCGTCGGTACGCTTAGCGTCCGGTGCGAGGACGAATTCGCCTGACTAAATGGCGTGGTTCGGATTCGGAATTTTGTCTACCTCGAGAAGACCCCGCTGAATCCGAAAGCATTCCGAGAGTTAGTCTCGAGACGCATTAAATGCGAGAGATGGCACCACAAGTCGTTGCGTTGTGCCGCGTTGCTGATGATCGGCACTGCGTTACTCGTGATGTGAAGTGGTGCGCAACCTGTGCTCACATCAGAAGCGGAGCTATCTGTCGGCTGAAAGCTGCCGCCACAGCGATACGCTTTGATATATTCCGCGGACATTTTTGCCCCTTCTCAACACAAGGATGTCCAGATGCGCGCAGTCTTGATCGCTGGCTTGTTCGTTTCGCTTGCTGCCTGCTCCACTCACAAGAATTTCTATGCAACAGGCGGAAGCCGCGCGGACGGCGTTATCGATGTGGCGTACGACTTCAATAGTCTGGAAACGCCGGTGCGTCGATAACAATCAGGCATACACCATCGCCAAGTCCAAATGTGCGTTGTGCGGCTATGCCGACGCCGAGCCGTTTGGTGGGAGGACGCAAACCTGTCAAGCGCGGCGAGGATTTGGCGAATGTTCGGCCTGGCAAGTTTCGATCAAGTACCAGTGCCTGGGCAATTTGGGGCAGGTGTCGCAGCCTGTGAATTACCTAGGGTCTGGCACCCCGGTAGCTCCTGCCCAGGTGCGTGCCCCGTCCTATTCACCAAACCCTGCCGCTGCGGCGCAACCGATGAGCAAGGAGGATTTCCAGCGCGAGCAAGTACAGAAGTTGATGCAGGAGAACGTCTCGTATGAGGAATATCAGCGGCGGTACCGGATGATCATGGGGCAGTAACAATGCTTCAATGAAACGCTATTCCTCCTCATGGCCCAATGCGACGGCTAGGTCATTATTCCCTGCCCAGCAAAAGGATGCGCGAGCATGTTTGATACCCTGACCGAAGAGATTTTTCGTGTTGCCTGCTTCCCCATCGGTTGGCCCTTGGTGCGGCTGGTCACGCTAGGCAAGTATCCATCGAAGGGCTCATGGCTTGCCTGTACGCCGGAAGCTGAGTGGACTGCTGCTGTAGGGCTTGCCATTTTAGTCGTCGCATTGATGGCAGCCATGAAACAGTTCGTTTTTTCTTAGCGCGTCAATAACATCGCCGAGAGGTGCGATCACTGGGTGCGTATCCTGGCAAACCTGGAGACCCAGGAATCGATGAGGAGACCCGCAGGAGATGAGATACAAAAGGATTTTGACGCGCATCGTCGTGTACGGCATCTACTCCGCCTGCCTACTGCTGTACGCGCTTTTTCAAGGGTCTGAATACGATTGGATGAACACTGGCTCGCCGCTGGATGCACCATCGGATTGGGGAGAAAACGGCTCCAGCAATCGGTCTGTGCTAAGAGGACTGGCGGTCGCGACAGCGATCGGAATGCAGCTGTTGATCTACGGCAACTTCACCACGCGTGAGGCAATCTTGACGTCTATCTTGCTCGGAGTCGTGCTCGCAGTATTTTGGTAACTAGAATCCCATGACTAACCTTTGAACTTGGAAGGGTGCAACCCAGGCGAGGGCCGCATTCCTTTTCAGGCGACGCGGCCCACATCCCATATCCCGAATCAACAAATCCCCGGCGGAATCCCGTCCTTATTGAAATCCTTCAACCGTTCCTTCTCCTCCTCAGTCGAGTGAGCCGGAACGTCTTCTTCAGGTTCGACAGGTTGCTTCTCGTCAGCCATCGTCATTTCCTCATCGGTCTAATCAACAATCCAATCTCAAGAACCTCGAGCTCCTAACAAGCAGAGCCCGATCACCCGGCGCAGTTCAACCTTTAAGAGGCTGCCACCATCTCAAAGGCTCAACCGCATCGACAAATCCACCGCCTTCACATCCTTAGTCAGCGTCCCGATGGAAATATAATCAACACCAGTCTCAGCAATGGTACGCAAAGTCGCATCAGTCACACCGCCGCTGGCCTCAAGCTTGGCGCGTCCGGCAGTGAGGCGCACGGCTTCGCGCATGTCGTCCAGGCTCAGCTCATCAAGCATGATGATGTCGGCACCGCCGTCGAGGGCTTGCTTGAGTTCGTCGAGGCTCTCCACTTCGATTTCCACGGGTTTGCCCGGCGCAATCTTGTGCGCGGCGGTGATGGCTTCCGCAATCCCGCCACAGGCAGCGATGTGGTTTTCCTTGATCAGGAAGGCGTCGAACAAGCCGATGCGGTGGTTATGACAGCCGCCGCAGGTGACGGCGTACTTCTGCGCCATTCTCAGGCCGGGGAGGGTTTTGCGGGTGTCGAGCAGGTTGACCTGAGTGTCCGCGACCATGTCGGCGTAGTGCTGCGCGCGGGTGGCGACGCCTGACAGCAGCTGCAGAAAATTGAGTGCGCTGCGTTCGCCCGTCAGCAGCGAACGCGCGGGGCCTTCCAGGTGGAACAGCGCCTGATTCGGCTGCACGCGATCGCCGTCAACGACCTGCCAATGCACCGCGACGCGCGGGTCAAGCTGACGGAAAACAGCATCGACCCACGCTGTGCCGGCGATCACCGCTGCGTCGCGGGAGATTACAGTGGCCTTGGCCAGGCGCTCTGCCGGAATCAGCTGCGCGGTGATGTCACCACTGCCCACATCCTCCACCAACGCACGGCGCACGTTGGCTTCAATTTCGGCAGTGAGGGCGTCGAGACGTAGGTTTGGCATATCAGGCTCCACGAACTAACTGCGCCGAGTATATGGCAGGCGCGTGTACCAACCTATGTAGGCCACGTGTCCATTCGGGTGCATAACCTGCACTTTGTCGGTTTTTTCCTCGCTTATGCGACAGATTGTGATTTTGAGGGTCTATCGCTGCGCACGTCCCTTCGCCGCCTCCTATTATTCCAATCAAGGCGAAGTGTCCGCTGGCGAGCGGCCCGGATTTACCTGATACTTTCGCCTTGTATTTGACGTCATAGCGTTGACGTTAGCCTGCAACATCCCCAGGGATAAAATGTTGAGATCCGTTTGAATGGAGTCAAGTCTTCATTCGCTGCGGGGTGTAGCTGTTGTTAAAGCAGTTGTGTCGACGGTGTGAAGGAGTCCTTGATGCAGAACGACGGAAACAAAGTGGTGCCCTTGAAGGCAGGTGCGGATCATCCGGGATCCTCGCCTGTCGCTCGGCTGCCCGTCGTTTTGCTTCAGGTTCGTGACCGAGCCGCGCAGCAGTTGAAGGAAAGCCTGCAGACGCTGTTCGATAACGCTGACGACACGCTTTTCGAAATGGCCGACCGTGCTCACAACAACGCTGAGCAGAACATCTTCTTCGAAGCCATGCGCGACTTGCGTCTGAAGCGCAAAAGCATCGAGCGCAACTTCCTCGACAAATTCTTTGAAGCATTCCTGCGCCTGGGTCAGTACGAAGTGGCCGAGCCCCCGATGCCCGAGCCCGTTTCCTACGACAAGTTAGCCTTGGTCCATAACGATGATCTCGAACGCACCGTTGCGGTTGACGCCATGGTGGTCAAGGTCATGAGTCGCGACGGTATCGCCCTCGGTCAACTGACCACGCGTTTGAATGTTCTTATCCCTCAGCCGTTGACCGACGAGACCAATCCCTTGGGACCGACGCTGCTGTGCGACTATTTCCTGCAGGCCGGGCGCAGTCTTGGCGTTGAAATCAAGGTGAAGCTGATCATTCTCAAGTTGTTCGAGAAGTACGCCTTGAGCAACGCCGATCAGCTCTATGAGGAAGCCAACCAGTTGCTAATTTCCGCAGGTGTATTGCCGGAACTGAAGGCGTTGCCGTCCCGTCGCTCCACTGATCGTATCGCCAGCGTGCCGCCTTCGAGCGAAGCCTTGCGTGCCGACAACGCCGCTATTCTCCAGGCGACCGAAAGTCTCGATAAAAGCGTGCAGGACGTGTTTTCCGCGTTGCAGGAGTTGCTGGTGCATGTGCGTGGCCACCTGACGCCGCGCCCCGAGTCGGTGACCGATGCGCGTCCGATTTCCAGTCAGGACTTGCTGCGTCTGCTGTCCCACTTGCAGCAGTACGTACCGAAAGCCGAGGAGAGCGACGACTTCGACCTGCGCGCCCAGCTTGAGCAGTTGATCAGTCGTGTCAGCGCGAGAAGCGGCAAGTTTCGCGTTGTGGGTACGATGGATGAGGACGTCATCAACCTCATATCGATGTTGTTTGAATTCATTCTCGACGACCGCAACCTGCCAAGTTCGCTGCGGGCGTTGATCGGCCGCTTGCAGATTCCGATGCTCAAGGTCGCGGTGATCGACAAGAGTTTCTTCAGCCGTGGCAGTCACCCTGCGCGTCGGCTGCTGAATGAAATCGCCTCTGCGGCGCTCGGTTGGGGTGGTCGCGACGACACCCAGCGTGACTCGCTTTATGCCCGCATCGATCAAATCGTCCAGCGCCTGCTCCACGATTTCGTCGATGACCCGGCAATCTTCACTGAGCTGCTGGTGGACTTTCTGGCCTTTACCGGCGACGAGCGTCGTCGCAGTGAGTTGCTTGAGCAACGCACCCGTGACGCCGAACAAGGCCGCGCACTGGCAGAGTTGGCCCGTCAGCGGGTGCAGCAGGCGCTGAACGATCGCCTGCTCGGCAAGACCCTGCCGCAGGTCGTTGTTCGCCTGTTGCAAGAGGCGTGGAGCAAGGTGCTGTTGCTCACGTGCCTCAAACACGGCGATCAGTCAGTTGAATGGACGTCAGGCCTTCAGGCGATGGACGATCTGATCTGGAGCGTCGAGTCCCATGACGAGCCGGAAGCACGACAGCGTTTGCTCGAGCTGGTGCCTGGGTTACTCAAGTCCCTGCGCGATGGCTTGAGCAGTGCCGCCTTCGATCCGTTTGCCACCAGCGAATTCTTCAGTCAGCTCGAAGCGCTTCACGTCCAGGCGTTCAGCCACGTGACGAAAGCACCTGGCACGACCACCGTTGGCGACCAAGTCGCGTCTGATCATGGGCCGACGATGATGGCCGTGGTCGAAGAGATCGTTCTCGTTGGGCCGGGCGAGCAGATTCAGACCGAGCCATCGATGCAGTTGCCTGCCGACGACGAAGGTTTGATGCAAGTCGAAAAGCTTCGCCTGGGCAGTTGGGTCGAGATCCAGGAAGACGAATCCCATAAGCTGCGCTGCAAGCTGGCCGCCATTGTTGATCCGAGTGGGCGCTATGTGTTCGTCAATCGCACGGGTATGAAGGTGCTTGAGAAAACCCGCATGGGCCTGGCGGTGGAATTTCGTCGCGGCGCTATTCGTGTCCTCGACGACGCCCTGCTGTTCGACCGCGCCCTTGAGTCGGTACTGGGCAATTTACGCAAGCTGAAGGGCTAGGGCGCAGATCGATCCTACGACTTCTTGCTTCGAATTCGCGCAACCTCAGGGTAGATTCGCCATCCACATCCTTTCCTGTCGCGGGCATACTGCGCGCTGTTGTTTCACGTCCTAAGGATTTTCCATGCATCTGGACCCTGCCACCGGCTGGTGCCACGGCGCGCAGCATTGCCCTTCACCCAATTTCAATGCCCGGCCTGATAATGAAATTTCGTTGCTGGTGATTCACAACATCAGCCTGCCGCCCGCGCAGTTCAAGACCGGCAAGGTCCAGGCGTTTTTTCAGAATCGGCTGGACGTCACAGAACACCCTTACTTTGAAGGCATCGCTGAACTGCGGGTGTCTGCGCATTTCCTGATTGAGCGCGATGGAGCGGTCACTCAATTCGTGTCGTGCCTCGACCGTGCCTGGCACGCAGGTGTCTCGATCTTCGACGGTCGAGAGACGTGCAATGACTTTTCCGTTGGCATCGAGCTTGAAGGCACGGATGATCAACCTTTCACCGGCGCGCAGTATGAGGCGCTGATCGAGTTGACCCGCCAGTTGCAGGCGGCGTGGCCAGCGATCACGGGGCAACGCATATGCGGTCACAGCGACATTGCACCGGGGCGCAAGACCGATCCGGGTCCGTGTTTTGACTGGGAGCGGTTTCGTGCCGCCCTGGACGTTTGAAGTGAGGAGCAGCTAATGAGTTTTCTGGTTTTGCTGCTGGCGGTCTGGATCGAGAAGTTTTCGGCCCTGCGCCAGCGCATTCAGCGCGACGGGCCATGGCTCAATCAATTGAGCCGGTTGGAATCCAATCCACGCTCAGCCAAGCGACCGTGGTGGATTTTAATGGTGACGGTTGTGCTGCCTTTGGTGGTCCTTGCCCTGGCATTGGTGATTGTCGGCTCGGTGGCCTACGGCTGGCTCGCGCTGCCGATCCACTTGCTGGTGCTGATTTACAGCCTCGGCCGTGGCGACGTCAAAGCCGCGCTCGGCTCGTTTCGAGATGCCTGCCGTCGAGGCGATCAGGAAGCGGCGGTGCTGGTTGCCGAACGCGACCTTGGGGTCCAGGCCGAGAATGAAGAACAGCTACTGGGCGGCGCTCAGACATATTTGCTGTGGCAGATTTATCAGGGCTTTTTTGCGGTGATTTTCTGGTATTTCGTGCTCGGCCCTGTTGCGGCGTTGGCCTACCGCTTACTGGCCCTCGCCTCGGAGCACGGCAAAACCCCGGCACTGGTCGAGCGTGCGACACAGGGAAGGCATGCCTTTGACTGGGTGCCCGTGCGCTTGCTGGCCGCCAGCTTTGCGCTAGTGGGCAACTTCGTCGCGGTCAGCCGGGTGATGCTCAGCGAACTGCTCAACTGGAACATCAGCGCCTCCCGCCTGATCAGCAAAGTCGGCTGCGTTGCTGGCGAGGTTCCTGCGCCCGTGGTGGGCGTCGAGGGCGTCAACAGCCTCGACGTGCTGTGGGAACTGCTCATCCGCTCGGCCATCGTCTGGTACGTCGGGTTTGCGCTGATCACGTTATTCGTTTGAAACGTCGGGAGCCGGCAAGCCGGCTCCCGCCTGTTCAGCCCTCGCTTCGCTTGGTCCAAAAAGACCTGTCCGAATTGACCGGCGTTGCCGCTTCGCTACCTGACCACTGATTGATATAGATCAATACCCCTCCAGTCCTTGACGCTATCCTCTTTTGCCTTCGGCAAGACGCCGCCATCCCTCTGAACTGACAGTTCTTCTTAACGTTATTCACCCTTCAAACACATAATTAGCCCAAGTAAAGATGGCTTGTCGCCAGCAACTAGCGGCCGGCCGTTCTTGATTAACAAGACGCTGTTTTCTTGATTAACAACAATCCTTTGCTATAGCTAAATCCTCTCACCTTTTGCAAACAGGGCAACGGAATGTCAGTCGCTAAGAAAATGAGCGTCGGTCAGCTCACGATGTTGACTGCGGTCAACATGCTCGGGTCCGGCATTGTGCTATTGCCCACCAAACTCGCCGAGGTGGGCGGCATTTCCATCCTGTCCTGGCTGATTACGGCCACCGGTTCGCTGGCTTTGGCCTACGCTTTTGCGCGGTGCGGCATGCTCAGTCGCAAGACCGGCGGCATGGGTGGATACGCGGAATACACCTTCGGTAAATCAGGTAACTACATCACCAACTACACCTACGGTTTGTCGTTGTTGATTGCCAACGTGGCCATCAGTATCACCGCAGTTGGATATATACAGACGCTGTTCGATATCAAGTTGGGTTCGCTTCAAGTTGGCCTGGCCACCATCGCGCTGTTATGGATCACCACGTTCGCCAACTTCGGCGGCGCACGTATTACCGGCAAGATTGGCGCGGTGACCGTATGGGGCGTTATTGCTCCGGTGGTGCTGGTATCGACGATCGGCTGGTTCTGGTTCGACAGCAGCACGTATGCGGCCGGATGGAATCCCCACGACAAAACCTGGTACGAGGCAGCGGGCGCTTCGGTAGCGATTACCCTGTGTGCGTTTCTCGGCCTGGAGTCGGCGTGCGCCAACGGCGATGCGGTGGAGAACCCCGAAAAGAATGTGCCCATCGCAGTGCTTGGCGGGACACTTGGCGCAGCAGTGATTTACATCGTGTCCACCAACGTCATTGCCGGCATCGTCGACAACGCGGCACTGGTTTCCTCAACGGCGCCGTTCGGGCTGGTGTTCGCCAAGATGTTCAACCCCATGATCGGCGACATCATCATGGGGCTCATGGTGCTCGCCTGCGTCGGCTCGCTGTTGGGCTGGCAGTTCACGGTGGCGCAGGTGTTCAAAAGCTCCGCAGACACCGGTTACTTCCTGCCTATCTTCGCCAAAGCCAACAAGCACGGGGTGCCCATCATCAGCATGCTGATCCTGCTGGCGATCCAGACCGCCCTGGCGCTGCTGACCATCAGCCCTGACCTGGCCAAACAGTTCGACACACTGGTCAATCTGGCGGTGGTCACCAATCTGGTGCCGTACATCCTGTCGATGGCCACGCTGATGACCCTGCAAAAGGTCTCCAACGTGCCGCCGCAAAAAGCCCTCATCACCAACATCGTCGCCGGGATCGCCACCGCGTACAGCTATCTGGCGCTGTACAGCTCCGGCGCCGAGGCGTTGATGCTTGGCGGTGTGGCGACCATCGTCGGTTACACCCTGTTCGGCTTCGTCAACACGCGCCTGATCAAGCTTGAAGCGCTGAACAACAGCGTGCCGACCCAGACCGTTTCCGCGCAGCACATCGTCGGCGAGCCGATCCCCGTCAACAACCTGAACCTGGCCACCCTGGAGACTCGACCATGAGCGACAACAGACACCTGCTTGGCATGCTGGCGCTGCTGGTCAGCAGCCAGCCCGACAAACGCAGCGTGTTCGGCCGGGCCCTGATCCAGCTGATCAGCGATGTAGAAGACCGCGCCATCAGCGTGCTGACCTCCGAAAGCCTCAGCGACGCGAAGTCGATCCTCAGCACCGATCCGGCGATCCAGTGTGTGTTGCTCAGTTGGGAAATGGACAGCAGCGACGACCACAAGCAATGCATCGATCTGCTCACCACGCTGCGTGAGCGCAACACGCGTGTGCCGGTGTTTCTGATCAGCGATCGCAGCACGGCATCGAGTGTGCCGTTGATCGTCATGCAGCACGCCGATGACTTCATCTGGCTGCCGGAGGACACCAGCCGCTTCCTCAGCGGACGCATCATGGCGGCCATCGAACGCTACCGTCAGGCGGTGTTGCCGCCGATGTTCGGTGCGCTGCTGAAGTTTGCCCGCAGCTACGAATATTCCTGGCACACCCCGGGACACGCCGGCGGTACGGCCTTTCTGAAAAGCACGGCAGGCCGAGCCTTCTACGAGTTTTTTGGCGAGAACCTGCTGCGCTCCGACCTGTCGATTTCCGTCGGCGAACTCGGCTCGTTGCTCGATCACAGCGGCCCGATCGGCCAGGGCGAGCGCTATGCGGCGAAGGTGTTTGGCGCCCATCGCACGTACTACGTAACCAACGGCTCGTCGATGTCCAACCGGGTGATCCTGATGGCCAGCGTCACTCGTGACCAGATCGCCCTGTGCGACCGCAACTGTCATAAGTCTGCCGAACACGCGATGACGCTGTCCGGCGCCATTCCCACCTACCTGGTGCCCACGCGCAACCGCTTCGGCATCATCGGCCCGATCCTGCCGCAGACCTTGAGCGCCGAGAGCGTCAAAGCCGCCATCGCCAGCAACCCGCTGGTCAAAAGCCACATCGACCCGACGCCGGTGCATGCCATCGTCACCAACTCCACCTACGACGGCCTGACCTACAACGTCACCCGCGTTGAAGAGCTGCTGGGGCAGAGCGTTGACCGGCTCCATTTCGACGAAGCCTGGTACGGCTATGCCCGGTTCAATCCGCTGTACAAGGACCGCTTTGCCATGCACGGCAGCCCGGATGATCACGATCCGTCCAAACCCACCGTATTCGCCACGCAGTCAACTCACAAGCTGCTCGCGGCGCTGTCCCAGGCCTCGATGATTCATGTCCGTAACGGCCGCAACCCGATTCCCCACGGGCGGTTCAACGAGTCCTACATGATGCACGCGTCGACCTCGCCCAATTACGCGATCATGGCGTCCTGTGACGTCAGCTCGGCGATGATGGAGGCGCCTAGTGGGCAAATTCTGACCAACGAATCCATTGAAGAAGCGGTGGCGTTCCGCCAGGTCATTTCGCGCATGCAGACCGACATGCTGAGCCAGGACGACTGGTTCTTTTCTTGCTGGCAGCCGCCTACGGTTCAGGTCGGGGCCACGGCGATTGCATTTCACGAAGTCGATCCGGTTCGGCTCAAGACTGACCCGAACTGCTGGGTCTTGCACCCCAACGAGGTGTGGCACGGCTTCGGCGACATCGAAGACGGCTACTGCATGCTGGACCCGATCAAGGTGTCCATCCTCAGCCCGGGGATGGGGGATGACGGCAACCTGATGGACTTCGGCATTCCGGCCTGCTTGCTCAGTGCCTACCTGGGGCACCAAGGCATCATCGTTGAGAAGACCACCGACTTCACCATCCTTTTCCTGTTCTCGATCGGGATCACCAAGGGCAAGTGGGGCACGCTGGTCAACGCGTTGCTGGACTTCAAGCGTGACTACGACACCAACCTGGAACTGGAGCTTTGCCTGCCCGAATTGCTGACGGCGAATCAGCAGCGCTATGCCGGCATGGGCTTGAAAGATCTGGCAGAGGACATTTTCGCCGCGATGAAAGAGACCAAGACCACAGCGGCCATGTCGAAGGCGTTCGGCACGTTGCCCAAGGCCGAATTCAGCCCGGTGGAGGCGTACGAGAAGTTAGTCAAAAACGAGGTAGAGCAGGTCACCCTGGAAGAGGCCGCCGGACGAATTGCCGCGACTGGCATCGTGCCTTATCCGCCTGGCATTCCGCTGCTGATGCCCGGGGAAAACGCGGGCCCTGCAGATGGGCCGTTGCTGGCCTATCTTCGGGCGCTGGAAGGCTTCGATCGGTCATTCCCCGGCTTCACCCACGACACCCACGGGATTGAAAGCGAAGCGGGGGTGTATCGGATGCTGGTCTTGAAATAACTGCAGCGCTGGAAGGGGTAAACCGTCTGGCGCCCCTCCGGCTCAGTTGCTCTGGGCCTTCTGCAGCGCTTGCTGCGTCAGCGCCACACATTCACGCCCGCCGTCATCGTTGTGCCGCGCCAAGGCTGCTTCGGCGCGGTGCACGGTCGTGTCGATATCGCTTTTGACCGCATCGCTGAGATGGGGGTTGGCGACTTTCGCGTCACGAACCTTGCTCAGGTTCATCTGGCACTGATTGTTGTCGTCGTTGGCATTTGCCGCGAAGGGCAGGGCACATGCAGTCAGGAGCAAGCCGGCAAGCAGGGCGTGTTTCATGTGGGTTTCCGCAGAATTAGGGGTGTGGCTCGTTATCGGTACGAGCCTTGTGCATCAGACCTCAGATTCCGGATTTCTGCCAGTGGGTGCCGGACGCTGGCTATCAGTTGACCAGCGTGATGATGCCCACCACCTTCTTGTCACCATCCAGCACCGGCAGGTATTTGCTGTCATTTTTGGCGAGCATTTTCATCGCGTCAGCCATCGAATGATCCAGCGAGAGGCTTTGCGTACTGCGCGAGAGAATCCGGGCGGCGTCGATATCGGAACGGTTGCGTCGCAGCGCATGGGCTTCGGTCTTGTGCAGAATCTCCTCAAGGTCCTCGCGAGAAACATCGACGAACTCGCCCATTTCCTCCAGCTCCTTGTCGAGATCTTCAGCGTTGAAGCCGTCGCTGTTGAGTGGCACCTGTTCGGGCGTCGGCAGCTCACTGGCCTGCGCCTTGGGGTAACGCACCCTGGTCAGGTTGTTGTAGATCAGCGCGCCAGCCAGCAGACACACTGCGTTGAGCATCACCGGGCCAAGCACTTGAAGGCCCATGGGCGACAGCTCGTTCTTCGAGGTGACGATGCAGATCGCGACCGCAGCAGCGGGCGGGTGCAAACAGCGGAGCACGCACATGAGCAGGATGGACGAGCAGACCGCCAGGCTAGCGGCATTAATGGTGTTGCCGAGCAGCCTGATGGACAACAGCGCCACCAGCGCGGCGATCAGGTAACTGCCGAGGATCGCCCACGGTTGAGCGAGCGCGCCGGTCGACACCGCGAACAGCAGCACCGCCGACGCGCCCACCGGCCCCAGCAGGTGCAGCGTGATGTCGATGCCGTACAACTCGCGGCAGAACACCGCGCTGACGAAGATGCCCAGGCACGCGCCGATGGCGGCACGCGACCATTCGGCAGGGTGGGTGTTTAGCGAGTGGGGGATAAAACTACGCAGGAGGTTTTTCACGATCAACACATTTCAAGAGAGAGGATAAAAGCGTTGAAGCCCACCACCTCATTGCTGAAGTGGTTTTCCGCCGAAGGCATCATGAAGGCGCCGAAGCGATTGTTCTCAACGAGACCGTGGCCGTTCTTGCGGGCGATGACATGTTGTGAGTAATAGTTCTTTCCAAATGTTGGAAAACTAACGTGCAACGTGACGTCTCGGGTCATGTCGATTGCTCCGCATGTAACAGAACGTTGAAAGCGTGAAAGGTGCTGATAAGTGTCAGCTACTTGGCCTTAGTTGGCCGGTGCCACAACACGACTGTCCTCATCGTCCGCGGTCATCAAGACCGATCCCAGATCGAAGAGTTTGAGGGCGACGACGTAGCTGGTGAGCGCTGCGAGCGTCAAGCAAGTAAGGAGATGAACGATCATTTTTCCTGCCCTCGGTTCGTGTTTGGGTGTGAGGGCGATGTTACGCCCATCAGTTTTGAGCGGAAGGCATTAGCGGGAATGTTGGTTATCGATGGGAATGATGGATCGTTCGCCGTGGCGCGGCGAACGCAGTTCATGTGGGAGTGAGCTTGCTCACGAATACGGGCTTTCAGACGCTGGCTGTCTGGCGGATACACAACTGTTTGCGAGAAAGCTTGAGCGACATCACGGTCGCTCGCGCCTTCCATACTGCGCTCGGCGTTTCGTCTTTATGCCCGAATGGTTTCGCCATAGCGATGGGTCGCCAGGCACGCCAGCAACAAACCACTGATCGCGACCATCCCGCCCACCAGTCCGATGTTGGCCACGCCGAGCTGGCTGATCACCACGCTGCCCAACAGCGCGCCGCCGCCGATGCCAATGTTGTAGATGCCCGAATGCAGCGCCATGGCCACGTCCGTGGCGTCCGGCGCCATCGCCAGGACCTTGGACTGCATTACCAGACCAAAGCACATGATCGCCATGCCCCAGACCACGCTCAGCGTACCCATCGACGATGAGTTGCCGGACAGCGGCAGCAGCAGAATCAGACACGCCGCCAGGGCGCCGATCGCAGTGATCAGCAGGCCGCGCGGGTAACGGTCGTTGTAGCGGCTGAAGATCACCGACCCGACGATCCCGGCGCCGCCGAACAGCAAGAGGATAACGGTGGTCATGTCGCCATTCATCTTCGCCACGATCTGTGCGAACGGTTCGATGTAGCTGTAGGCCGTGAACTGCGCCGTCACCACCAGCGCCGTCAGCAGGTAGAGCGACATCAGCGCCGGGCGCTTGAACAGCATCGGCAGGCTGCGCAACGAGCCCGAGTTCTGGCTCGGCAGCAGCGGCAGCGACTTCATCAACACCAACACTGTAAGGCCCGAGGCAATGGCAATCGCCAGGAAGGTTGCGCGCCAGCCCAGCGCTTCGCCGAGCACGCGTCCCAGCGGAATGCCGAGCACCATCGCCAGCGCTGTGCCGGTTGCCAACAGACCGAGGGCTTGAACCTGCTTGCCCTCCGGTGCCACTCGCACCGCCAGCGATGCGGTCACCGACCAGAACACGGCGTGGGCCACTGCGATACCGACGCGACTGACCAGCAGCATGCCGAAGCTCGATGACAGGCTCGACATCACATGGGCGGCGATGAACGTCAGAAACACAAACAACAGCAACTTGCGCCGCTCGATGTTGCGGGTCATCAGCATCATCGGCAGCGACGTGAGGGACACGATCCACGCATAAACCGTCAGCATCAGGCCGACTTGGGCGGTGGTCATGTCGAAGCTATGACCGATGGCGCTCAACAAACCCACCGGTACGAATTCCGTGGTGTTGAAGATGAACGCTGCCAGGGCCAGCGCGATCACGCTCAGCCAACTTCCGGTGTGTGCATTAGTGGTATTCATCAATACGAATGCCCTCCTGAAGAATTCGGTTTGCCGTTTCCCCAGTGAAAAACGCCGACAAGCAGAAAGACCGCTCGAGGCGTGTGCCTGGGCGGTGCATGCGGTCAGCTGAATATTATGAGTATGGGGAGATGCGACGAGATGTTGCGGATTCTACGCCGTTGTCATCGTTGTCACAACCGCGGCCGGGCGCGGTCGCCGGGTCACAAGCCGGTGCTGATCGAAGGCTTCAGGCGTGTGCCTAAGCGGCGTTTTCCCGCAACGCACCTGTGGATAAGGCTCGCGCCGTTTGACATGTCGGGGTTTGTATCCTTCGCTTGTACTGTCAGGGCGACAATTGGACGCACTTGCTTGAGTGCGCTCTTTATAGGGATGTAAGCACGCGGGTCATTCCGCAGGACGTTGTGATGAAACAGCCCGATCGGGCATTTTTCCGCCAGTTTCTCCGTGTGTCTTGTGTATCAGTGCTGTTGCCAGTCACGCCGATCGAAGCGGCTTGCACGTTGGTGTCAGGGACAGGAAATGACAACTACGTATGCGACAGCAGCACCAGTCCGGGCCTGGTCGATCTGGCCGGCGATAACGTGCTGACATTTCCAGCTGGCGGCACGGGCGTGGTGACGGGCAACATCCTGTTTGGCAACGGCGCCGACCGGATTGTCATGAGCTCCGGCCGGGTGCAGGGCACCATCAACCAGGGCGCGGGCACAAACGTGATGGTGATGGAGGCCGGGACCATCACCGGCAGCCTCATGCAGGGTCCCGGTATCGACAACTTTTTCATGAGCGGCGGCACCCTCCAGTCACTGGCGCAGGGTGATAGCCGCGACGTGTTCTCCATGAGCGGCGGGACCATCGTCGGGGCGTTTGAAGACGGTGATGTCGCGACCCTCAGCGGCGGCACCATTGGCCGCGTCGACATGAAGCTCGACAACAATCTCTTCGACATGTCGGGCGGCCGGATCATCGCCAACCTCGTCACCGGTTTCGGCCGCGACACTATTGTCGTTTCGGGCGGCAGCATTGGCGGCAACATCAGCGTCAGTGGCGGCAACGACAGCATCAGCGTGAGCGGCGGGACGGTATCCGGCGAAATCCGCGCCAGCTTCGGCGACGACACGTTCGCGTGGAACGGGGGCGGAGTGATCCAGTCCTCCGTGCTGATGGGCGACGGCAATGACCGCGCTTCAATCAGCAACCTCAATGAAAGCACGCTGATTTCGAACCCTTTGCTAGACGGCGGACTGGGTAATGACCAACTGACGTTTTTCCAGACCCTCAGCGCCGGGGCCGGGCGCTACCTGGGGTGGGAAGCGATTGATCTCACCGGGCAGTCGCGTTTCACGCTCGACACCGACCTCTTTCTTGGCGACAGCGTGAGCAACACCGGCACGTTCAACATCGACAGCTCCAGTACGTTGGAGGTGACCCAAGGCGCCATTCGCCCGTACGCCGCAGGGCAGCTCGCCTCGTTGAACAACGCCGGGACTGTCGATATGACCGCCAACAGCGTCGTGGCCGGCGACACACTTACCGTGTACGGCAACTACCTGGGCAATAACGGCCGGTTGCTGCTGCAGACGGTTCTAGGCGACGACCGCTCGGCCAGTGACCGACTGGTGGTGTCCCAAGGGGCAATCAGCGGCAACACCCAGCTGGGCATCAGCAACCTTAACGGGCTGGGCGGACTGACACAGGACAACGGCATCGAAGTGGTGCAGGCCGTCAATGGAGCGACCAGCACCAACGACGCTTTTGTGCTCGGCAACCGCGTCGTGGCCGGCGCTTACCGCTATCAGTTGTTCAAGGGCGGCGTGACGGCCGGGACCGAGAACAGCTGGTTCCTGCGCTCTTCGGTGGCTGCGGTCCGAAGCCCATTGAGCGTACCGCCGCCCACCGCACCGCCTGTGGTGGATCCGACACCCCAGCCCGTCACGCCGTCGCCTGTCATTCCGACGCCTATACCAACGCCTATACCAACGCCTATACCAACGCCTATACCAACACCAACACCAACACCTGTTCCCGTGCCAGTGCCAGTGCCAGTGCCAGTGCCAGTGCCTCCGGTCCCTGTCGATCCGGACGAACCGGCCGTTGAGCCACCGACCCTTGCTCCCGTCCCACCGCCTGCTGCTCCGGTTACACCCTCCGTTGCGCCTGCCGTTGTCTCGCCAATCCCGGCCCCGTTAACGGCACCATTGCCAACGGCGTCGCCCGGCGCCGAGCCCATCCCGTTATATCGCCTGGAAGTGCCGATCTATTCGGTGTTCGTGCCGGCTGCGCAGATCATGGCGCGTGAAGCGCTGGGCACTTTTCATGATCGTCAGGGCGATCAAAACCTACTCAGCGGTGCGCCCGGCGGATGGGCGCGGCTGTATGGCAGCGACATACGCAGGGACTGGGCCGGCGATGCCTCGCCGCATTTCGATGGGTCGACCAAGGGCTACCAAGTGGGCCACGACCTGTATGTCGCACCGACTGATTCCGGCCGGGTGCAACGCGCTGGCGTCTTCGTCGGCCAGAGCCGGTTACAAGGCAGCGTCGAGGGATTCGCCGAAGGCTTCAAGGGCACAAAAGCCGGCCGCATGAAAATCAACGGCGACCACTTCGGCGCCTATTGGAGCCTGGTCGACCCGGGCGGCTGGTACCTGGACGCCGTCGCCATGGGCACACGTCTTGGCGGCAGCAGCCGATCCGATCAAGGCATCAGGCTCGACACCGACGGCCATGCCATCAGCCTGTCTCTGGAAACGGGCTACCCGATGGCCGTCTCCGAACGCTGGGTCGTTGAACCTCAAGTGCAGGTCATCCACCAACGGATCGACCTCGACCGCCAGAACGACGGCATCTCCAACGTCTCGTTTGACGCACAGGACTACTGGACGAGTCGAGTCGGCGCGCGCTTGAAGGGTCGATACTTGATCGACAACTTGCCCGTCGAACCCTACCTGCGCGCGAACGCCTGGCAGGTGCTGGATGGCAAGGACACCGTGACCTACAACGGCGTCGACCGGATCAAAACCCGACACAGGTCCTCATCCACCGACATTGGCGCTGGCTTGATCGTTGGTGTGGCGAAGGGAGTAAGCGTGTACTTCGCGGTGGACTACGCCGCCCAGCTGGACAGCAATGAACTGGCGGGAGTCAGCGGCAGTATCGGCATTCGTGCGAGTTGGTGAGCCGTGTGATGGGCAGGCGATTTCGAAACCGCCCGTCTAATCCGCGGCACTTGGCGCGCTTGTGGGCTTCTCATGGTCATGGTGCGGACAACTCGCACGTAAACGAGGAGATCGAATTCATGGCTAATGACGCTTCGCTTACAGGGACCAGCGCGCAGACGGATCCGGATAAGGATCTTGGGTTTAATGAGGAATCGCCCGATGTTTCCGACCCGCAGGTAGACCCGACTGAGCCCGCGCGGACCGAAAACGATCCGGTGACTGAAGAGCCAACCACTCGCCGTGGGAATGATGAGCTGTTGCCGGGGAAGGGCGGGGTCTGATCGACTCGCGCTGAACCCAAAAGCCCTGCTGATTCGAGCGGGGCTTTTTTATGGCAAAAAAGAAATAAAGGACTGACAGGATGGGGGAGCATCTCCGATTGTGCAGCTGAACTGTTTCGGAGCAGCGTGAGATGAAAAGGTCAGGCACTTGCTGTTGACGGGGATCGGCTTAATGCTTGCCATTAATCATTCGAAACGGGGCAGCAGGGTAGGGATTGTGCGCGGCCTGCATCTCCGGCAGCATGCCGGCGCTTACTAATCACCTTCAGGGATGAGAAACATGAAACGTGTGTTCACAGTGTTTGTTATAGCGGGATTGCTTGCGACCGGCGTATCACATGCCGATGTCGGCCGAGAGGAAGAGCTGGCTAGGGCGGTGGACCAATTCGCGGCGAAGCTGGAGGCAGAATGGAAGCGGTGTTTGAGCAACCCGAATACGCGAACGACAAACGATAGCGAACGGTGCGCACTTGTAATGATGCAAGCGGCTAATGACGCGGTGAAACAGAAGTACCAGGAGAAGCTTGTCATTACTCAGCAGTACGCCGAGCAGGAAATGCTATCAAAAGGCGTTCCGGCCCTGCTTCCGCAGGCGCAGGAGGCATGGGAGCAGTACGTCAATGCGGATTGCCGAGTCGTCGGTGCGTTGATAACCGGGACAGCAAGCACTACCTATCAGCTTGTGTGCGAGTACAAACATCAGATCCAACGACTACACGCCCTTGACGAATGGTGAGTTCGGCAACCGTCCCCTTGAGATCGTTGTTGCTCAGGCTGAAGCCCGATGAAATGAGGCGAAGCCTACCGGGCTGAGGGTGTCGTCAAGCTTGGCTTCTACAGACAAAACCGGCCATAAAGGCACAAAAAAAGCACTTGCGCAAAGCGCTAAGTGCTTGATTTGTATTGCGTGTTTGGTGGAGCCGGGGGGATTTGAACCCCCGTCCGCCAGTACTCCGCTTTCGGGCCTACATGCTTAGCCATGTCTATTAAGTTAACCCTCAGCGACCCGACGGGCAGGGTGCTTTGGGCGAGCTGTGTAAGTTTTAGCCGATTCGTCCACAGCGTACTGCACGGCGATCCTGTTCTATATGACAATCACTTTGGGTTTACAGGCATCCCCTGGTGATTGCTGGAGCCGAAGCTACCAGAAGGAAGGCTAGCACCGCTTACGCGGCGAGAGCTTGTTCCCCGTAGGTTTCGTCATTGGCAACTATAGAAAGTTGCAACAGTGGATTTACGACTTCTGTTACCAAGTCGGCATGCCCCTAGAGTTTCATCACCGGCGTCGAATCCTAATCGGCCCCAATTCTGCTGCTCTAGCAGTCAGGCGGCGGAGTCTACCCGAATCAATGAGATACGTCGACCGTCCGCCTGACATTCCGCTCGCGACGGCCTTGGAGCCGTCGCGATTCGGCAATTACTTCGCGGCACCGCCGTCGCTGCCGTCACCGCCGGTTTTCAGCTCAGTGATTTTCTTGGTGGTGATCGAGATGCACTCTTTGTCATCGCCACGTTTTTGCGCGGCGGTGGCATCAGCAACGGTTTTTTCGATGTCAGTCTTGCTGTCGCCGGTCAGATTGGTGGTAGTCGACGCTTCAGCATTCTTCAGTGTCGCGATATTCGCGCCGCACAGGTCATCAGCAGCGAAAACCGGGGAGCCCAACAGTGCAGCGGTAAGAAACAGTCCAGTCAGTGCGGTGCGCTTCATGTGTATCTCCTTGAGCCTGTTGACTCGGTGTCGCCGCTCAATTTGCCGGTGCCCGAGATAGAGGGAAAAGCGCCGAATGGTTTGTGGCGCCTAAAGAGATGGACTGCCGCCTGTCGCAGGGGTTCTATTTTTTTTCACGATGCTGTGAAAAAGCCACGTTGCCGGATGTTTCGGGATTATGGGGCGATCTACGCCCCGTTTATGTGCATTAAGCGGTTCTTGGTTGAGTCACTCGATCCACGAGATAGACCAAGCCGTGGTAGTCGATACCGCCGTGTTGCGTGAGCCCGATCTCGCACGTCCGGCTGGTCGAAATGCCTTCATCACAGTACTGAACCGCGTCTTTCAGCGAGCGCAGCGCATGGGCGTTCAGCTCCGGTGTGGTGAAGCCTTTGTCGCCCGCGAACCCGCAGCAATGAATGCCTTCGGGCACGACCACACTCACGCTGCACATCCTCGCAAGGTCGATCAGCGCCTGGCTCTCACCCAGGTGTTGCGTGCTGCAGGTGACGTGAACGGCGATGGGCGCCTGCTGCGGGGTGAACACCAGCTTATCCAGCAGATGGGTGCGGATGAAACGTACCGGGTCATACAGGTCGAGCCGTGTTTCCTTGAGGTCCTGAACCAGGCGCAACGTGCAAGGGCTGGTGTCGCAATAGATCGGATCAAGCCCGCCACGACTGGCCTTGGTCAGCGCGGCGAGAAGCTGCTGGAGTTTGTCTTCAGCCTGCCCGGCGTAGCCCTTGGAGGCGAAAGGCTGGCCGCAGCACAGACTGTCCTGGTTTTCCGGAAACACCACTTGATAGCCGGCTTTCTCCAGCAGCCCTCGGGTCTTGTCCATCAGCGACATCTGTTCGCGATCCCCCGCCGCAGGCCCCATGACGCGGGACACGCAGGCGGCCAGATAGACTACGCGGGGGCGCGTATCTTCAAACGGGGGCGTGAAGCGAATAGCGTGCTCGGGTTGCGGCATCGCCGGCGTCCACTGAGGTACGCGGCCCGACGACGCCTTGCTCAGCGCGCTGGAAATCTTCGCCAGCCTCGGCGCGCCAAGCAGCATGCGTGCGCCATTGGCCGCATGCAGCGTAAATCGCGCGCCCTTCAACGCTGTCGCAAAATGCTGACTGATCCAGCTGGCGGCCTTGTCATGATGCGCTTGGTCCCCACGAAGCTTTTTCACCAGTTCGCCGGTATTGATGCCGACCGGGCAACGTTGCGCGCACAAACCGGTGGCGGCGCAGGTGTCGATGCCCTGGTACTGGTAGTCGCGCTCCAGCTGAGTGGTGTCGGTGCCCGCACGTTTTTTCGCCTGAATGTCACGCCACATGACGATCCGCTGCCGTGGACTCAGGGTCAGCCCTTTCGACGGACACACCGGTTCGCAAAAGCCGCACTCGATGCATTTGTCGACGATCGCATCGGCAGCGGGCATGGGTTTCAGGTGCTTGAGGTGCACCTGCGGATCCTCACTGAGCACGACGTCCGGATTAAGAATGCCGTCGGGGTCAAGCAACCGTTTGAGTTGCCACATCAGCGCATAAGCCTCGCCGCCCCACTCAAGCTCCACGAACGGCGCCATGTTGCGGCCGGTGCCGTGTTCAGCCTTCAGCGAGCCGTTGAACTCCACGGCCACCAGTTGCGTGACGTCGTCCATGAACGCGGAATAACGCGCGATTTCCTGCGGGTCGTTGAACCCTTGGGTGAAGACGAAGTGCAGGTTGCCCTCCAACGCATGGCCGAACAGGATCGCTTCGTCGTAGCGGTGCTTTTCGAACAGTTCGATCAGTCGCCGAACGCCGACGGCCAGTTGCTCGACGGGGAAGGTGACGTCTTCGATGATAACGGTCGTACCGGTCTCACGCACCGCGCCGACGGCAGGGAAGGTGTCTTTGCGAATGGCCCAGAGCCGCGCGTTTTCGATCGCGTCTTCGGTGAAATCAACCTGCTTCTCGACCGGGAAATGCGCGATGGACGCCATGATCTGGGCCAGTTGTTCGTGCAGCAACGGCCGGGTCGCGGCGCGGGCTTCGATCAACAGCGCGCAGGCACCCTCCGACAGCTCACGAACGAATGCCGGCATGCCTGGCTTGTTCTGCACCGAACGCAGGCTGCGTCGATCAAGCAGTTCGACGGCAGCGACTGGCTGGGTTTTCAGAACCGTTACGGCGTTGCAGCAGGTTTCGATGTCGGGAAAGACAATCAGCGCCGTTGCCTTGTTCGGGTGATCGGGCACCGTGTCGTAGGTCACCGCGCTGATGAAACCCAGCGTGCCCTCCGAACCCACCAGCAGGTGACTGAGGATGTCGAGGGGTTCGTCGAAATCCACCAAGGCGTTTAGCGACAGGCCGCACGTGTTCTTCAAGCGGTACTTGTGGCGGATCTTCGCAGCGAGTTCGGTATTCGCGCGCGTCTCACGGCCCAGTTGCGCGAGGCGGTCGAGCAGCTCGGCATGGCTGACTTTAAATGCAGCGACGCTGGCGGCATCTTCCGTGTCCAAGCGTGTGCCGTCGGCGAGCACCAGCCGAATGCCGGCGAGGGTGTGGTAGGTGTTCTGGGCCGTGCCGCAGCACATGCCGCTGGAATTGTTGGCAACGATGCCGCCGATTTTTGCTGCGTGCATGGACGCCGGGTCTGGACCGATCTTGCGCCCGAACGGCGCCAGCCAGACATTGGCCTGTGCACCGATGACGCCCGGTTGCAAACGGATCTGCGCACCTTGCTCGCGTATTTCACGGCCGTTCCAGTTGTCGCCGAGCACGATCAATACTGAGTCGCTGATGGCCTGCCCCGACAGGCTGGTGCCCGCCGCGCGGAAGGTCACGTAGACTTTATCCGCCTGCGCCTGCGCCAGCTTCAGCAGCGCCACGACTTCGTCTTCTGATTCGACGCGGATGACCAGTTTGGGGATCAGCCGATAAAAACTGGCGTCGGTGCCAAAGGCCAGGGTCGAGAGCGGGTCGTCGAAGCGTCTTCCGGCAGGAATGAGGCTGTTCACTCCGTCCAGAAACGCGGCGGGCAAGGCCATGCGGTTTTCCTCGTGGGTGCATCTCGGTGGCGGCTGCGGCCTCTGTCGGGCCGCATGCGGGGGATCAGCGCGGGTCAGGCGCCCAGTTCGCGAACCAGTGAATCGCGAGTGATCTCGCTGATCGACTTGGCACCGGTCAGGACCATCGCCACGCGCATTTCCTTCTCGAACAGATCCAGCAGGTTTTTCACCCCGGCCTCACCGTGAGTGGCCAAGGCGTAGATGAACGCGCGGCCGATCAGCACGGTGTCGGCCCCGAGGGCGATCATGCGCACCACGTCCAGGCCGCTGCGAATGCCGGAGTCGGCGAGAATCTTCAGATCGCCTTTCACCGCGTCGGCAATGGCCGGCAGCGCACGGGCACTGGACAACACGCCATCGAGCTGGCGACCGCCATGGTTGGACACGACGATGCCGTCGGCGCCGAATTTCACGGCATCCCGGGCGTCTTCCGGGTCGAGGATGCCCTTGATGATCATCGGGCCGTCCCAGGAATCGCGAATCCATTCCAGGTCTTTCCATGAAATCGACGGATCGAAGTTGTTGCCCAGCCAGGCGATGTAGTCGGTGAGACCGGTAGGGTTGCCGCGATAGGCCGACACGTTGCCCAAGTCGTGGGGGCGGCCGTTGATGCCGACATCCCACGCCCATTGCGGGTGAGTCATGGCTTGCAAGACGCGGCGCATCGGCCCGCTTTTGCCGCTCATGCCGGAATGCGCGTCACGGTAACGCGCGCCCGGGACGGGCATGTCGACGGTGAACACGAGGGTCTTCACGCCGGCGGACTTGGCTCGCTCCAGCGCATTCCGCATGAAGCCGCGGTCTTTCAGCACGTAGAGCTGAAACCACATGGGTCGCTTGATCGCCGGAGCGACTTCTTCAATCGGGCACAACGAAACCGTCGACAGCGTGAACGGAATGCCCTTGGCGTCTGCAGCGCGCGCGGCCTGCACTTCGCCACGGCGGGCATACATGCCGCAGAGACCGACTGGTGCCAGTGCCATCGGCATGCTCAGGGTTTCACCGAACAGCGTCGTCTCCAGACTCAGCTCGGACATGTTCTTCAGGATGCGCTGGCGCAGCGCAATGCTGGCCAGGTCGGAGACGTTGTGGCGCAGGGTGTGCTCGGCGTAGGCGCCGCCGTCGGCGTAGTGAAACAGGAAGGGCGGCAGTTTGCGCTGAGCGGCGGCGCGGTAGTCGGTGGAGGCAGAAATGATCATGGGATCTCGCAGATGAGTGAGCGGGGGCCACAGCCGGGCGCTAAAAACGCACCCGGCGCTCGTCTGATTAATGAACCAGCATGCCGGTGAACCAGTACGCCTGGGCGTAGGTGATGCAGCCAACGATGGTGGCAAAGAAAATGCTGTGCTTGAGGGTGAAGCGGAACAGGTCGGATTCTTTACCCACCAGGCCAGTCGCCGCGCAGGCCACTGCGATCGACTGCGGGGAAATCATCTTGCCGGTCACGCCGCCGCTGGAGTTGGCCGCCACCATCAGCACGTCACTGACGCCCAGTTGATGTGCGGTAGTCGCCTGCAACGAGCCGAACAGCGCGTTCGACGAGGTGTCGGAACCCGTCAGGAATACGCCCAGCCAGCCGAGGAACGGCGAGAAGAACGGGAAGGCGCTGCCTGTCCCGGCGAGGACCAGCGCCAGGGTGGAGGACATGCCGGAGTAGTTCATGACGAAGGCGAAGGCCAGCACCATGCCGATGGACACGATGGCCCAGCGCAGTTCGATGAGCGTTTCTTTGAACGTGGTCAGCCCGGTTTTGGCGCTGATACGCAGCACGATCATCGCCAGAATCGCCGAGATCAGAATCGCGCTGCCCGAGGCGGCCAGCAGGTCAAACTTGTACACCGCTGGCATGGCGGTCGGGTTGGCGACAATCGGCGCCATCTTCATGACCAGTTGATCCAGGTGCGGGACGGGGAAGTTCATGGTCAGCCCTTGCAGCGGACCGCCTGCCGCGAACAGCGCCTTGAACGGCTTCAGCGTCCAGATCGTCACGACGACTGTGAGGATCAGGAAGGGCGACCATGCTTTGACGATGGTGCCCGCCGAGTACGGCGATTTCTTGGTGGTGCGCGGCTGACCAAAGCCGCCTGCATTTCCTGCGCCGCCGCCCATGACTGCGGCACCGCCTGGCGCACCGGCGATCTGCGCATCGGCTGCGCGAGCGGGCTGCCAGACTTTCAGGAAGAACGTCAGGGCCACGAGGCTGACCAGCGCTGAGGTAATGTCAGGCAGTTCCGGGCCGATGAAGTTGGAGGTCAGAAATTGAACGATGGCGAAGCTGCCGCCCGCGACCAGCGCCGCCGGCCAGGTCTCCTTGACGCCTTTCACGCCGTCCATCATGAACATCAGCCAGAACGGCACGAACACCGACAACAGCGGCAATTGACGACCGGCCATTGCACCGATCTTGAACGGGTCGAGGCCCGACACCTGACCGGCCACGATGATCGGAATACCCAATGCGCCAAACGCCACGGGTGCAGTGTTGGCGATCAGGCAGAGGCCGGCGGCGTACAGCGGGTTCAAACCCAGGCCAACGAGCAACGCAGCGGTGATCGCCACCGGTGCGCCGAAGCCTGCGGCCCCTTCCAGAAACGCGCCGAAGCAGAAACCGATCAGCAAGACCTGCAGGCGCTGGTCGTCAGTGATCGACATGACCGAACTGCGAATGATTTCGAACTGGCCGCTTTTGACCGTCAGTTTGTAGAGAAACACGGCGGCGACGATGATCCACGCGATCGGCCACAAGCCATAGAGGAACCCGTAACCGGCGGAAGCAACGGCCATGTCGGCAGGCATCTGGAACGCGAAGATCGCGATCAGTATGGCGAGAACAAGCGTGATGGCGCCTGCGACGTGGCCCTTGAGCCGGAATATCGCCAGCGCGACAAAGAAGAAAACGATCGGAATGACAGCCGCCAGCGCCGAAAAGCCCAAGCCGCCAAGAGGTGTGTAGAGCTGTTGCCAGGTTTGCATGTATGAGGCCCCTAATTGTTTTTGGTTAGGCCCGGTGTCCATGTCTTACGTGCGCGGCTCCTGCAGGTGACAACTGCTTGTCTGTCTTCCTGCCGGCGCTGACGAACGAGTCGCACAGCTCACCAGCTCAAGCGTTCCGCCGTCGGGAAGTGCCTGCAGCGTGGGACAGCGGCAAGCCGTCCATCGCCGGCATTGTAAATTGGTAATACCAATTTACAATGTCTTGGCGCTAGGTTAGAAGCCTTGCCGATGGTGTGTCAATTTATGACGCTTAAACTTTCGTAGCAGCTCGCCCGGATTTCGCCCGCTCTTCGCCTGAGAGGGCGATTTCTCCTACATCTGCCGGGTGAATGTCTGGTTACGATGGGCGAGAATATGCGCCCCGCGGCCATGTCAGGCGGGGCAGTCGGGATGTGGAGTGAAGGGTTATGGGGTTTGATCAGGTGCGTCAGCGCCGCTTGTCCGACGATATTGTCGAGCAGCTGGAAAGGATGATTCTGGAGGGCACGTTGCGCTCCGGCGGTCGCCTGCCGGCTGAGCGAGCGCTGGCCGAGCAATTTGGTGTGTCACGTCCCTCGTTGCGCGAAGCCATTCAAAAGCTGACGGCCAAAGGGCTGTTGGTCAGCCGTCAGGGGGGCGGCAACTACGTCGTCGACAGCATTGGATCGACGTTCAGCGATCCGCTGCTTCATCTGCTGGAAAGCAGTCCGGAAGCCCAGCGCGACCTGCTCGAATTTCGCCACACCCTTGAAGCCTCCTGCGCCTACTACGCGGCGATACGTGCGACAGATGTTGATCGGATGCAGCTGCGCGAAGCCTTTGATGCTTTGCAGGACTGCTACAGCCGTGCGGAGGAAGTGAGCCGCGCGGAGGAGGGCGCGGCGGACGCCAATTTTCACCTCGCCATCGCCGAAGCCAGCCACAACGCCGTGTTGCTACACACCATTCGCGGTCTGTTCGATCTGCTGCGGCGCAGTGTCGTCACCAACATTGGCGGCATGTACAAACAGCGCGCAGAAACCCGGGACATGCTGATTGATCAGCATCGTGAGTTGTACCTGGCGATTATCGAAGGGCGGGCGGACGACGCTCGAGAAGTGTCGAGCCGTCACTTGCTGTACGTGCAGGAAGTGCTGGAGGAAGTGCGCCAGCAAGTGCAGCGAACTGCCCGGGCTGAGCGGCGCAGCCGGATTTGAGGAGGTGATGTTGCGCACGATGGGGAACGTGCCGCTGATAACCAGCCGGCGCTGCTGAACGTGCATTTTTACCGGGCCTCAGCCGAGACCCGGTCTTGCCGAAACAGGCGGGAGAGACTGAGTCAGTCTTCCTTGCCCTTGTTCCGCACTGCGCGTTGCAGCTCGCGATTGGAATCGCGTTCGCGCTCGGTGTCGCGCTTGTCGTATTCCTTCTTGCCTTTACCCAGAGCAATCTCGCACTTGATCAAGTGCTGCTTCCAGTAAAGGGCAAGGGCCACGCAGGCATAGCCTTTTTGCTGAACAGACGACGTCAGCTTCTCCAGCTCGCGCTTGTTGAGCAACAGTTTACGGGTGCGTGTCGGGTCAGCGATGACGTGGGTACTGGCTGTCGTCAACGGCGAGATATGGCTACCCATCAGCCAGGCCTCACCGTCCTTGAGCAACACGTAACTGTCAACCAGCTGCACCTTGTTGGCACGCAGGCTTTTTACTTCCCAGCCAGCCAGGACCAGACCGGCCTCGAACTTGTGTTCGATGAAGTAATCGTGACGCGCCTTTTTATTTTGCGCGATGGTCCCTGTGGGATGTTTCTTGAGCTTAGCCATAGGCGACGCATTATAGGGATCAACGGGCGTCTCGGCTATGGGCTCGCACGCTGAAGCTGTGTGCTTGAGCACGTGGAGTGAATCCCGGACAATGCGCGATCTTTTTTGCGTGTTGGACGTGTCAACGATGTCGACGGACAAGGTTTCGGTTCACGGGAGTTGGGCCAGTCGCTGGGTGTTCATCCTGGCTGCCACCGGCTCTGCCGTGGGGTTGGGCAGCATCTGGAAATTCCCCTACATGGTCGGCGTCTACGGCGGCGGTGCGTTTGTGCTGGTGTTCCTCGCGTGCATCGCCCTGATCGGTATTCCGGTGATGATCGCCGAGACGCTCATCGGCCGTCGTGCGCGGCAGAGTCCGGCCAACGCGCTGCGTTCGCTGGCGCTCGCCGCCGGGCATTCGTCGAAGTGGTCATGGGGCGCGTTTGCCGGCATGGTCACCGCGTTGCTCATCCTCTCTTTCTATAGCGTCGTGGGGGGCTGGTCGCTCGAGTACATCATCGATGTCGGCAAGGGCGATTTCAAAGGCGTCACGCCTGACGGTGTCGGTGCCTATTTTGGCGAGATGATCGCTGATCCATGGCGCCTGGTCGGCTGGCACACGCTGTTCATGCTGCTGTCGGCGATCACCATTGCCAAGGGCGTCAACGCCGGCCTTGAGCGCAGCCTGCGCATCCTGATGCCGTTGCTGTTCGTGCTCATCGTGATTCTGTTGGGTTATAGCCTGACCACCGGGCACTTCATGGAAGGCGTGCATTTCATGTTCGACTTCACGCCTGAGAAGGTCCTTGATGGTCTGCTCCCGGCCATGGGGCACGCGTTCTTCTCGCTCAGCGTGGGCGTTGGATCGATCATGATCTACGGCGCCTACATGACCAAGGAGGCTTCGATCAGCGCGACAGTGGTCGGCGTGGCATTGCTCGACACGTTTGTGTCGCTGCTGGCGGGCCTTGCATTGTTTCCGATTGTGTTCGCAGCGGGCCTGAATCCAAGCGAAGGGCCGGGCCTGATGTTCGTTACCTTGCCGTATGCATTTGGTAACGTCGCCTTCGGTACCGTCATGGGCGTGGTGTTCTTTATTCTTGTCGCCGTCGCGGCCTGGAGTTCGGCCATTTCCTTGCTCGAGCCCATGGTCGCGTACCTGGTCGAGCGTACAAAGGTGCGCCGTGGCTGGGTGACTTTCTGGCTATCGTTCATCTGCTGGTTCGTGGGCCTTGGGACGGTTTTCTCTTTCAACATCTGGAAGCAGGCCAAATTCTTCGTGAACGAAGGCGGCGGGTTCCATCTCTATCAGTGGGGATCGTCGTCGGGGCTGGATTTCTTTGGCGTGATCGATTTCTTCACCTCGCGGATCATGCTGCCGTTGGGTGGATTGTGTTTCGTGGTATTCGCAGGTTGGGTGATGGGACGCGGTGCGGTGCGCGACGAGTTGTCGGTACGTAGCCCGGTTCTGTTCGCTTTAACGTTCTCTTTGATGCGCTATGTGGCGCCGATCGGCATCTTGATTGTCTTTGCCGCTCAGCTTTGGAAATGACGCTGACATGACTACGCATATTCAACGTTCCGCCCTTTTGCCGTATCCCGCCCAGGCGCTTTATGACCTGGTCAATGACGTGAGTCGCTACTCCGAGTTTCTGCCCTGGTGTTCCGGCGCCAGTGTGCTGGAGCAGAGTGATACCTCAATGCGTGCGCGTGTCGAGATCGCCAAAGGCGGCTTGAGCCAGCACTTCGTCACACGCAATACGCTGACCCCCGGGCAAACCATCGAGATGAATCTGGAGGAGGGGCCTTTCAGCCAGCTGCACGGCGTCTGGACCTTCAAGGCCCTGAATGAAAAGGCCTGCAAGATCAGTCTGGACCTGTCGTTCGACTACAGCGGCTCGATAGTCCGCGCAACATTGGGGCCGCTGTTCAATCAGGCCGCCAACACTCTGGTTGATGCCTTCTGCCAGCGAGCCAAAGAGCTGCATGGCTGAGCGGCTGATTCGCGTTGAGGTGGTGTATGCCGCCGTTGACCGTCAGACGTTGCTCGCACTGGATGTGCCTGCCGGAACATCAGTACGCGCTGCGGCTATCGCGTCGGGCATGGCCGAGCGTTTTCCTGAGCTGGATCTCGCGCAGTGCCCGATGGGCATCTTCGGCAAGCTCGTTGGCGATCCGGAGCGGCGCGAGCTGGATGACGGTGACAGGGTCGAGATTTATCGCCCGTTGCTCGCTGATCCGAAAGAGGTACGGCGTCTGCGCGCTTTAAAAGCCGCGGCTTCAAGAAAGGCGCAAAAATCGATTTAATTTTCTCATCGGCACGATTGAGAGACGTAAAAAAGCCCGGGATGTCCGGGCTTTTTTGTGCGGCTGATTCTACTGGGAAACGGTGGATCAGCGCGGATTTGTGTCCAGTGGTTCCTGGGAAGGAACGGGCACGGTCTCGACCTTGTCGACATCGTTCTGAATCTGCTCAAGCAACGAACCAGGCTTCGGCGGCTCTTCCTTCGGCGGCTGCGTCCCTTGATTTTCGGGGGTGACAGTCGTGTCGCTGCTATTGCCGAGAATGGCCTCGTCGCGGCTGACGCCCGGCTTGAAGTCACCGGACAGGCTCGCCAGTTGATCATTGCCGTTGAATATCAGGCTGACACGCTCCTGCTGGCGTTCACCACCACCAGGCTGCAGGCTGTACAGATAGTCCCAGCGTTCAGGGTGGAAGGTGTCGGTCAACAAGGGGTTGCCCATGATAAACCTTACTTGCCGACGGGTCATTCCCGGGCGTAACTGGTCTATCATGTCCTGCGTGACGACATTGCCCTGTTGGATGTCGATTTTATAAACCCCGGGGAATGAACAACCGGCGAGTGCGAGCAGTCCCACGAAGGTGAAACTGGTTAGCAAGAGCTTGGTGTTTTGCATCGGTGGGCGACTTCCACTATCTTGGCTGGGACAACGTAAACCCCGATCATACCTGCATTAAGAGAAGCTGCGAAGCAGCGTCTGCGAGAAAGCTGACCATGGTTGAAAATAGCGAACTACGCAAAGCCGGACTTAAAGTGACCCTGCCGCGGGTCAAGATCCTTCAAATGCTCGATTCTGCGCAGCAGCGTCACATGAGCGCGGAGGACGTCTACAAGGCGCTGATGGAGGCCAACGAAGACGTCGGTCTGGCAACGGTTTACCGAGTTCTGACTCAGTTCGAAGCAGCCGGATTGGTGGTTCGCCACAATTTCGACGGCGGCCATGCGGTATTCGAGCTGGCTGACGGAGGTCACCACGACCATATGGTCAACGTGGAATCCGGCGAGGTTATCGAGTTCTTCGACGAAGAAATCGAAAAACTGCAAAAAGCCATTGTGAGCAAACACGGCTTCGAGCTGGTTGATCACAATCTGGTGCTCTACGTACGCAAGCAAAAGGTGTAAGCCTTTTGTGAAGTACGACAAAGGCGACCCGCGGGTCGCCTTTGTTGTGTCTACGTTGCGGGATCGGGATACCGCCACATCAACGCCGTCCGGCTCAGGCCATAATGATCGTCACGATTTGGACGTGACCACCATCTTCTTGGCGTGCGCAAGCGACTCCTTGGTCAAATCGATCCCTCCCAGCATTCGCGCCACTTCTTCCACGCGTTCATTTTTGCTTAGCTTGGACACCGCCGTGCGCGTCGCATCCGCTTCACGAACCTTGTGCACGAACAGGTGTTGATGCCCTTGGGCGGCCACTTGCGGCAAGTGGGTAACCGTCATGACCTGGCCGCGTTCGCCAAGACGTCGCAGCAGCTGGCCAACAATCTCAGCCGTTGGGCCACCGATACCAACGTCGACTTCGTCAAACACCAGCGTCGGAACCCGGGATGTCTGTGCGGTGATCACCTGTATCGCCAGGCTAATTCGCGACAGCTCCCCGCCCGACGCCACTTTCGCCAGCGCCTTGAGCGGCTGACCCGGGTTGGCGCTGACCAGCAGCTCAACCTGCTCCAGCCCGTTAGGTGACAGTTCTTTATCTACGTTCTCACGCAGCTCGATATTGAAGCGGCCGCCCGGCATGCCCAGCCGCTGGATTTCGTGCTCGACCTTGTGGGCCAGCTCCGGTGCAGCGCGGTGACGCAGGTCACTCAGTTCGCGCGCCTTCTCTTGATAGTGCCGCGCGTAGGAACCTACCTCATGCTCCAGTCTCTCGATCGCTTCATCGTTGGCGTTGAGGGTTTCGATCTCGTCGAGCAATTTCTGATGCAGCGCCGCGACTTCAGTCGGCTGCACGCGGTGTTTGCGAGCCAGCGTGTAGATGGTGTCGAGGCGCTCTTCGATTTGCTGCAGGCGGGCGGGGTCCGCTTCGAAGCGATCGAGGAAACGATTGATCTCGCCGACGGCCTCTTCGACCTGAATCTGCGCACTGGAGAGCAGGTTGGTCGCTTCATTCAGTGCATCGGGCGTGTTGTTCACGCTGCTGAGTCTGTTGAGGCTGGCGGTCAGTGCGTTCAGCGCATTGCCCGAATCGCTTTCACTGCACAGCTCGACCACTTGCCGGCAGATGCCCAACAGGCTCTCGGCATTGGTCAGCGTGGTGTGTTCCTGTTCCAGCCGCTCGAGTTCGTTTTCGCCGAGGCTCAGGCTTTCCAGCTCTTCAAGCTGGTAGCTCAGCAACTGATGCTTGGCACGCTGCTCGTCGCCGGAGTTGGAAAGACGTTCAAGCTCCTGCCGCGTTTGCCGCCACCGCTGGGAGGCCAGATGAACCTGGCGGGCGAGATCGGTGGCGCCCGCGTATTCGTCCAGCAGTCGCCGATGGGTATCGGTCTTGAGCAGTGACTGATGCTCGTGCTGGCTGTGAATGTCGATGACCAGTTCACCAAGTGCTTTCAGGTCGCCCTGGGGGCATGGCGTGCCATTGATGTAGGCGCGTGAACGGCCTTCGGCAGTAATGACGCGGCGCAGAATGCAGGGGCCGTCGGTTTCGAGGTCCCGCTCCTTCAGCCAGGCGCTTGCTTCAGGGATATCCGACACGTCGAAGGTCGCGAGAATGTCTGCCTTGTCGGCCCCTGGCCTTACCACGCCACTGTCGGCGCGATCGCCCAGCGTCAGGCCGAGGGCGTCGAGCATGATCGACTTGCCGGCCCCGGTTTCCCCGGTGATCACACTCATGCCGCGATCCAGTTCGAGATCGAGATGTTCAACGATGGCGTAGTTATGTATGGACAGGTGGACCAGCATCAGAGCGGCTCCCAAACAATTTGTCTGGTTATTTATACAGTGTTTTGGTTTGGGCTGACAATGCCCGCCCTTAGCTCGATTTGAAAGGTCATCGCCCATTTTTAGCATCAAACCTGCATTTCGCCACCGTGCGGGGCCGTCGAACTCATGTCGGAACATTTGTAGGGTTATTCAGCCGATCCTGCACCTAAACCCCTTGAACCCGAAAATTACGACCCCATATAGCCGGGCAGAGGCGTGAGTTGAGCTCACGGATGTAATTAGAAGGAGAGAATTTATGGCTGACGAACAGAACCCGGACATGCAGGCCCAGGATCAGGCTGCCGACACGGCGACTTCTCAAGATGATCTGGCAACCCGTGTGCAAGTGCTTGAAGAACAGCTGAAGGCGGCGCAGGACCAGTCTCTGCGTGTGGCTGCGGATCTGCAGAACGTCCGCCGCCGTGCCGAGCAAGACGTTGAGAAGGCGCACAAGTTTGCGCTCGAGAAGTTTGCGAGCGATCTGCTGCCGATCGTCGACAGCCTTGAGCGTGGTCTGGACTTGTCCAACTCGGATGACGAGAGCATCCGGCCGATGCGGGAAGGCATCGAGCTGACGCTGAAAATGTTCTACGACACGCTCAAGCGCTACAACCTTGAAGCCATCGACCCACATGGCCAGCCGTTCAACGCCGAGCACCATCAGGCAATGGCGATGCAGGAAAGCGCTGACGTCGAGCCGAACAGCGTGCTCAAGGTGTTCCAGAAGGGTTATCAGCTCAATGGCCGTCTGCTTCGCCCGGCCATGGTCGTGGTCAGCAAGGCGCCATCGCCTGTTTCGCCGTCGATTGACGAGCAGGCTTGAAATTAGCTGAGTGGCCCCCATTTACAGGCCAAGCGTTTAAGAATTACCGCAATTTGTAAATGCAGTTGCGGCAACCAAATTTAAGTTTCGGGAGAGTCAAAAATGGGCAAGATTATCGGTATCGACCTGGGGACCACCAACTCCTGCGTCTCGGTTCTGGAAAACGGTAAAGCCAAGGTTATCGAGAACGCCGAAGGCGCTCGTACCACCCCGTCGATCATTGCGTATGCCAATGATGGCGAGATCCTCGTAGGCCAATCGGCCAAGCGTCAGGCAGTCACCAACCCGCACAACACCCTGTACGCGGTGAAGCGTCTGATCGGCCGTAAGTTCGACGAAGAAGTCGTGCAGAAAGACATCAAGATGGTCCCTTACAAAATCGCCAAGGCTGATAACGGCGATGCGTGGGTTGAAGTCAACGACAAGAAAATGTCCCCTCCTCAGATTTCGGCTGAAATCCTGAAGAAAATGAAGAAGACCGCCGAAGACTACCTCGGCGAGACCGTGACTGAAGCAGTCATCACCGTCCCTGCTTACTTCAACGACAGCCAGCGTCAGGCCACCAAAGACGCCGGTCGTATTGCAGGTCTGGACGTGAAGCGCATCATCAACGAACCGACCGCAGCCGCGTTGGCTTACGGTATGGACAAAGCGAAGGGTGATCACACCGTCATCGTTTATGACCTGGGTGGCGGTACGTTCGACGTCTCCGTTATTGAAATCGCTGAAGTCGATGGCGAGCACCAGTTCGAAGTGTTGGCCACCAACGGCGACACGTTCCTGGGTGGTGAAGACTTCGACATCCGCCTGATCGATTACCTGGTTGACGAATTCAAGAAAGAATCCGGCATGAACCTGAAAGGTGATCCGCTGGCGATGCAGCGTCTGAAAGAAGCTGCCGAGAAAGCGAAGATCGAACTGTCTTCGAGCAATTCGACCGACGTGAACCTGCCGTACATCACTGCAGATGCCACCGGTCCTAAGCACTTGAACGTGAAGATCTCGCGCGCCAAGCTGGAATCGCTGGTTGAAGACCTGGTTCAGCGCACCATCGAGCCTTGCCGCATTGCGTTGAAAGATTCGGGTATCGACATCGGCGCGATCAACGACGTGATCCTGGTCGGCGGTCAGACCCGTATGCCACTGGTTCAGCAGAAGGTCACCGAGTTCTTCGGTAAAGAAGCGCGTAAAGACGTCAACCCTGACGAAGCCGTCGCTATGGGTGCAGCCATCCAGGGTGCGGTACTGGCCGGCGACGTGAAAGACGTTCTGCTGCTGGACGTCAGCCCGCTGACGCTGGGTATCGAAACCATGGGCGGCGTGATGACCGCGTTGATCGAGAAAAACACCACGATTCCTACCAAGAAATCGCAGGTGTTCTCGACTGCCGACGACAATCAGGGCGCAGTGACCATTCACGTGCTGCAGGGCGAGCGTAAGCAAGCGGCTCAGAACAAGTCCCTGGGCAAGTTCGACCTGGCCGAGATTCCGCCAGCACCACGTGGCGTGCCTCAGATCGAGGTAACCTTCGACATCGACGCCAACGGCATCCTGCACGTCGGCGCGAAAGACAAGGCGACGGGCAAGACTCAGTCGATCGTGATCAAGGCCAACTCGGGTCTGTCGGACGAAGAAATCCAGCAGATGATTCGCGACGCTGAAGCGAACTCGGACGAAGACCGCAAGTTTGAAGAGCTGGCATCTGCCCGTAACCAGGGCGATGCGCTGGTTCACTCGACGCGCAAAATGATCTCCGACGCTGGCGATAAAGTCACCGCCGAAGAGAAGACCGCTATCGAGGCTGCACTGGTTGCACTTGAAGCCGCTGTGAAAGGCGACGACAAGGCTGCCATCGACGCCAAGATCGAAGAGCTGTCGAAAGTCTCCGCGCCGGTCGCTCAGAAAATGTACGCCGAGCAAGGCGAAAAACCTGAAGGCGGTGCTCAGCCCGCTCAGGAAGAAAGCAAGCCGGCCGACGACGTTGTCGACGCCGAGTTCGAAGAAGTAAAAGAAAACAAGTAAGCGCAGGCTCACTTGATCGCCGGTTGACCACCTTCCAGTGGTCGCTGGTAGGATGTCGCCGCGCGGGAGCTTGCTCCCGCGTTGGCGTGTCTGGAACACCCGAATTTTCAAGCGCGCGATTCCGTATCGCGGGCTTTGTGGCAAAGCCGGATGCTCCTGCACTCCGGCTTGTTCAGCCGCTTTTCTCGGTCGATCGAAGGCCGTTGAACCAAGACCAGGATCGTTGAATTGACGTGAGTTGGGTCCGGGCCTGAAAGGGGCTCAACGAGTTCGGCAGACTCAGGAGGGTCATGCCGGACGTCCTCAAGAGTGCGGAAAATTTATGTCAAAGCGTGATTATTACGAAGTATTGGGCGTGGAGCGTGGCTCCAGTGAAGCAGACCTGAAAAAGGCTTATCGCCGTCTCGCCATGAAATATCACCCTGACCGCAACCCGGGTGACAAGGCTTCGGAAGACGCCTTCAAGGAAGCCAACGAAGCCTACGAAGTGCTTTCCGATGCCAGCAAGCGCGCGGCCTATGACCAATACGGTCATGCCGGCGTCGATCAAGGCATGGGTGGCGGCGGATTCGGCGGCGGTGGCGCCAACTTCTCCGACATCTTTGGCGATGTCTTCAGCGACTTCTTCGGCGGGGGTCGCGCTGGCGGTGGTGGTCGTGGTGGTGCCCAACGTGGCAGCGATCTTCGCTATACCCTCGAGCTGAATCTTGAAGAAGCGGTGCGCGGCACGACTGTCAGCATCCGTGTGCCGACGCTGGTCAACTGCAAGCCGTGTGACGGCAGCGGCGCCAAAAAGGGCTCGTCCCCGGTGACATGCCCGACATGCGGCGGCATCGGCCAGGTGCGCATGCAGCAGGGCTTTTTCTCTGTTCAGCAGACCTGCCCGCGTTGCCACGGCAACGGCAAGATCATCTCCGATCCTTGCGACTCCTGCCATGGCGAAGGCCGTGTGGAAGAGTCCAAGACGCTGTCGGTCAAAGTGCCGCCAGGCGTCGATACCGGCGATCGCATTCGTCTGTCGGGCGAAGGTGAAGCGGGGACGCAGGGCGGCCCAACGGGCGACCTGTACGTCGTGATCAACGTGCGTGAACACGCGATCTTCCAGCGCGACGGCAAGCACCTGTACTGCGAAGTGCCAATCAGCTTCACCGACGCTGCACTGGGTGGTGAGCTGGAAGTCCCGACGCTGGATGGTCGCGTCAAACTGAAGATCCCGGAAGGCACGCAAACCGGTAAGCAGTTCCGCCTGCGCGGCAAGGGCGTTGCCCCTGTACGTGGTGGCGGCGCCGGCGACCTGATGTGCCGTGTTGCCGTCGAAACTCCGGTCAACCTCGGGCGTCGTCAGCGTGAATTGCTCGAAGAGTTCCGTGCCTCCCTTGAAGGTGACAGCTCTCACTCGCCTAAAGCCAGTGGCTGGTTCGAAGGTGTGAAGCGTTTCTTCGGCGATCTCTAAGGGGCAGGGCATGCGACGCATTGCAGTGATGGGCGCCGCCGGGCGCATGGGCAAGAACCTGATCGAGGCGGTGCAGGATCGTGCGCCGCTCACCGGGCTGACGGCGGCAATCGTTCGTCCCGGCAGCACGATGATCGGTGCCGACGCCGGCGAACTCGCATCGCTGGGGCGTATCGGTGTTCAGTTGACCGGTAATCTGGAGCAGGTTGCCGACGAGTTCGACGTCCTGATCGACTTCACATTGCCGGACGTCATGCTGAAAAATCTGGCGCTCTGTCGTAAGGCGGGCAAGGCGATGGTCATTGGTACCACCGGCTTGAGCGTCGAACAAAAGCGCCTGCTGGAGGAGGCGAGCCGGGACATTTCTGTCGTCTTCGCGTCCAATTTCAGTGTGGGTGTGAACCTGTCGTTCAAGCTGCTGGATCTGGCGGCGCGAGTGATGGGTGAAGATGCGGACATCGAGATCATCGAAGCTCATCACCGCAACAAGGTCGATGCGCCGTCGGGTACGGCGGTCAGCATGGGCGAGGTCGTTGCCAATGCCTTGGGGCGTGACTTGAGCAAGGTCGCTGTCTACGGTCGTGAGGGCTACACGGGTGTTCGTGACCGCGAGACGATCGGTTTCGCCACGGTCCGTGGCGGTGACGTCGTAGGTGATCACACTGTGCTGTTCGCCGCCGAGGGCGAGCGCCTGGAGATTACGCACAAGGCGTCAAGTCGCATGACATTCGCCAAGGGCGCAGTGCGTGCAGCGCTGTGGCTCGATGGCAAGGCGCCGGGTCTTTACGACATGCAGGACGTGCTCGATCTGCGTTGAGTGGTCCGGTGCTCTGAATCTGACAAGTAACAATGCGGGCAGGAGAGGGGCTTTCCCTGTATCCTGCCCGCAGTTTCAAGCCATTACACACCCGCTACGCGATGTCCCGTCGCACTCCCCAGCCCTCACGGCAATTTTAGCGGTGGATTAAAAAGACCTCTTTCTGTAAGCTACAGCTTTAGTGTGTCCACTAAAAGCGCGCAGATAATTCTATGAAAAAAGCGGGGTGACGTGTCTATACGTCATTCCGCTTTTTTACAACCTGCGATCGCCCTTTCAGGCTTTATTACGGGAGGTCTTCTTGACTAAGCCAGCCATACTCGCCCTTGCTGATGGCAGCATTTTTCGCGGCGAAGCCATTGGTGCCGACGGTCAGACCGTTGGTGAAGTGGTGTTCAACACCGCAATGACCGGCTATCAGGAAATTCTTACCGATCCTTCCTATGCCCAGCAAATCGTCACCCTGACTTACCCGCACATCGGCAACACCGGCACCACGCCGGAAGATGCCGAGTCTGACCGCGTCTGGGCGGCGGGTCTGGTGATTCGCGACCTGCCACTGGTGGCGAGCAACTGGCGTAACAAGATGCCGCTCGCTGAGTATCTGAAAGCCAATAAAACCGTTGCGATTGCAGGCATCGACACTCGCCGCCTGACGCGCATTCTCCGCGAGAAGGGCGCTCAAAATGGCTGCATCATGGCTGGCGACAACATTTCCGAAGAAGCGGCCATCGCGGCAGCACGGGGCTTCCCGGGCCTGAAGGGCATGGACCTCGCCAAGGAAGTCAGCACGAAAGACACCTACGAGTGGCGCTCCACGGTCTGGAATCTGCAGTCCGACAGCAGCCCCGAAGTTGCCGCAGCTGATTTGAAGTACCACGTGGTCGCCTGGGACTACGGCGTCAAGCTGAACATCCTGCGCATGCTGGTTGAGCGTGGTTGCCGTGTGACGGTCGTACCTGCGCAAACCCCTGCCAGTGAAGTGCTTGCCCTCAAGCCGGACGGCATCTTCCTGTCCAACGGCCCTGGCGACCCGGAGCCCTGCGACTACGCCATTCAGGCGATCAAGGATGTGCTGGAGACTGACATTCCAGTCTTTGGTATCTGCCTGGGTCACCAGCTGTTGGCGCTCGCTTCCGGCGCTCGTACCATCAAGATGGATCTGGGCCACCACGGCGCCAACCACCCTGTTCAGGACCTGGACACCGGCGTGGTCATGATCACCAGCCAGAACCACGGTTTTGCGGTGGACGAAGCGACTTTGCCTAGCAACGTTCGCGCGATTCACAAATCGCTGTTCGACGGCAGCCTGCAAGGCATCGAGCGCACCGACAAGGACGCGTTCAGCTTCCAGGGCCACCCTGAAGCGAGCCCGGGCCCGACCGACGTCGCGCCGCTGTTTGATCGTTTCATCACAGCGATGGACAAGCGCCGCTAAGGCTGCCTTGCGACTGTAGCGAGCAGGTGGCCGCGGCGGATCGGACAAGGTTCGATAGCCCGCCCGGCACCTGAGATGTTCAAGACGGCTTGCCGACTGACACAGGATTCGAGTGACAACCCATGCCAAAACGTACAGACATTAAAAGCATCCTGATTCTTGGCGCTGGCCCGATCGTGATCGGCCAGGCCTGCGAATTCGACTACTCCGGCGCCCAGGCCTGCAAGGCCCTGCGCGAAGAGGGTTACCGCGTCATTCTGGTCAACTCGAACCCGGCCACCATCATGACCGACCCGGCCATGGCGGATGCGACCTACATCGAGCCGATCAAATGGGCGACCGTCGCCAAGATCATCGAAAAAGAACGCCCCGACGCGCTGCTGCCAACCATGGGCGGCCAGACCGCACTGAACTGCGCGCTGGACCTGGAGCGCGAAGGCGTTCTGGAGAAGTTCGGCGTTGAGATGATCGGCGCCAATGCCGATACCATCGACAAGGCTGAAGACCGCTCCCGTTTCGACAAGGCCATGAAGTCCATCGGCCTGGCTTGCCCGCGTTCCGGTATCGCCCACAGCATGGAAGAGGCCAATGCGGTCCTCGAAAAGCTGGGTTTCCCGTGCATCATTCGTCCGTCCTTCACCATGGGCGGCACCGGTGGCGGCATCGCGTACAACCGTGAAGAGTTCGAAGAAATCTGCGCCCGCGGTCTCGACCTGTCGCCGACCAAAGAGCTGCTGATCGACGAGTCGCTGATCGGCTGGAAAGAATACGAAATGGAAGTTGTCCGCGACAAAAAGGACAACTGCATCATCGTCTGCTCCATCGAAAACTTCGATCCGATGGGCGTCCACACTGGCGACTCCATCACCGTTGCGCCGGCACAGACGCTCACCGACAAGGAATACCAGATTCTGCGTAACGCCTCGCTGGCGGTTCTGCGCGAGATCGGCGTAGAAACAGGCGGCTCGAACGTTCAGTTCGGTATCTGCCCTGACACCGGCCGCATGGTTGTGATCGAGATGAACCCGCGGGTTTCTCGTTCTTCTGCACTGGCTTCCAAGGCCACCGGTTTTCCGATCGCCCGAGTGGCAGCCAAGCTGGCTGTCGGCTACACGCTGGACGAGTTGCAGAACGAAATCACCGGCGGCAAGACCCCGGCGTCGTTCGAGCCATCGATCGACTACGTCGTGACCAAACTGCCACGCTTTGCGTTCGAGAAGTTCGCCAAAGCTGACGCGCGCCTGACCACTCAAATGAAGTCAGTCGGCGAAGTCATGGCCATCGGCCGGACTTTCCAGGAATCCCTGCAGAAAGCCCTGCGCGGCCTGGAAGTGGGTGTCAGCGGTCTCGATCCGAAGCTGGACCTCAGCAATCCGGAAAGCATGAGCATTCTCAAGCGCGAGCTGACGGTTCCGGGTGCCGAGCGCATCTGGTACGTCGCTGACGCTTTCCGTGCCGGCATGACGGTTGAACAGATTTTCGGCATGAACATGATCGACCCCTGGTTCCTGGTGCAGATCGAAGATCTGATCAAGGACGAAGAGAAGGTCAAGACCCTCGGCCTGTCGGCGATTGACCGCGACATCATGTATCGCCTCAAGCGCAAGGGCTTCTCCGATGCCCGCCTGGCCAAGCTGCTGGGTGTGACCGAGAAGAACCTGCGCACGCATCGTCACAAACTGGACGTGCTGCCGGTCTACAAGCGCGTTGACACCTGCGCAGCCGAGTTCGCCACCGACACCGCGTACATGTACTCCACGTACGAGGAAGAGTGCGAAGCCAACCCGACGAATCGCGACAAGATCATGATTCTGGGTGGCGGTCCGAACCGCATTGGCCAAGGCATCGAGTTCGACTACTGCTGCGTACACGCCGCGCTGGCCCTGCGTGAAGACGGGTACGAGACCATCATGGTCAACTGCAACCCTGAAACCGTATCGACCGACTACGACACCTCTGACCGTCTGTACTTCGAGCCGGTGACCCTGGAAGACGTGCTGGAAATCGTCCGCGTCGAGAAGCCGAAAGGCGTGATCGTCCAGTACGGCGGCCAGACCCCGTTGAAGCTGGCGCGCGCACTGGAAGCTGCAGGCGTGCCAATCATCGGCACCAGCCCGGACGCCATTGACCGTGCAGAAGACCGTGAGCGCTTCCAGCAGATGGTCGAGCGACTGAACCTGCGTCAGCCACCAAACGCCACCGTGCGCAGCGAAGACGAAGCCATTCGGGCGGCGGCGAAGATCGGCTACCCGCTGGTGGTGCGTCCGTCCTACGTACTGGGCGGCCGTGCGATGGAGATCGTCTACGAAGAAGACGAACTCAAGCGCTACCTGCGTGAAGCGGTTCAAGTGTCCAACGACAGCCCGGTGCTGCTTGACCACTTCCTCAACTGCGCCATCGAAATGGACGTTGATGCGGTCTGCGACGGCACCGACGTGGTGATCGGCGCGATCATGCAGCACATCGAACAGGCCGGTGTTCACTCCGGTGACTCGGCATGCTCGCTGCCACCGTATTCGCTGCCGGCGCATATCCAGGACGAAATGCGTGAGCAGGTCAAGAAAATGGCCCTGGAGCTCGGCGTTGTCGGTCTGATGAACGTGCAGCTCGCATTGCAGGGCGAAGACATCTACGTCATCGAAGTGAATCCGCGCGCATCGCGTACGGTGCCGTTCGTGTCGAAGTGCATCGGGGTCTCCCTGGCGATGATTGCCGCTCGCGTCATGGCTGGCAAAACGCTGAAAGAACTCGGCTTCACCAAAGAAATCATTCCGAATTTCTACAGCGTGAAAGAAGCGGTGTTCCCATTCGCCAAGTTCCCGGGCGTCGACCCGATCCTCGGCCCAGAAATGAAGTCGACCGGCGAAGTCATGGGTGTCGGCGACACCTTCGGCGAAGCCTTCGCGAAAGCCCAGATGGGCGCTAGTGAAGTCCTGCCGACTGGCGGCACGGCCTTCATCAGCGTGCGTGACGACGACAAGCCGCTGGTGGCAGGTGTGGCACGCAGCTTGATCGAACTGGGCTTCGACATCGTTGCAACCGCTGGCACCGCACGCCTGATCGAAGAGGCCGGGCTGAAAGTTCGCCGCGTCAACAAGGTGACCGAGGGCCGTCCACACGTGGTCGACATGATCAAGAATGACGAAGTCACGCTGATCATCAACACGACCGAAGGGCGCCAGTCGATCGCTGATTCCTACTCCATTCGCCGCAATGCCCTGCAGCACAAGATCTACTGCACCACGACTATCGCTGCGGGCGAGGCCATCTGTGAAGCGCTGAAGTTCGGCCCTGAAAAAACCGTACGCCGCTTGCAGGATCTACACGCAGGACTGAAAGCATGATCAAGTACCCAATGACCGTTCAGGGCGCTCGCGCCCTGGAAGAGGAACACGCACACCTGACCAAGGTGGTTCGTCCCAAGCTCAGTCAGGACATCGGGACTGCGCGCGAGCTGGGCGATCTCAAGGAAAACGCCGAGTACCATGCCGCCCGCGAACAGCAGGGCATGGTCGAAGCGCGCATCCGCGACATCGAAGGCCGGATCCAGAATCAGGTGATCATCGACGTCACCACCATCCCTCACACTGGGAAAGTGATCTTCGGCACTACCGTCGAAATTGCCAACGTGGAGACAGACGACCGCGTCACCTATCACATCGTGGGTGAGGACGAAGCTGACTTCAAACTGGGCAAGATTTCGGTGGGCTCGCCGCTCGCTCGCGCGTTAATTGGCAAGGAAGAGGGCGATGTCGTCGCTGTGAAGACACCAAGCGGTGTGATCGAGTACGAAATCGTGGAAGTGCGTCACGTTTGATGAGCAACACCCGCATTGCGCGGGTGTAGATTCAGACAGCGGGTTCGAAGGTCATTGCATGGCCTATCGAACCGGCGGTCGCATGTCGGGTCTGACCGGTTCGGCGCTCAACTTTGCAGCTGGGCATCCAATCTAACGGCCAGCGCGTGTTCGCCGCTGACCCGAAGAGGATCAGTTGAAGCGGTGGACGTTGGACAGCTGCTTGTTTACCTTCGGGTTCTTGCGGTAAATCAGCGCCATTTTGCCAATGACCTGCACCAGATCGGCCTTGCCGACTTTGCACAGTTCAGCGATGGCTGCCAGGCGGCCTTCGCGGTCGAGGATGTTGAGTTTGATTTTAATCAACTCGTGATCGCCCAGTGCGCGCTCCAGTTCGGCCAACACACCTTCAGTCAGACCATTGTCCGCCACGATCAACACCGGTTTCAGATGGTGGCCAATGGATTTGTATTGTTTCTTCTGCTCTTGAGTGAGCGGCATAATCTGACCTCTGCGTCTGATCTTGTAAAAAGCGGCGGCCAGTTTACCCGAGCGAGTCCGGGACCGCCCGGTTAATCGCGACTCGTCCTAATTTTTTGAGGTGCTCCGTGGCACGTTCCAAAACCAGCCATAACTGGCTTAAAGAACACTTCGACGACAAGTACGTCAAAATGGCGCAGCGGGATGGCTACCGTTCCCGCGCCAGTTACAAGCTCCTGGAGATTCAGGAGAAGGACAAGATCATTCGTCCTGGCATGACGGTCATCGACCTTGGCGCGGCGCCAGGCGGCTGGTCGCAGGTGACCAGTCGTCTGATTGGTGGTCAAGGTCGGCTGATTGCATCTGACATCCTGGAAATGGACAGCATCCCTGACGTGACTTTCATTCAGGGGGATTTCACCCAGGATGAGGTACTGGCGCAGATCCTCGAGGCTGTCGGTAATACGCAGGTAGACCTTGTGATTTCCGACATGGCCCCCAATATGAGTGGATTGAGCGCTGTTGATATGCCCCGCGCAATGTTCCTCTGTGAGTTGGCGCTTGATTTAGCCGGCCGTGTGCTGCGCCCAGGTGGCGATTTCCTGATCAAAGTCTTCCAGGGTGAAGGGTTTGACGTGTACCACAAGGACATCCGCAAGCTGTTCGACAAGGTACAGATGCGCAAGCCTTTGTCGTCGCGAGACCGTTCCAGGGAGCAGTACTTGTTGGGTCGCGGCTTTCGCGGCGTAGAAGGATCGGCAAGCGATGAGCGCCTTTGATCAAGCGATAGCTTTTTTCAAATGGCTTAATCAAGGGAGCGTAACCAACATCGCGTAGTCAAAGTTTCACAAAGGGTTACAGACGCCGCCTGCCACGCCTGTAGGATCTGTAGTACGTTAGGCCGGTAAATATCATGCGAGGCACGCTCCAGCGTGGAGCTTGCTTCAGAGGGTAGCTAATTGAACGATATGGCAAAGAATTTGATCCTGTGGTTGATTATCGCGGCGGTTCTCGTGACCGTGATGAACAACTTCTCCAGTCCTAACGAGCCACAGACCCTCAACTATTCCGAATTCATCCAGCAGGTGAAGGACGGCAAAGTCGAGAAGGTTGCCGTTGACGGTTACGTCATTACCGGCAAGCGCAGCGATGGCGACTCCTTCAAGACCATTCGCCCTGCCATTCAGGACAACGGTTTGATCGGTGATCTGGTCGACAACAACGTTGTGATCGAGGGCAAGCAGCCAGAGCAGCAAAGCATCTGGACTCAGCTCCTTGTCGCCAGCTTCCCTATCCTCGTGATTATTGCTGTCTTCATGTTCTTCATGCGTCAGATGCAGGGCGGTGCGGGGGGCAAAGGCGGACCGATGAGCTTTGGTAAAAGCAAGGCGCGTCTGCTCTCCGAGGATCAGGTCAAAACCACGCTGGCTGATGTCGCCGGCTGTGATGAGGCCAAGGAGGAAGTCGGCGAGCTCGTCGAGTTTCTGCGCGACCCGGGCAAGTTCCAGCGCCTCGGCGGTCGCATCCCTCGCGGCGTCCTCATGGTGGGTCCTCCAGGTACAGGTAAAACCCTGATCGCGAAGGCCATCGCGGGTGAAGCCAAGGTTCCGTTTTTCACGATCTCCGGTTCCGACTTTGTCGAAATGTTTGTCGGCGTGGGTGCAAGCCGTGTTCGTGACATGTTTGAACAGGCCAAGAAACACGCGCCTTGCATCATCTTCATCGACGAAATCGATGCCGTAGGCCGCCATCGTGGCGGTGGCATGGGCGGTGGCCATGATGAGCGTGAGCAGACGCTCAACCAGTTGCTGGTTGAGATGGACGGCTTTGAGATGAACGACGGCATCATCGTGATCGCCGCCACCAACCGTCCAGACGTTCTCGACCCTGCGCTGCTGCGTCCAGGCCGTTTCGACCGTCAGGTGGTGGTAGGCCTGCCCGATATCCGCGGTCGTGAGCAGATTCTTAAAGTACACATGCGCAAAGTGCCAATGGGCGACGATGTTCAGCCAGGCGTGATTGCTCGTGGTACCCCGGGGTTCTCCGGTGCCGATCTGGCCAACCTGGTTAACGAGGCATCGCTGTTCGCTGCCCGCACCGGTAAGCGCATCGTCGAGATGAAAGAGTTCGAATTGGCGAAAGACAAGATCATGATGGGCGCTGAGCGCAAATCGATGGTCATGTCCGACAAAGAGAAGCGCAATACCGCTTATCACGAGGCAGGTCATGCGATTGTTGGCCGCGTCGTGCCAGAGCATGATCCGGTCTACAAAGTGTCGATCATCCCGCGCGGTCGTGCGTTAGGTGTGACAATGTTCCTGCCTGAGGAAGATCGCTACAGTCTGTCCAAGCGTGCCCTGATCAGTCAGATCTGCTCGCTGTACGGCGGTCGAATCGCGGAAGAAATGACGCTTGGCTTCGATGGTGTCACCACGGGTGCTTCCAACGACATTATGCGGGCCAGCCAGATCGCTCGGAACATGGTCACCAAATGGGGCCTCTCGGAGAAGCTTGGTCCATTGATGTATTCGGACGAGGAAGAAGGCGGTTACCTGGGGCGTGGCGGTGGCGGTCAGAACGCCAGTCTCTCCGGGGACACTGCTCGTCTGATCGACTCCGAAGTGCGCAGCATCATTGATCAATGCTACGGCACCGCGAAACAGATCCTCACGGACAACCGTGACAAGCTGGAAGCGATGGCTGATGCGTTGATGAAATACGAGACCATCGATGCCGAGCAGATCGATGACATCATGGCAGGCCGCACACCGCGCGAGCCTCGTGATTGGGAAGGTGGTTCCGGAGATTCCGGCACCCCGATCGCACCTGTAGGTCCGCGTCCGGAATCGCCGATTGGCGGCCCTGCTGCTGAACACTAAGGTCTGACATGACTTCTGCGCTTCACCCGACCCGGTTGCCTTGCGGCAACCGGGTTCTTGATTTATCCCGCACGCACGTGATGGGGATCCTCAATATCACCCCTGATTCCTTCTCGGACGGCGGCCGTTTTGCGCAGCGCGACCTTGCGCTGCGTCATGCCGAAGCGATGATGCTGGCGGGTGCGACCTTGATCGACGTCGGGGGTGAGTCAACAAGGCCCGGCGCGCGGTCGGTTTCTCCCGTTGAAGAGCTGGAGCGCGTGGCACCTGTCGTTGAAGCCATCAGCGCCGAGCTCGATGTGATTATTTCGGTCGACACCTCCACGCCGGCGGTCATCCGCGAGACTGCACGTCTGGGGGCAGGGCTCATCAACGATGTTCGCTCGCTTCGCCGTGACGGGGCGCTGGACGCCGCTGCGGCAACGGGTTTACCCGTCTGCCTCATGCACATGCGGGGCGAACCGACGGACATGCAGAATGACCCTCACTACACTGACCTGGTCGGTGAGGTCAGTGCATTCTTGCGCGAGCGCATGGAGCAGTGCGTCGAAGCGGGTATTCCTGCCGAGAGAATTATCCTTGATCCGGGATTCGGGTTCGCCAAGACCCTTGAGCATAACTTGAGCCTCTTCAAACATATGGAAGCGCTTCATGCATTGGGTCGTCCACTGTTGGTCGGTGTCTCCCGCAAAAGCATGATCGGCAAGGTTCTCGACAAACCTGTTGACCAGCGTCTGCACGGCGCTCTGGCGCTTGCCGCCGTGGCGATGGTCAAAGGCGCAAAAATCCTGCGTGTGCACGACGTCCCGGAGACGGTCGACGTAGTGCGTATGATTGCTGCTGTTCAGTCAGCAAAATAAGAAATCTGGAGCACCCATGAGCACCAAGAAATATTTCGGTACCGACGGTATCCGCGGTCGTGTAGGCCAATTCCCGATCACCCCTGATTTCATGCTCAAGCTTGGCTGGGCGGCAGGGATGGCATTCCGGAAAATGGGTGCATGCCGAATTCTGGTAGGCAAGGACACCCGTATTTCGGGCTACATGTTCGAGTCGGCGCTCGAAGCCGGCTTATCTGCAGCGGGTGCGGACGTGATGCTCCTGGGGCCGATGCCGACGCCTGCGATCGCTTATCTGACGCGTACATTCCATGCCGAAGCGGGCATCGTGATCAGTGCGTCACATAATCCGCATTACGACAACGGCATCAAATTCTTCTCCGGGCAGGGCACCAAGCTGCCTGATGAAATCGAGCTGATGATCGAGGAGTTGCTCGACTCGCCGATGACCGTCGAGGAGTCCGAGAAACTCGGCAAGGTGTCCCGTATCAACGACGCCGCTGGCCGTTACATCGAATTCTGTAAAAGCAGCGTTCCGACCAGCACTGACTTCGACGGGCTGAAGCTCGTTGTCGATTGCGCCCATGGTGCGACGTACAAGGTAGCGCCAAATGTGTTCCGTGAGCTTGGCGCCGAGGTCACTGTGCTGTCGGCGGCTCCCAACGGGCTCAACATCAATGACAACTGCGGCTCCACCCACATGGGAGCGCTGCAGGCCGCCGTTGTCGAGCATGGCGCTGACCTGGGCATCGGTTTCGACGGTGACGGCGACCGTGTGCTGATGGTCGACCATACCGGCGCGATCGTTGACGGTGATGAGCTGCTGTACATCATTGCGCGGGACCTTCAGGAGCGCGGTCAGTTGCAAGGCGGTGTCGTGGGTACGCTGATGAGCAACCTCGGACTGGAGCTGGCGCTTGCGGATCTCAATATTCCGTTCGTGCGAGCCAATGTTGGCGACCGCTATGTCATCGCCGAGCTGCTGGAGCGCGATTGGCAAGTGGGCGGCGAGAACTCGGGCCATGTCGTCTGCTTCCGGCATACCACAACGGGGGATGCAATCATCGCTGCATTACAGGTACTGCTGTCGATGAAGCGTACCGGACAGAGCCTCGCGCAATCGCGCGAAGGCCTGAAGAAATGCCCTCAGGTATTGATCAATGTGCGGTTTGAGGGAGGAGGCGTTGATCCGGTCAAGCACCCCGCCGTTATTGAAGCCTGTGACCGCGTGACCGTCGCCATGGGCGGGCGTGGGCGTGTGCTTCTGCGCAAGTCTGGTACCGAGCCGCTGGTGCGTGTAATGGTCGAGGGCGAGGACGAAATCCTGGTTCGCGGGTATGCCGATGAACTGGCAAAACTGGTTGCTGAAGTTTGCGCCTGATTTCGGCTTGCCAGTGTTGAAACTGTTGGGTAACATCTGCGCCCACTTTGACCGACGAGGTACAGCATGCGTCGCCCTATGGTAGCTGGTAACTGGAAGATGCACGGTACCCGCGCCAGCGTCGCTGAGCTGATCGAGGGTCTTGCAAATCTCGCCCTTCCGGGTGGCGTAGATGTGGCGGTCTTCCCGCCAAGCCTGCACGTGAGTCTTGTGGTTGATTGCCTGGAAGGGCAGTTGATCTCCGTCGGTGCGCAGAACTGCGCCCATCAAGCAGGGCAGGGCGCGTTGACTGGCGAAGTGTCGTCGACCCAGTTGGCGGATGCAGGTTGCAAGTTTGTGCTCGTAGGGCATTCGGAGCGTCGTCAGGTAATGGGCGAAAGTAACGAGGTCCTGAACCGCAAGTTCGAGGCTGCACAGGCAGCAGGTCTGATCCCGATACTTTGCATCGGCGAGACACTCGAGGAGCGAGAAGCAGGCAAGACGCTTGAGGTTGTCGGGCAGCAGCTGGGCAGCATCATCGAAGAACTTGGCGTCGGTGCTTTCGTTAATGCGGTCATTGCTTACGAGCCGGTCTGGGCCATTGGTACCGGATTGACTGCCTCGCCTGAACAGGCGCAGGAAGTGCACGCAGCGATTCGTGCGCAGTTGAGACAAGAGAATCCTGAAGTCGCACAAGGTGTGCGTCTTCTATATGGCGGCAGCGTGAAGGCGGCCAATGCGGTCGAACTGTTCGGCATGCCGGATATCGATGGAGGCCTCATTGGTGGCGCCTCCCTGAATGCAGATGAGTTCGGTGCGATCATTCGCGCCGCGGGAAACTGAAAAAATGCTGGAAACAGTCGTAGTCGTTCTTCATCTGCTGGGTGCTCTGGGCGTTGTTGCTCTGGTTTTGCTGCAGCAGGGTAAAGGTGCCGACGCTGGCGCATCATTTGGAGCAGGTGCATCAAATACTGTGTTCGGTGGACAAGGTTCCTCTACCTTTCTCAGTAAACTTACTGCTATACTTGCCGCCTGTTTCTTCATGACCAGCTTAGGGTTAGGTTACTTTGCTAAAGAGAAAGCTCACCAGCTGACTCAAGTAGGTTTGCCAAATCCAGCGGTACTGGAAGTGAAGCAAAAGCCGGCAGCAGATGATGTTCCGGTTTTGGAGGGGCAACAGAAACCAGCTGCAGTGCCTGCTGATGTTCCTGTCACTCCAGAGCAAAAGTAATACCGGATTCGCAGCTGTTTTTGGGGCTGAAAAAGAGTTGTAATGCCGAGGTGGTGGAATTGGTAGACACGCAACCTTGAGGTGGTTGTGCCCATAGGGTGTAGGGGTTCGAGTCCCCTTCTCGGTACCAATTAACAAGAAAGCCCGCAGTAGCGGGCTTTCTTGTAGGTGGATGTGTCGGATTGACCCAAATTTGGATCGGTCGTATACTTCCGCCCCAGCTTTGTCGCGGGGTGGAGCAGTCTGGTAGCTCGTCGGGCTCATAACCCGAAGGTCGTTGGTTCGAATCCAGCCCCCGCAACCAGTTTTAGCGGAGCCCCTTTTCAGGGGCTTTTTGTTAGCTGGACACTTTATGACGCCGCTTTTCGCCGGCGTTTTCATGATTGGGCTTTTGCCCATTTTTTATTTGCAGCATGCACGAGGGGGTTCAGGTGTCGAGCAAGCTAGAAGAGTTGCAGGCCTTGCTGGCCCCGGTGGTCGTGGCCCTAGGCTATGAATGCTGGGGTATCGAGTTTTCGTCTCAAGGGCGTCACTCGATGTTGCGCGTCTATATCGATAAAGAAGGCGGCGTGCTGGTGGACGATTGCGCGATCGTCAGCCGTCAGATCAGCGGTATTCTGGATGTAGAAGATCCAATCAGCTCCGAATACACGCTCGAAGTTTCCTCTCCAGGCATGGAACGCCCACTGTTTACCATTGAGCAGTTTGCGGAGTTTGCCGGGGCACAAGTGAAGATAAAGCTGCGTTCACCGTTTGAAGGTCGACGCAACTTTCAAGGCCTTCTCCGCGGGGTGGAGGAGCAGGACGTCGTGGTCCAGGTTGAAGATCACGAGTTTCTGTTGCCGATCGATCTGATCGACAAAGCCAACATTATTCCCACGTTTGACTAAGACGTGCCAGATACAGCGGATCCCGCGGATCCAATGGCTTGCGAAAGGCGAGGCGTACGATGAGCAAAGAAGTACTGCTGGTTGTTGAATCGGTATCCAATGAAAAAGGCGTACCGGCCGATGTGATTTTTGAAGCGCTTGAGATAGCGCTGGCTACGGCCACCAAGAAGCGTTTTGAAGATGAAGTAGATCTGCGTGTCGAGATCAATCGTCAAACAGGCGCCTATGAGACATTCCGTCGTTGGACGGTGGTCGAAGAAGACGATCTCGACGATCCGGCGATCGAAACGTGGCCGAGCAAAGTTGCGCTGACGCACCCCGGTGCCAACGTTGGCGATGTAGTAGAAGAGAAGATCGATTCCATCGAGTTCGGCCGCATCGCTGCGCAGACTGCCAAGCAAGTCATCGTGCAGAAAGTTCGCGAAGCCGAGCGAGCTCAAGTCGTGGACGCCTACCGTGAGCGTCTGGGCGAAATCATTTCCGGCACTGTTAAAAAAGTTACACGTGACAATGTCATCGTCGACCTTGGCAACAATGCCGAAGCTCTGCTGGCGCGTGAAGACATCATTTCGCGGGAAACTTTCCGCGTAGGTGTCCGCGTCCGAGCATTGCTCAAAGAAATCCGCACCGAGAACCGCGGCCCTCAGTTGATCCTGTCGCGTACTGCGCCGGAAATGCTGATCGAGCTGTTCCGGATTGAAGTTCCGGAAATCGCTGAAGGGCTCATCGAGGTGATGGCTGCCTCTCGTGATCCTGGATCGCGTGCAAAGATCGCAGTTCGCTCCAAGGACAAACGCATTGACCCGCAGGGCGCGTGCATCGGCATGCGTGGTTCGCGCGTGCAGGCTGTTTCCGGCGAGTTGGGCGGCGAGCGTGTGGATATCGTGCTTTGGGACGATAACCCGGCGCAGTTCGTCATCAACGCCATGTCGCCTGCCGAAGTGGCAGCGATCATCGTTGATGAAGATGCCCACGCCATGGACATCGCTGTAGGCGCAGATAACCTCGCCCAGGCGATTGGCCGCGGTGGCCAGAACGTGCGGTTGGCCAGTCAGTTGACTGGCTGGACCCTTAACGTGATGACCGAATCGGACATCCAGGCCAAGCAGCAAGCGGAAACCGGTGACATCCTGCGCAACTTTATCGACGAGCTGGAAGTCGATGAGGATCTCGCTCAGGTTCTGGTAGACGAAGGCTTCACCAGCCTGGAAGAGATTGCCTACGTACCGTTGGAAGAAATGCTCAACATCGACGGCTTTGACGAAGATACCGTCAACGAGCTTCGCGCTCGTGCCAAGGATCGTTTGTTGACTAAAGCCATCGCTACTGAGGAAAAGCTGGCAGACGCCCATCCGGCCGAAGACCTGCTCTCGCTTGAGGGTATGGACAAGGATTTGGCGATGGAACTGGCGGTGCGCGGCGTAATTACCCGCGAAGACCTGGCCGAGCAGTCTATTGACGATCTGCTCGACATCGACGGCATTGACGATGATCGTGCCGGCAAGTTGATCATGGCCGCCCGAGCCCATTGGTTCGAGTAAGTAGATGCGGCCTGAGGAGAGAAGTGCATGACGCAAGTCACGGTGAAAGAACTGGCCAAAACGGTCGACACACCGGTAGAGCGCCTGTTACAGCAGATGCGTGAGGCAGGTTTGCCGCACAACGCCGCCGAACAAGTTGTGACCGATATCGAAAAGCAAGCCCTGTTGACGCACCTGAAAAGCGGTCACAAGGCCAAGGTGGAAGAGCCGCGCAAGATCACTTTGCAGCGCAAGACCACCAGTACCCTGCGCGTTGCTGGCAGCAAAAGCATCAGCGTTGAAGTACGCAAAAAGAAAGTTTTCGTTCAGCGCAGCCCGGAAGAAATCGAAGCCGAACGCAAGCGCGAGCTGGACGAACGTCGTGCGGTAGAGAATGCCGCTCGCCAAAAGGCTGAAGAAGAATCCCGTCAGCGTGCTGAAGAAGAAGCGCGCCGTCAGCCTTCGTCTGGTGCCCCGGCTGCCGAGGCTGTTGCAGCGCCGGCACCGGCACCGCAAGCTGCCGAGCCAGCCCGGGAAACTCCGGCTGCGGCACCTGCGCCTGCTGCCGATCGCAAGAAAGACGAACCGCGTCGCCCTGACAAACCACGCAACGACGATAACAATCGTCGCAGCGGCGGCGGTGGTGACGGCGATCGCAAGAACGCCCCGCATCGCGCATCGGTCAAGGAAAAGGCGCCAACGCCACGCGTTGCTCCTCGTACTACCGACGAAGAAAGCGATGGCTTCCGTCGCGGCGGTCGCGGCAAGGCCAAGCTGAAGAAGCGCAACGCGCACGGTTTCCAGAGCCCTACCGGCCCTGTCGTTCGTGAAGTGAAGATCGGCGAGACCATCAGCGTGGGCGATCTTGCTCAGCAGATGTCGGTCAAAGCGGCCGAGATCATCAAGTTCATGTTCAAGCTGGGTACTCCGGCCACCATCAACCAGGTTCTGGATCAGGAAACTGCCCAGCTGGTCGCTGAAGAACTGGGCCACAAAGTGACCCTGGTCAGCGACACCGCGCTGGAAGATTCCCTGGCCGAGTCCCTGAAGTTCGAAGGTGAGACGTTCTCCCGTGCGCCGGTTGTAACGGTCATGGGTCACGTTGACCACGGTAAGACCTCGCTGCTCGATTACATCCGTCGCGCCAAGGTTGCTGCTGGCGAAGCCGGTGGTATCACCCAGCACATCGGTGCGTACCACGTAGAAACCGAACGTGGCATGGTGACGTTCCTCGATACCCCGGGTCACGCTGCGTTTACCGCAATGCGTGCCCGTGGTGCCAAGGCAACCGACATCGTGATTCTGGTTGTCGCTGCCGACGACGGCGTAATGCCGCAGACCATCGAAGCCGTGCAACACGCCAAGGCTGCCGGTGTTCCGCTAGTTGTTGCCGTGAACAAGATCGACAAGCCGGGCGCCGACCTGGACCGTATCCGCAGTGAACTGTCCGTTCACGGCGTAACGTCCGAAGAGTGGGGTGGCGAGACGCCTTTCGTCTCGGTCTCCGCGAAGATGGGTACGGGCGTTGACGAGCTGCTTGAAGCCGTTCTGCTGCAGGCCGAAGTTCTGGAATTGATGGCAACGCCGTCGGCTCCGGGTCGTGGTGTTGTCGTTGAATCGCGTCTGGACAAGGGCCGCGGCCCGGTTGCGACTGTTCTGGTTCAGGACGGTACGTTGCGTCAAGGCGACATGGTTCTGGTTGGCTCCAACTACGGTCGCGTTCGGGCAATGCTCGACGAGAACGGCAAGCCGATCAAAGAAGCCGGTCCATCGATCCCTGTCGAGATTCTCGGCCTGGACGGTACGCCGGACGCTGGCGACGAGATGAGCGTTGTTGCCGACGAGAAGAAAGCCCGTGAAGTGGCTCTGTTCCGTCAAGGCAAGTTCCGCGAAGTCAAGCTGGCCCGTGCTCACGCCGGCAAGCTGGAAAACATCTTCGAGAACATGGGTCAGGAAGAGAAGAAGACGCTCAACATCGTCCTCAAATCCGATGTCCGCGGTTCTCTGGAAGCGTTGCAGGGTGCATTGAATGGCCTGGGTAACGATGAAGTGCAAGTGCGCGTAGTGGGCGGCGGCGTCGGTGGTATCACCGAAAGCGACGCCAACCTGGCACTGGCCTCCAACGCTGTACTGTTCGGCTTCAACGTGCGTGCCGATGCTGGCGCGCGCAAGATCGTCGAGCAGGAAGGTCTGGACATGCGTTACTACAACGTCATCTACGACATCATCGAAGACGTCAAGAAAGCCCTCACCGGTATGCTTGGCAGTGACGTTCGGGAGAACATCCTGGGTATCGCTGAAGTCCGCGATGTGTTCCGCTCGCCGAAATTCGGCGCGATCGCAGGTTGCATGGTCATCGAAGGCGTTGTCTTCCGTAACCGTCCAATCCGTGTACTGCGTGAAGACATCGTTATCTTCGAAGGCGAGCTGGAATCCCTGCGTCGCTTCAAGGATGACGCTTCCGAAGTACGTGCCGGCATGGAGTGCGGTATTGGCGTCAAGAGCTACAACGACGTCAAGGTCGGTGACAAGATCGAAGTCTTCGAGAAGGTCCAAGTGGCTCGCAGCCTCTAAATCGCGAGCTTCAGGAGTCATGGCTTGCGCCGCATGAAAGTGCCAGGCGTCGGTCATGGACTCTAAACGCAACGCCCGGTCCGGCTCTCGCCAGGCCGGGCGTTTGCCGCTTTCAGACCACATGGCTTTTGCCATGGGTCAGCAGTGACAGGTAACAAGACATGGCAAAAGAATACAGCCGTACCCAACGTATCGGCGATCAGATGCAGCGTGAGCTGGCACAGCTGATCCGTCGTGAAATCAAAGACCCCCGCGTGGGGTTGGTCACCATCACCGCCGTCGACGTCAGCCGTGATGTCGGCCACGCCAAAATCTTCATGACCGTGATGGGGCAGGACAGCGCCGAAGAAATCGCGCAGTCGATCAAGGTGCTCAATGCTGCTGCAGGGTTCCTGCGTATGCAGCTGGCCCGTGAGATGAAGCTGCGCAGCGTTCCGCAACTGCATTTCCATTACGACGAAAGCGTTGCCCGTGGCGCGCATTTGTCGGCATTGATCGAGCGTGCGGTGGCTGAAGATGGTCAGCACCAAACCGCACCCAAGCAAGACGGTCCGGAGGAATAAGGCGTGGCTCAGGTCAAGCGTATTCGCCGTAACGTCAGCGGGATCATCCTGCTCGACAAGCCGCTGGGCTTCACGTCCAACGCCGCGCTGCAGAAAGTGCGCTGGTTGCTCAACGCCGAAAAAGCCGGCCATACGGGCAGTCTCGATCCGCTGGCAACCGGCGTTCTGCCGCTGTGCTTCGGTGAAGCCACCAAGTTTTCCCAGTACCTGCTCGATTCCGACAAGGGTTATGAAACCCTGATGCAGCTCGGCAAGACCACCACCACGGCCGACGCCGAGGGTGAGGTGCTGCAGACGCGGCCTGTGACCGTTGGTCGCTCGGATATCGAGGCGGTGCTTCCGGCATTTCGCGGCGATATCAGTCAGATACCGCCGATGTACTCCGCCCTCAAGCGGGACGGTCAGCCGTTATACAAGCTGGCCCGAGCAGGGGAAGTGGTGGAGCGCGAACCGCGTTCTGTTACTATTGCGCGCCTGGAATTATTGGCGTGTGAAGGTGAGACCGCTCGTTTGGCTGTCGACTGCACCAAAGGCACCTATATTCGTACCCTCGTGGAAGATATCGGTGAAAAGCTGGGCTGCGGTGCTTACGTCGCCCAGTTGCGTCGCACCCAGGCCGGTCCTTTCACGCTGGCCCAGACGGTAACGCTGGAAGAGCTGGAAGCCGTGCATGCCGAAGGCGGTAACGAAGCGGTTGATCGCTTCCTGATGCCATCGGACAGCGGATTGCTGGATTGGCCGCTGCTGCAGTTCTCCGAGCACAGTTCGTTCTACTGGCTGCATGGCCAGCCGGTGAGAGCCCCCGACGCGCCGAAGTTTGGCATGGTGCGGGTGCAGGATCATGAAGGCCGCTTCATCGGGATCGGTGAAGTGAGTGAAGACGGGCGCATTGCGCCGCGTCGACTGATTCGGTCAGAGTGACCGGACCCGTCGCGGCAGGGTTTCCTGGCACGGCGGTACGAGGGTGGCTGTTAACAGGCATGGTCACTCCTCACATTTAAATACGAGAGTCAGCTCTCGGCCTGTTGAAACCGTCTCTCAGGAGCGGTTTCTTGATAAAAGGAATGCCCACATGGCACTCAGCGTTGAAGATAAAGCTCAGATCGTAACCGACTACCAGCAAGCTGTTGGTGATACTGGTTCGCCAGAAGTGCAAGTTGCACTGCTGACTGCCAACATCAACAAACTGCAAGGCCACTTCAAGGCCAACGGCAAGGATCACCACTCCCGTCGTGGTCTGATCCGTATGGTAAACCAGCGTCGCAAGCTGCTGGATTACCTGAAAGGTAAGGACGTTAGCCGTTACAGCGCCCTGATCGGTCGTCTGGGTCTGCGTCGCTAATAACGACTCGGATAGAGGTTGGTTGGTCGTCATGTTCCGCTGGTTTTACCAGTGGGCTGGCGGGCTCCCAGCCTCTAGTTGTATCTGGACTGCCGAAGGGTCCGATTCCCCTCGCTGCCCAAGAATTCGCAAGAAACCAGTTCCCCAAGAGCCACAAAGAAGGTAGGAAACCGTGAACCCGGTAATCAAGAAATTTCAATTCGGTCAATCGACCGTAACCCTCGAGACTGGCCGTATCGCCCGTCAAGCCTCTGGTGCTGTATTGGTCACCGTTGACGACGACGTCACCGTTCTCGTGACTGTGGTCGGCGCCAAGCATGCAGACGCAAGCAAAGGCTTTTTCCCTCTTTCCGTTCACTACCAGGAAAAGACCTACGCCGCTGGCAAGATCCCTGGTGGTTTCTTCAAGCGTGAAGGCCGTCCTTCCGAAAAAGAAACACTGACCTCGCGTTTGATCGACCGTCCGATCCGCCCACTGTTTCCAGAAGGCTTCATGAACGAAGTGCAGGTTGTCTGCACCGTCGTCTCCACCAGCAAGAAAACCGATCCGGACGTCGCTGCGATGATCGGTACTTCGGCTGCGCTGGCAATCTCCGGTATTCCGTTCGACGGCCCGATCGGTGCCGCGCGCGTTGCTTTCCACGAGAGCACCGGCTACCTGCTGAACCCGACGTACGAGCAACTGAAAGCATCGAGCCTGGACATGGTCGTTGCCGGCACCGAAGAAGCGGTACTGATGGTTGAGTCGGAAGCCAAAGAGCTGACCGAAGACCAGATGCTGGGCGCCGTGCTGTTCGCCCATGACGAATTCCAGTCGGTCATCAAGGCCGTCAAAGAGCTGGCCGCCGAAGCTGCCAAGCCAACCTGGAACTGGGCGCCGAAAGCTGAAGCCACTGAACTGCTGGGCGCCATCCGCTCCGAGTTCGGCGCAGCGATCTCCGAGGCCTACACCATCACCGTCAAGGCCGATCGCTATGCTCGCCTGGGTGAGCTGAAGGATCAGATCGTTGCCAAGCTGGCTGTTGAAGACGGCAGCCCGTCCGCCAGCGAAGTCAAAGCGGCATTCGGCGAGATCGAATACCGCACCGTTCGCGAAAACATCGTCAACGGCAAGCCGCGTATCGACGGTCGCGACACCAAGACTGTGCGTCCGCTGAACATCGAAGTCGGCGTTCTGCCGAAGACTCACGGTTCGGCGCTGTTCACCCGTGGCGAAACTCAGGCGCTGGTCGTGGCCACCCTGGGTACCGCGCGTGACGCTCAGCTGCTCGACACCCTCGAAGGCGAGAAGAAAGACCCGTTCATGCTGCACTACAACTTCCCTCCGTTCTCGGTGGGCGAGTGTGGTCGCATGGGTGGCGCCGGTCGCCGTGAAATCGGTCACGGCCGTCTGGCCCGCCGTTCGGTTCAGGCCATGCTGCCGGCTGCCGACGTGTTCCCGTACACCATCCGCGTCGTATCGGAAATCACCGAGTCCAACGGTTCCAGCTCCATGGCGTCGGTCTGTGGTGCTTCGCTGGCGCTGATGGACGCTGGTGTTCCAATGAAGGCGCCGGTCGCCGGTATCGCCATGGGTCTGGTTAAAGAAGGCGAGAAGTTCGCCATCCTGACCGACATCCTGGGTGACGAAGACCACCTGGGCGACATGGACTTCAAAGTGGCCGGTACCGCCAAAGGTGTCACCGCGCTGCAGATGGACATCAAGATCAAGGGCATCACCGAAGAGATCATGGAGATCGCTTTGGGTCAGGCGCTGGAAGCACGTCTGAACATCCTGGGTCAGATGAACACCATCATTGGTCAGTCGCGCACCGAGCTGTCGGAAAACGCTCCGACCATGATCGCGATGAAGATCGACACCGACAAGATCCGCGACGTGATCGGCAAGGGCGGCGCTACCATCCGTGCCATCTGCGAAGAAACCAAAGCGTCGATCGACATCGAAGACGACGGCTCGATCAAGATCTTTGGCGAAACCAAGGAAGCTGCTGAAGCTGCACGTCAGCGCGTTCTGGGCATCACCGCTGAAGCCGAGATCGGCAAGATCTACGTCGGCAAGGTCGAGCGCATCGTTGACTTCGGCGCGTTCGTTAACATCCTGCCGGGCAAAGACGGTCTGGTGCACATCTCCATGTTGAGCGACGCTCGCGTAGAGAAGGTCACCGACATCTTGAAAGAAGGTCAAGAAGTCGAAGTGCTGGTGCTGGACGTGGATAACCGCGGCCGTATCAAGCTTTCGATCAAAGACGTTGCAGCTGCCAAGGCGTCGGGGGTTTAACCCGTCTCCTGCAGTTGATGAAAAAGAGCCCTTCGGGGCTCTTTTTTTTGAATGCAATTAATGGCTTAGGGAGCCAGACCGTCGTCGGGCGGCTCGTCAGAACATGCATCTTGCAAGCGGAACTTTCGTAAAGCGGGCAATCTGCACGACAGCTGTGGATCCATGAAAACATAAGTCTTTGATTTATAAGGAATATATTTGTGATCGTGTGTTGGCACAGCGCTTGCGACATTGTAGGTAACCCTGCAGCCAATCAGATTGGCGCAGATTCTGAGAAAAACAGGAGTTACCCGTATGAAGAAGTTCGCTATTGCTGCTGCTACCGCCACTGCTCTGACTCTGACTATGGCCAACGTAGCCATGGCTCAGACCTCTGCTCAAGCTCCAATGACTGTAGCTGCAAACGAAGTCGCCAAAACCAAAGAAGCTACTTCTGACACTTGGATCACCACCAAGGTAAAATCTGACCTGCTGACCGAAAAAGGCATTCCAGGCTCCGACATCAAGGTTGAGACCAACAAAGGCGTGGTATCCCTGTCGTCGACTGTCGCTATCACTGATGCGCAGAAAACCACCGCTGTTGCGATCACCAAGAAAATCAAAGGCGTGAAAGCTGTTTCGGCTGATGGCCTGAAAGCTGAGTAATTACATTCTGCTGAACCTGGAAGATAGCCGGCTGACAGTGTGAAAGTCGTCAGGCGACTGATTCAAGGTTCATGCGAAGGGCCACAAGGATGTGGTCAACAAAAACCCCGACGTTCGCGCCGGGGTTTTTTTATGCCCTCATTTCTGCAAGACCAGCTTGTTTCGCAGCTGAGACGAGCATTTGACATCTTCTCGCCATGCCCACTGAGTTATCCTCCTACGCCGCGCGCTATCCAAGTGAAGGTGTCTAAACCATCCAATTGATAGAAGTCAGTTAGGCTGTGCACAGTAATTGCATATCACGCAGCCCATTGCTGGATGGGTGGCGAATCTACCCACAGCCTTGACACTTTGATGACCTGTCATCGGCTACAGTCTGGCGTACCTTCGCTTCTCTGTGGCGAAGCTGCTTTACTCCGGGCCAGGCCTGAAACTCTTTTGCTGTGAGAAGTAGATGCCCACGATTCCCTTACTGATTTGCGACGACTCCAACATGGCGCGCAAGCAGCTGATGAAGGCCCTGCCGCCCGAGTGGGATGTGTCGGTGACCACGGCGGCCAATGGCCGTGAAGGGATCGAGGCGATTCGCCAGGGTCTGGGCCGCGTTGTGTTGCTGGATCTGACGATGCCGGACATGGACGGTTATCAGACGCTGGCCGCCATTCGCGCGGAAAGCCTGCAGGCCAGTGTCATCGTTGTCTCCGGTGACGTTCAGGAAGAAGCGGTGCGGCGCACCCTGGAACTGGGTGCGCTGGCCTTCCTGAAAAAACCGGCTGATCCCGATCAACTGCAGCAGACCCTTGAGCGACTAGGCCTGTTGGGAGAGAGCGCCAATCAGTCTCTGGCCCTGGCATCGGGTGGCGATCAGGCCGCCATCAGTTTCAATGACGCATTCCGCGAGACCGTGAACGTCGCAATGGGCCGCGCCGCCGCGTTGCTGGCGCGGGTCTTGGGCGTGTTCGTGCAACTGCCGGTGCCCAACGTCAACATGCTGGAGGTGGGCGAGCTGCACATGGCGCTGGCGGATGCCCAGGCCAATGACCGGCTCACGGCGGTGTGTCAGGGCTATATCGGTGGCGGCATCGCCGGCGAAGCGCTGTTGTTGTTTCATGATTCGGAAATCTCCGACATGGCGCAACTGATGAAGGTCGACGACGCCGACTACTCTGACATGGAGATGTTGCTGGACCTGTCTTCCATCCTGATCGGCGCTTGTCTGAGCGGCATTGCGGAGCAGCTCGACGTCGCCTTTTCCCAAAGCCACCCCCAAGTGCTGGGCTTGCACAGCGGCATTGAAGAGCTGATCCGTCTCAACGAGCGGCGCTGGAAGAAGACGCTGGCTGTGGAGATCAGTTACAGCCTGGAAGGCCATAACATCCATTTCGATCTGTTGATGTTGTTCACCGAGGACTCGGTCGAGCTGCTGTCGCGGAAACTCGCCCATTTGATGAGCTGATTCATGAACGATCGTATCGATTTCAAAGAATTGCACTGGCTGCTCACCGTGACGCAGAACATCGACGTCGGCGTGGTGGTGCTGGATCAGGAGTACCGGGTGCAGGTCTGGAACACCTTCATGGAGAACCGTTCCGGGATACTGTCGTATGAAGCGGCGACCCGTTCGTTCTTTTCGCTGTTCCCGGAGATCAACGAGCGCTGGCTGAAGAACAAGATCGACAGCGTGATTACGCTGGGAACCCCAGCGTTCACGATCTGGGAGCAGCGCCCTTATCTGGTTCATTTCAAGAGCTATCAGCCCATCACCGGGCAAGAAGACTTCATGTACCAGAACACCACGATGTATCCGCTGCGGTCGACGACCGGGGTGGTCAGCCATGTGTGTCTGGTGATCTACGACGTCACCGATGTGGCGACGAACCGTCTGCAATTGCAGGCCGCCAACCGCGAGCTGCAGAAGCTATCGAGCACTGATCGCCTGACCAGCCTGTACAACCGCGGTCACTGGGAAGAAGCGCTGCGTCTGGAGCATGCTCGGCACGTCCGTTACGGCACTACGGCGTCACTGGTGATGTTCGACATCGATCACTTCAAGCGCGTCAACGACACCTACGGGCATCAATGCGGCGACCGGGTGATCCAGCGGGTGGCGGACGTCGTGCGTGAACACATCCGTGAAGCTGACATCGCCGGTCGTTACGGCGGCGAAGAGTTTGCGGTGTTGCTGCCCGACACCGACAAGCAAGGCGGCGCCATGTTCGCCGAGCGTCTGCGCGCCGCCGTCGAGGCGCTGGACGTCATGCAGGAAGGCGAAGCCATTCATTGCACGATCAGCCTGGGCGTCGCTGACATGACCTCGCCGATGGACGATCACAAAACGCTCATCGAGCGCGCAGATCAGGCCCTGTACGAATCCAAAAAGAACGGTCGCAATCGCGTGTCGGTGGATACGTCGGATTGAAGCACCGGCGGAGGGCCGCCTCGAAGGCGGTCTTCACCCGCTAGGACAACTCCGCGAAATCGCTGAGCACGTCATCCCTTAGAGAGATAAACCGTGCGTCGCTGCGATTGCGCGGGCGGGGCAGGTCGATGTCGACGATACGCCGGATGCGCCCCGGATGCGGCTGCATCACCACCACCCGATCACCGAGATAAACCGCCTCATCCACATCATGGGTGACATGGACCATGGTGATCTTTTCCTGCTGCCAGATGTGCTGCAACTCACGCTGCAATCGCGTACGGGTCAGCGCATCCAGTGCGCCGAAGGGTTCGTCAAGGAGCAGCACGCTGGGCCGATTGACCAGTCCCCGGGCGATCGCCACCCGTTGCGCCATGCCGCCGGAAATCTGGTGCGGGTACGACTCAGTGAAATCCTGCAGGCCAACCAGCTGAATGTGTTCGCGTACGGTGTCACGCTTTTGCGCGGCGCTCAGCGGTGCGTTCTTCAGGCCGACCGCGACGTTCTGCTCAACCGTGAGCCACGGGAAAAGCCGGTGATCCTGGAACACGATGCCGCGCTCAAGCCCCGTGCCCCTGATCGGCTTGTCGTCCAGCAGGATGCGGCCGTCGAATGCTTCGTCCAGGCCGAGGATCAACCTGAGGAGCGTTGATTTGCCACAACCACTGGCACCGACGATGGTGATGAACTCCCCCGGCGCGATGTCCAGCTGGACGTTGTCCAGAACGTGCAGTTGGGTGTCGGCGCCTGCATGGGTAAAGTGCTTGCTGATGTTTTCCAGGCGCAGCCCGTTGCCCTGTGACGGGGCGAGGGGCTGGGCGGTAAGCGGTTGGGTACTGGGCATGAGCGTTCCTTCTGACATTCGGTTTGGGGAAGCGAGAGATTCGGGAGAGGCCGAGCACGACGACCTCAGCGAGGGGCAATGCCGTACAGCCGTTGCAGGCGTCGTTCAAAAAGACGCGCCAAGAGGTTAAGCCCCCAGCCGACCAGCCCGATGACGATCATGCCGAACAGCACGAGGTCCATCATGAAGTGCTCGCTGCCATCGATCAGCGTATTGCCGATGCCGCTGCCCGACACCAGCAGGTATTCGGCGCCGATGGTCGCCAGCCACGAATACACCAGCGCCAGGTAGATACCGGTAAAGATCGAAGGCAGCGCTGCGGGCAGCATGACGCCGGTGATCGTCTGCCAGCGGGTGAAGCCGTAGACCTTCGCGACTTCCAGCAGCGCCGGGGAAACGCTGCGCAAGCCGTCGCACGTGTTGACCACCACCGGCACCAGTGCTGCGAGGGACAGGAACACCACTTTGGCGACGTCGCCCAGACCGAACCACACCGAGATCAGCGGGATCCAGGCGAACAACGAGATCTGTTTGAACGTGTTGAAGCTCGGGCCCACCACTCGCTCGAACAGCCGCGAAAACCCCAGCAGACAACCGAGCACCAGACCCAGTGTGGTGCCGATGAAAAAGCCGCTCAGGTCGCGGGCAAGACTGGCGGAAATCGCACGCCAGAACTGCCCGGACGTCACTTGCTCCCAGGTGGTGACGGCGACCTTTTGTGGCGAAACCAACAAGCCGGAGCTGCTCCAGCCCTGGCTGGACGCAAGCCACCAGACTGCCACCGCCAAGAGGGGAACCACCCAACCTCGATAGCGGTGGGTCTGGGTGCCGTGTGGGATTGTCAGTGTGCTCATGCCAACCTCCCGGTCTTGACCGGACGGCCTCGGTTTAGGCGCCGCTCGATGAATTCGAAACCGCGATCAATCAGTAGCCCGAGGGTGCCAACCACCACCACGGCGGCCATGACCAGATCCAGCTGAAACAACTGCCGACCATAGGCGATCAGGTAGCCCAGCCCTTCGCTGGACGCCAACAGCTCAACCATCACCAGCGACAGCCAGGCCTTGGTGAATCCCAGACGCAGGCCGGTGAAGATCGGCGCGACGGCGGAGGGCAGGACGATGTCGGTGACGATCTGGCGTTGGCTGAATCCGTACGCGCGGCCCACTTCCAGCAGGCGTTTGGGCACTTCATGGAAGGCTTGCAGCGTACACAGCGTCACCGGGACCAGCGCGGCGTGGGCGATCAATACATATTTCAGCGGCTCGCCGATGCCGAACAGCAGCAGTGCAAACGGCATCCAGCCCAGTACCGGAATCTGCACCAGCGCGTTGAACGTCGGCAGCAGATAATCTTCGACGGTTTTCGACAACCCCATCGCCAGCCCCAGGGTGATCCCCAATGCCGAGCCGATCATAAAGCCCACCAGCACGCGCTGCAGACTGGCGGAGGCGTTCAGCCACAAGTCGCCGCTGCTGACCAGATCGCCCAACGTCTGGTAAACGAACGCGGGAGGCGGCAGTACTTGTTCCGACAACCAGCCGCGCTCCGTGCCGAGGTACCACAGGCCCAGCAGCACGATGGGCAGCAACCAGGCCAGCGCGACGTTGGCCGCGCGGGTTAGCCAGGGCTTGGTGGATGCTGGCGCCGCAACTCGCTGAGCGGGGCGGGTTGGGGCGTTGGGCAGACGCTTGACCGGCGCTAGGGTTTTCACAGGAATGTGCTGCCGATCAAGCGCTTCAGCGGTGGCTCGGGCCATGGCATCAACCTCCGTTGTTGGCGGGTTTGTCCGAAGACGCCGTCGCCGTGTTCGCGGCTTTGCCGTCCGCACCGTAGGCGGTCCAGTAGTGCTCAAGACCTTTGGCTTTCAGCGCATTGTCCAGATAGCGAGTGTCGAACCAGCCTTCGACGCTCACAGGGCGGCGAATCATCTTCTCGTCCCTGGCCTGATCAGCGACGGCCTGATAGCTGTCGCGCAGGAACGCATCCACCAGCGGTGACGCGCTGTCGCGCAAATCCAGACCACCGAAGTCGGCTTGCAGCGAGGCCAGCGGTTCGTTGGTCTTCGCCCACTCGTTGAGCACGGCGTCGCGGTTGCTGGCTTCGGATTCCCATCGCGCGGCATCGACCAGCACGTTGACGACTTTCTGCACATTGTCGGCGTGCTGTTTTTCGTAATCCCCACGGACCACCAATGCGCACTGGCGGGTGTAGCGCACGTTGTTGTCAGGGTTATCGAAGATGATGTCGGCCAGCCCTTGATCGCGCAGTTTAAACAGCTCGCGCCCGCCGAATGCGGCATCGACGCCTTTGGACGCCAGCGCGGCCTGGCTGCTGCCGCTGTCCAGATTGATCACTTTCAGGTCGCGCTCGGTCATGCCGTGATCGGCCAGTAACTTGATCGACACCAGGTGGGCGTTGGTGCCACGGAACACCGCGACCTTCTTGCCCTTGAGGTCTTCGACGCTCTTGATCTCGGAGCCTTTGGGGACGGCCAGATACACATTCGAGCGCACGCCGATGGCCGCAAGCAATTTGGTGTCCAAGCCATTGGAACGGCCGACTACCGCGGGCAAGTCGCCTTCGTAGGCGAAGTCCAGTTGCTGATTGGAAAGTGCCTCGTTGACGGCCGGCCCGGCGCCCTTGAAGAAGAACCACTGCACTTCGGTGTCGGTGCCGGCGAAGGCTTTTTCAAGGAGCTGCTGGTTGCGCACGATGCCCAGGGACGAGCCGCTGAACGTGACCGGATCACCGCCACCGGCGCTGGCCACACCAATGCGCAGAACGTCGGCTTCGGCCAAGGGCATCATCAGCAGCGCCGCCAGTGCGGTAGCTACGCGTGTCTTGCTGAATAGAGATGTTCGCTTGGGATTTGCCATGGCGTTTCTTCCTTGGAGAGTGGGTGACGCGCGATCAGGCAGCCAGGTGTTTCTTGTCGGCTTCGGTCTTGGGCGAGAGGGTTTCGGGTGTGGGTTTGATGGCCTGGCTGGCGCGTCCGTCGACGCCGACCGGAATGTCGCCTGCCACGGTGGTACGGCGCACAACGCGCTCGGCCTGGCCATAGTCGTTGACGGCGATGTGTTGGGTGGCGCGGTTGTCCCAGATCACCACGTCGCCTTCGTTCCAGCGCCAGCGCACGGTGTTGTCCAGGTGCGTGATGCGATCGTGGAACAAGCGGATCAGCTGTTTCGAGTCGTTGCTGCTGACGCCTTGAATCTGTTTGACGAAGTGGCCGAGCAACAGGCTGGGCTCGCCGGTTTCAGGGTGCACGCGCACCAGTGGGTGTTCGGTTTCGTAGACTTCGGCGGTGAACTGCTCGCGGTAGCGTTTCACGCCCGCTTCGCCGGTGTCGCGGGGTGCCGCGTAGTCGTAGACGTTGGTGTGCAGCGCGCGGAGGCCGTCGGCCAGGGTTTTCAGGCTGTCGGGGAGGTCAGCGTAGGCAGCCGCGGTGTTGGCCCACACGGTGTCGCCGCCGTAGGGCGGGATGACCACGCCACGCAGGATCGAGATTTTCGGGTAGTTGGCGACGAAGGTGACGTCGGTGTGCCACGAATTAGCCCGAGTTTCCCTGGCGTCGAGGTGCAGGATGGCGCTGCTTTTCTCGGCGGAGCGAACGGTGGGGTGAGGGACCTGATCACCGAAGCGGCGGGAGAAGCCTTCATGCTGTTCGTCGCTGAGAAACTGCTCACGGAAGAAAAGCACCTTGTGCGTGAGCAGCGCCTGATTAATGAAATCGAAATCCTGCGTGGAGACATCTGCGGAGAGTTTGACGCCGCTCACCTCGGCACCGATTTTTCCCGCAACGGGTTTGATCTGAATCGCCATGTCCTTGACCTCGATCTGGGCTATTGAGGCTCAGATCATAAGGATATAAATCGACGCTTCGCTAATCACTATTTGGCATAAATATAGAAGGAGAGTTTATGCAGCAGATTAATCTCCGAGGCTCAAGGTCATAAGCCTTTCGTTTTGCGGCATCACCCGATCACTTCACATCTGTGGCACATCCTCCTGCATACCCTGGTCCTTCCAGGTGCCGAGTGATCGGCGCAGCCGGCTGGCCAGTGAACTGCTGCCGTGGACGTTGTGGTAGTGAAACACCGCTGTGGCGCGCAGGGCGTCTTCGGCCACGGGCATGTTGGTGTGCAGCGAGCGATAGCCCCAGAACAGGTAAAGGTGGCCGGGTTGCATGGCGATGCGGGTAAAGGCGTTGTCAGCCTTCGCGGCTTTGCTCCTGAGGCGGCGCTGCACCCAGCCGTTGTCCACGCGCACCTTGTCGAGCAGGTTGGCGAAGTAGGTGCGGCGGATTGGCCGACGGTTCGGCAGCATCAGCAGGTCGCCGCGTTCTCCGCTGGTGGGCATGCAGACCGGGAGGATGGTGGTCAGCACAAACGAGTCGTAGTGAAAGATCAGCGATTCGCGACGCCCGCCGCTGCCGGTCAGGCAGCGCAATGTCTGGGTCATGCCATTTTCGCTTGAGCGATCGCCGGTGACGCCCGCCACGATGCGTCGGCATAAATCGACGAAGTCCCGCGACGAGCCCCACTCATGGAGCGGCGTTCCCTGCACGGCCTGTCGGCCAGAGAGGGCCACGTAATCGTTGCCGCTATCGGCCACGGTCCGGGCAACCAGTGCTTGCAGTGATTCCAGCTGGGACGAACTGGCCCAGTCCGGCAAAACAGCGTATCCGTCACTGTCGATGGCCTTGATCAAGCTCTGAACCTGAGCTTCCGAAAAAGTCGTGTAAGGCATCTGGCGCAACCTCATGACGTAGACCGAGGAACAGCGAAACCCGTCGGACCTACTGCTTGAGATGTACCGGTTCAGCCGGGCGAGGCCAGAGCCTAGCAGCTAGCACAACTTTATCCACGCGCAAGGAAGGAATATTTCAAAATGTTAATTTTCAGCTAAAAAGCCGAGGTTTTCCGTCCGTTTATGAAACAGATCGGCGAAGAACGCGCCGGATAGATGGGCGGCGAGACGTAACGAATTTGTGTCACTGAATATGTCGACGCCTGTTCCTTCCGTGAGACAGGCCAGGATGTCTGCCAGGGGCGATAACTGAAAACGCCCTCGGAAAGAGGGCGTTTTTTAGCGCTTTCACTTCACGTGACTTACAGCACCACGCTCGGCAGCCACAGCGAGATCGCAGGGATGTACGTCACTGCCATCAGCACCAGGAACAGTGCGACATAGAACGGCAGCAGCGCTTTCACCGTGGCCTCGATCGTGACCTTGCCCACTGCGGCGCCGACGAAGAGCACGGCTCCCACAGGCGGCGTTATCAGCCCGATGCCCAGGTTGACCAGCATGATCATCCCGAAGTGCACCGGATCGACGCCGATGCCGACGATCACCGGCAGCAGGATCGGGGTGAGGATGAGGATCAGCGGCGCCATGTCCATCACCGTGCCCAGCAGCAGCAACATGACGTTGATGCACATCAGGATCACGTAGCGGTTGTCCGACAGCGTCAGAAACGCTGTGGTGATCTTCATGGGGATTTCCATCAGCGTCAGGATGTAGCCGAAGCTGGCGGCGAAACCGATCAGGATCATCACGATGGAAACCGTGCGCACGGCCCGATGCATCAGCTTGGGCAGGTCGCGCCATTTGTAATCGCGGTAGATGAACATGGTGACGAAGAACGCCCAGAGCACAGCGATCGCCGCGGACTCGGTGGCGGTGAACACCCCCGACAGGATGCCGCCGAGGATGATCACCATCGCCATCATGCCCCACAGGGCCTCACCGGCAATTTTCAACGCCTTGCGCAGCGGGATCACTTCGCCCTTCGGGTAGTTGCGCTTACGGGCGAAGATCATGCACAGCACCATCAACACGGCGCTGAGCAGCAGGCCCGGCATGATCCCGGCCATGAACAGCGACGCGATCGATACGGTGCCACCCGCTGCCAGCGAATACAGCACCGAGTTGTGGCTGGGTGGTGTGAGCAGCGCCTGCACCGAACCACTCACCGTTACCGCCGTGGAGAAGTCGCGGGGATAGCCATTGCGCTCCATTTCCGGAATCAGCACCGAACCGACCGACGCGGTGTCGGCAACCGACGAGCCAGAGATGGCGCCGAAGAACGTCGAGGCGACGATGTTAACCAGCGACAGGCCGCCGCGCACGAAGCCCACCAGCACACCCGCAAACGCCACGAGCCTGCGGGACATGCCGCCCTCGGCCATGATCGCGCCGGCCAGCACGAAGAACGGGATCGCCAGCAGCGAGAACTTGTTCACGCCACCCGCGACCTGAATCATCAGTGCGTCGAACGGGATCTCGATCCACCATGCGCCGATCAGCGCAGACAGGCCCAAAGCGAACGCCACCGGCATGCCGACCAGGATCAGTGCGATGAAGCTGCCCAACAGAATAAATGCGTCCATCATGCTGCCTCTTCGCTGGATTCGACCACGTCGTAACTCACCACTCGACGGTGACGCTGGTCACCCAGAAACAGCTTCTCCAGAACGAAGATCAGCGTCAGTACGCCACCGATGGGAATCGGCAGATAGGAGATGCCAACCCGCAGCCCCGGCATTTCACCCAGAAACTGATTCCAGGTGTTCAGGCACAGCTTCATGCCCTTGACCGCCATGAACACGCAGACCACGGCCATGAGGATTTGCACCAGCACGGCGGCAGCCTTGCGTGCGTTTTCCGGCAGGCGGTCAGTGGCCATATTCACGGCCATGTGCGCGCCGGCCCGGTAACTGGCAGCGGCGCCAAAGAAGGTGAACACCACCATCAACAGAATGGCAGTCGGTTCCGGCCAGCTGGAGCCGGTACCCAGGACGTAGCGGGCGAAGATGCCCCACGGGATGATCAGCGCCATGGTCAGCATCGACAGGCCCGCGATCCCGATGCAGAGGCGATACAGTGCGTCATTGAAGCGCAGAATCGTGTTTTTCATAGGCTCACCACAACGACGGTGGACGGCCAGGGCCGCCACCGCCGTGCTATCGGGCTGAAGGACTTATTGGACCGCTTCGATGCGCTTGATCAAGTCAGCGTAAGGCGCGCCATACTTGGCTCGCACGCCCGCTGTCGCGTCGTAGAAGGCTTTCTTCTGCTCAGGCGTCAGCGTGATGAACTCCACACCTGCCGCCTTAAGCTTCGTCTCGCTTTCGGCCGACTTCTTGTCCCACAGAACGCGCTCTTCAGCCTGGGCCTCGACTGCAAGTTTCTTCACCAGCGCCTGCTGTTCCGGGTTCAGTTTTTCCCAGGCGGCTTTGGACATCACCACAGGCTCCGGCAGGATCAGATGCTCGGTCAGGGTGTAGAACTTGGCGTTCTGATAGTGGTTGTGTTCAAGCAGGGTGGGCATGTTGTTCTCGGCGCCGTCGATGACACCGGTCTGCAGGGCGCTGAAAATTTCGCCCGTCGCCATGGCAATACCGTTGCCGCCCATCGCGTTGATGGTGTCGATGAACACCGGGTTGCCCTGCACGCGGATCTTCATGCCCTTGAGGTCGGCTACGTCGTGTACCGGCTTCTTGGTGTAGAGGTTGCGGGTGCCGCCGTCCATCCAGGCCAGGGCGACCAGTTTGGCTTCGGAGTTGGTGATTTTGTCGAGCATTTCCTGGCCGATTTCGCCATCGATAACCTTGCGCATGTGGGCGTGATCACGGAACACGAAGGGCAGGTTGAAGACGTTCACGTCCGGTACCACCGGCCCGACGATGCCGAGGCTGATGCGGGTCATCTGGACGGCGTTGGCCTGAACCTGTTCGACGACTTCCTTCTCGGAGCCGAGCACACCGCCGGCGAACATCTTGAAGCTGATCTCGCCTTTGCTTTGCTCCTCCAGTTTCTTGCCCATGTTTTGTTCAGCGACAACGGGCGGATAACCTGCGGGGTGTACTTCAGCGAATTTGATTTTGGTTTCCGCCAGCGCTGTGTTCGAGAGGCACAGCGCGAGAGGGAGTGCGGCGAGGAGCAACGTGCGTTTGAATTCCATGGATGTTCTCCGGTGTTGTTATTGTTTTTTCAGATAGAACGGGGCAGCGGTACGGCGGCGCAGCGGTGGCCGAGGGTGTGGCTCAGCCGTTGAACAGGGGTTCTTCGAGGCCCTTGACCCCAGGGTTTAACGCGAACACGCCGCCGGCCAGCGGCTGGTCGCTGATGTCCCCGCCGGGGCGTATGGAGGTGACGTAAAGGGTGTCCAGGCCTGAGCCGCCGAAGGCACACATGGCCGGTTTTTTAACCGGCACCTTGAGTGAGTGATCCAGCTTGCCTGCGGGGGTGAAACGGTGGATCACGCCCTCGTCATTGCCGCAGATCCAGTAACAGCCCTCCGCGTCGATCGCTGCGCCATCAGGGCGGCCGGCGTGGTGATTCATGTCCACGAACAGCCGACGGTTGTGCGGCGTGCCGGTGTCGATGTCGTAATCGAACGCCCAGATCTTCTGCACGGAGGGGTGGGAGTCGGAGAGGTACATGACGCGACCGTCGGGGCTGAACCCCAGGCCGTTGGGCACGATCATGTCGGTGAGCTGCGCGGTCAGTGGCTCGGGCTGGCCGGCGCTGTAGCGATACAACGAGCCCACTGCCAGCGTTCTGGCCATGTCCATGAACATGGTGCCGGCCCAGAAGCGGCCCTGGCGGTCGCAGCGACCATCGTTGAAACGCATATTGTCGGTCGCGTGCTCGACGCTGCTCAGCAGTTGCGTGGCGACAGTGCCATTGTCCTGGGGATGAAGGCGGAACAGGCCGCTTTCCATGCCGGCCAGCCAGCTGCCGTCATCGTAACGGGCGATGCAGGCGAGCATTTCCGGCGTTTCCCAGCTTGTGGTGAGACTGTCCTGCGGGCTCCAGCGGTGGAGGCGACGGGCCGGAATGTCGACCCAGTAGAGCGCCTGTTCCCGGGCGTTCCAGACCGGCGATTCACCGGTTGCGTTGCGTGCATCGAGAATCAGCTCAGCTTCCATGACGATCATTCCCTGATTTTTATGATGAGAGGCCGAACTTGCAGTCGGCCTGGCCGTCGTTGAGGCCTACTCGTCGCCGAACGGCCCGCTCGCCACGAATGCACCACCCTGATAAACCATGGCGGGGTCGTCGGAAGCCGGCATCGGTTGTGCTTCGACCTTGGCGCGAAACTGCTCGGAGCTGTCTTTCGGCTGATAGCCCAAGTGATTGGCCAGGCGGTTATCCCACCAGACCTTGCTGTTGTCCGACGCGCCGTAAACGATGGTGTGGCCGACGTTCGGGGTGAACAGGCCGCGCTCGATCAGTTGGGTCAGGTCGTCGTAGCTCAGCCAACTGGCGAGCATGCGGCGGTTCTGTGCTTCAGGGAATGAGGAGCCGATACGGATGCTGACGGTTTCGATGCCATACCGATCGAAATAGAAGCTGGCCATGTCTTCACCGTAGGATTTCGACAGGCCGTAATAGCTGTCCGGGCGACGCATGGCGCTGGCGTCGATGACTTCATCCTGACGGTAGAAACCGATGACGTGGTTGGAGCTGGCGAAGATCACTCGCTTCACGCCATGTCGGCGCGCGGCTTCGTAGATGTGGAAAACGCCGCAGATGTTCGGGCCGAGGATTTCTTCAAAAGACCGCTCCACCGAGACGCCGCCAAAGTGGACGATGGCGTCGACGCCTTCGACCAACTCGTGAACCGCGTTTTTGTCGGCCAGGTCGCAGATCTGGATTTCTTCGTGGGGGCCGGCTGCCGGTGCCATGTCGGCGATATCGGAAAGACGCAGGACCTTGGCAAACGGACGCAGGCTTTCGCGCAGGACTTTACCGAGGCCGCCTGCGGCGCCCGTCAGCAAAATGCGGTTGAGCGGGGCCTGGGCGTTGAATTCAGTCATCGTGGGAAACCCTGATTCTGATGTTGTTTTTATGGTGTCATCGGTTGTCGTATGACGCTTGCGGGATTATCGACAGGGCCCACAAATTTTGTCAACGCGACGAAGGTGTAAGCCCCTTTGACGCCGGTTTGTACATGTCGTCCGAACAGCGCAGCTACCGGGAGAATGCCGTGCCTGCAGTTTGCAGTGTGACGCCCGACGCTTTCCCGGCTAAATCCGGTCCCACTGACTGCCCGGCACGACGCTTGAACGCTTACATCAGCGAGATCGGGTAGCTGACAAACACTCGGTTTTCGTCGAACTCGTTGGTGCTGTAATCACGTCGCATCGAGGAGTTGCGCCACCGGACGTTCAGGCTCTTGAACGTACCGCTTTGCACCGTATACGCCAGCTCGGACTCGCGTCCCCACTCCTTGCCGTCGGTCACGGTACCGGTGTGCACGTTATCGCCGCTGATGTAGCGGTTCATCATTGTCAGGCCGGGGACGCCGAATATCGCAAAATCCAGGTCGTGGCGCAGTTGCCAGGAGCGTTCCTTGGCATTGTCGTAGCTGGAGTTGTAACTGTCGTTGGCCAGCGTGCCGCCGCTGGTGCCGTTGACACGCATCCATTGATCATCGCCATAGACCTTTTGCAGGCCGAGGTAGACGGTGTTGCCCTTGTAGTTAGCGGAAAGCATCGCGTAGGCGGTCTTGTTATCCAGCTCGCCGGCCAGCTTGTTGCCGTCCTCTTTGCCGAGGAAGTAGCCCAGGTTGGCCCCCAGGGTCCAGTCGCCGATGGGTTGCTTGTGGATAACGTTGAGGAACTCCTGCTGGTAGACGTCTTCCAGCTGCGCGTACCAGAGCCCGACCTGAGTGCGCTTCTCGTTGAAGGTGTATTCGCCGCCGCCAAAGTTGAAGCGGTCCGACTTGAACGCAGCGGATTTACCGTTCATGAACATGTCTTCCATGCTCGCATCGTTGCGCGGGCTGTTGCCGCGGAACTGGCCGCCGTACAGTGTCAGGCCGGCGATCTCCTTGGAGGTGATCTGCCCGCCGCGGAAGGTTTGCGGCAGAGAACGACCGTCATCGGAGCGCAGGATCGGCAGCACCGGCATCCACTCGCCGATCTTCAATTCGGTGTTGGAAAGCCGCGCCTTCGCCGCCACACCCAGGCGGCCAAAATTGTCGGCGGGGCGCCCGTCGTCATGGATCGGCAACAACTGAGTGCCGCCCGTGCCCTTGCCGCCATCGAGCTTTTGCGAGTACAGGCCCAGTACATCGAGGCCGAAGCCGACCGTGCCCGGGGTGAAGCCCGATTTCACGTCGAGGATGAAGTTTTGCGTCCACTCTTCGGCGTAGTTCTGAGGGTTCGCCGCATTGGTGAAGTTGCGGTTGAAGTAGGCATTGCGCAGGTTGAGCGTGGCCTTGGTGTCATCGATAAAACCTTCAGCGAGGCTCATCAATGGCAGGCTGAACGCGACGCTGCCGGCGCCAAGCAACAGCCACGAACGGTTGGTCTGGATCTTCATTTCTTATTGTTCTCCCTTTCTGCTGACAAAACGGTCCCGCACCGGAGGTCGCCGCCGAGGCGCCGAAGGCGTGGACATGGGTGCTCAAGTCACCGGTTTTGAATGAGGCTCACTGGCTGATCGAAACGGCCGTCGTCGATCAGTCCCTCGCGGTGGCGGCGTGGGCAAACACAGGCGCACGCGCGGACACAGGCACAGCGGGGTCAACAGAATGAGAAGGGGAGGTGGGGCGGATTTCTTGGGGCGACAGGCGCCGATTGACTGTCATCGTCATGGAAGCATTCCTTTTTATTTTTGTTATCAGTTATGCGTTGTCGTACAACGCGATCTTGAGTATCGGCAGAGATCTTTAGACTGTCAACGCGCGGGGCGAGGAAACTCGCCAACGGTCGTCTTGCCAGCCTTACCAACGGTTGCCAGCGGATATTGCGGCCCCCCCGTTTCTCTGCTAATTTCGAAAATGTTAACGATGACATTTCCGCTTTAAAAATAAAAACAACGGGATTTTTCGCTATGACAACTCGCCTCAAGAAGGGCTTCTCCGCCGTTCTCTGTTCCCTCGCCGTGGCTGTCGCCTGCGGCAGCGCCCTCAACGTTCAAGCCGCAGACGCCGCCAAGACCGGTCCGCTGAAGATCGGTGCGTCGTTTCAAGAGATCAACAACCCGTATTTCGTGACCATGAAGGACGCTCTTCAGGACGCCACTGCCAGCATCGGTGCAACGCTGCTGGTCACTGACGCGCGCCATGACGTGTCCAAGCAGATCAGCGACATCGAAGACATGCTGCAGAAAGGCATCGATATCCTGATCATCAACCCGACCGATTCGGTGGGCGTTCAGTCCGCGGTCAAGCAGGCCCATGACAAAGGCGTGGTGGTCGTCGCAGTGGACGCACAGGCCAATGGCCCGCTGGACTCGTTCGTTGGCTCGAAGAACTTCGACGCCGGGGTGCAGGCCTGCGATTACCTGGCCAAGAACATCGGCGGCAAGGGCGACGTCGGGATTCTCGACGGCATCGCGGTAGTGCCGATTCTTGAGCGCGTGCGCGGCTGCAAGGAAGCCCTGGGCAAGTACAAAGACATCAAGATTGTCAGCATCCAGAACGGCAAGCAGGAGCGTGATCAGGCGCTGACCGTGACTGAAAACATGCTGCAGGCGCAGCCCACTCTCAAAGGCCTGTTCAGCGTCAACGACAACGGCTCGCTCGGCGCGCTGGCTGCCATCGAGTCCAGCGGCATGGACGTCAAGCTGACCAGCGTCGACGGCGCGCCCGAAGCCATCAAGGAAATCCAGAAGCCCAACAGCAAGTTCATCGCCACTTCCGCTCAATACCCACGCGATCAGGTACGTCTGGCCCTCGGGCTGGCGCTCGCCAAGAAGTGGGGCTCACAAGTCCCGGCGACCATTCCGGTCGACATCCTGCTGGTGGATCAGGCGAAGGCGAAAACCTTCACCTGGTAACGGCCGTGGCGCTGCTCGCCTGAGGCTTTTTGCCCAGGCGGGCGCCACGGATTGATGCGAGTTGCGCAGCGATATTCTGCTGCGACGAGGTGCCCATGAGCTGCCTTCTGCAATTGGAAAACATCTGTAAAAGCTACCCCGGCGTGCAGGCGCTCAAGTCGATCAACCTGCAGGTCGAGCGCGGCGAGATTCACGCGCTGCTCGGTGAAAACGGTGCGGGCAAATCGACCCTGATGAAGATCCTCGCGGGCGTCGAGCATCAGGACAAAGGCAGCATTCTCATTGACGGCGCGGAGCAGCATTTCGCGACCTACAACGAGGCCATTGCCGCCGGCATCGGCATTGTCTTTCAGGAGTTCAGCCTGATCCCCTATCTCAATGCCGTGGAAAACATTTTCCTCGGCCACGAGATCGTCAACGGCTTCGGCTTGCTGCGCAAAGGCGAGATGCGCGAGAGGGCCATCGCGCTGTTCGACCGGCTCGGCGTGAAGATCAATCTGGATTGCTCGGTGCAGCATTTGAGCGTGGCCGAGCAGCAGTTTGTCGAGATCGCCAAGGCACTGGCCCTTGAAGCGCGTTTGCTGATTCTCGACGAACCCACCGCCACCCTGACGCCGTCCGAGGCCGAGCTGCTGTTCGACATCATGCGCGAGCTGAAAAGCCAGGGCGTAGCGGTGATCTTCATCTCCCACCATCTGGAAGAGATCTTTCAGGTCTGCGACCGCATCAGCGTGCTGCGCGATGGCGCTAACGTCGGCGCACTGACCGTCGCCAACAGTGACATCGACACGCTGGTGGAGATGATGGTGGGGCGGCGTCTGGAAGCGAGCTTTCCGCCCAAGCAGTCCCGGGCCCAGGGCGAAGTGGTGCTGCAAGTGCGTGACATCCAGCTGACCCGCAACGGCCCGCACAACAGTTTCAATCTGCACAAGGGCGAGATTCTCGGCTTTGCCGGGCTGGTAGGGTCCGGGCGCACGGAACTGGCGCTGGGGGTGATCGGTGCGTTGCCGGTGGTCAGCAAGGACGTACTGTTGCGGGGGCAGCCTGCGCACCTCAATGATCCGGCGCAGGCGCTGGCCAGTGGCATCGGTTTGTTGCCGGAAAGCCGCAAGAGCGAAGGGCTGATTGTGGATTTCAGCATCCGCGAGAACATCTCCCTGAACAATCTGGGCAAGTACGAAGGCGCGGCTCACCTGCTTGATCGGCACAAGGAAGACACCACTACCGCTCAACTGATGAAGCAGCTGTCGATCAAGGCGCCGAGCTGTGAAAGCCGGGTCATTAATCTCAGCGGCGGCAATCAGCAGAAGGTGGTGATCGCGCGCTGGATCAATCACCACTGCGACATCCTGATCTTCGACGAGCCGACTCGAGGCATCGACGTCGGCGCGAAAGCGGAGATCTACACCCTGATGCGCACACTCACCGAACAAGGCTTCGCGATCATCATGATCTCTTCGGAACTGCCGGAAATCATCGGTATGTGCGACCGCGTGGCCGTTTTCAACAAGGGCGCCATCGTCAACATGCTGGAGCCTTCGGCCATCAATCCGCAGGAAGTGATGCGCCACGCCACCGGGAGTCTGAACAGTGAACACCTCCATTAAACCCATGAACGCGCAACCCAACCGGATGCAGCTCAACTTCGCCCGATTGATCCGCTCGCCCGCCTTCTATCCCTTCATTGGCCTGGTGGTGGTGACGGTCTTCATGATCTTCGCCAGCGACAAGTTTCTCACTGGGGCGAACCTGGAAAACATCGCCCGCCAGGTGTCGATCAACGCCATCATTGCGGTCGGCATGACTTGCGTGATCCTCACCGGCGGCATCGATTTGTCGGTCGGTCCGGTGATGGCCTTGTCCGGCACGCTGACCACCGGACTGATGGTCGCAGGCGTGCCGGCGCCGATCGCCATCCTCATCGGTTTGCTGATTGGCGTGGGCTTCGGAGTGGGCAACGGCATCTTCGTCGCGTACCTGAAAATGCCGCCGATCATCGTCACGCTGGCGACCATGGGCATCGCGCGCGGGCTGGGCCTGATGTACACCGACGGCTACCCGATTGCAGGGATGCCGGACTGGTTCGCCTGGTTCGGACGCGGCACGCTGTTCGGCATCCAGGTGCCGATTCTGATCATGCTTGCCACCTACTTCTTCGCCTGGGTGCTGCTGCAGCACACCCGCGTCGGTCGCTACGTTTATGCCATCGGCGGCAATGAAGAAGCCGTGCGTCTGTCCGGCGTTCGCGCCTCGCGGTTCAAGCTGCTGGTGTACTCGATCAGCGGGCTGACGGCAGCGATTGCCGGGCTGGTGTTGTCGTCGCGGCTGATGAGCGGGCAACCGAACGCGGGCGTCGGCTTCGAGCTGGACGCCATTGCGGCCGTGGTGCTGGGCGGCGCCTCGATTGCCGGCGGGCGCGGCGTGATCATCGGCACGCTGGTGGGCGCGATGCTGCTGGGCGTGCTGAACAACGGCCTGAATATGCTCGGCGTCTCGCCTTATGTGCAGAGCGTGATCAAGGGCGGAATCATTTTGCTGGCGATCTTCATCAGTCGGCAGCGGCATAAATAAACCGAAAAGCAGCGCGTGTAGAAGCTCGCTTCTACACGCCATCCAACGATCAAAACAGGTGAACCGACATGGAACAAAACACAACAAATACCATGCAGGCCGTCGTCTGCCATGCGCCGAAAGACTACCGTCTGGAGCAGATCAGCAAGCCCGTTGCGCGGGCCAATGAACTGGTGATTCGCATCGGTGCCTGCGGGATCTGCGCCAGTGACTGCAAATGCCACTCAGGCGCGGCGATGTTCTGGGGCGGCGAGAGCCCGTGGGTCAAGGCGCCCGTGGTGCCGGGCCACGAATTTTTCGGCTATGTGGATTCGGTGGGCGAGGGCGCTGAAGAGCACTTCGGCGTGAAGGTGGGTGACAAGGTCATCGCCGAGCAGATCGTGCCGTGCGAGAAGTGCAAGTTCTGCAAATCTGGCAAGTACTGGATGTGCGAAGTGCACAACATCTTTGGCTTCCAGAAGGACGTCGCCGAGGGCGGCATGGCGCAGTACATGCGCATCCCGAAGACCGCTATCGTGCATCACATTCCCGAGTCGGTTTCGCTGGAAGATTCGGCGTTGATCGAGCCGATGGCCTGCTCGATTCACACGGTGAACCGCGGTGATGTTCAGCTCGACGACGTGCTGGTGATCGCCGGCGCCGGCACGCTGGGTCTGTGCATGGTGCAGGTCGCCGCGCTGAAAACGCCGAAGAAGCTGGTGGTCATCGACATGGTCGACGAGCGCTTGGAGCTGGCGAAAAAATTCGGCGCCGACGTGGTGATCAACCCGAGCCGCGACAATGCCAAAGAGATCATCAACGGCCTCACCGACGGCTATGGCTGCGACGTTTACATCGAGACCACGGGCGTGCCGATCGGCGTCACCCAAGGCCTTGATCTGATCCGCAAGCTGGGCCGCTTTGTGGAGTTCAGCGTGTTCGGCGCCGAGACCAGCGCTGACTGGTCCATCATCGGCGACCGCAAAGAACTGGACGTGCGCGGCGCTCACTTGGGCCCGTATTGCTACCCGATTGCCATCGATCTGTTCGAGCGCGGGCTGGTGACGTCGGAGGGCATCGTCACCCACGACTTCGGTCTGGACGACTACGCCGAAGCGTTCGCCCTGGCGGACTCGACCAAGTCGATCAAGGTGCTGCTCAAACCGGTGAACTGATAACCCCCATTCTGTAGGAGCGTGGCTTGTCCCGCGATCTGCCGGGCACCGGCAGCAAACCTCGCCACGCGGTGAATCAGGCATACCGTGGCCTCATGATTGCGACCGGTTCCCGGTCGATCGCGGGACAAGCCACGCTCCTACAGGTTTTGCGTAGCACTCCAATAACAACTAGAGCGCACCCGGATGGATTACGTCATCGGTGTCGACATCGGCACCCAAAGCACCAAGGCATTGCTGGTCGATGGTCAGGGCCGGATCGTCGCGCAGCACAGCCACAGTTATAAGGTCGACACCCCCAAACCGCGCTGGGCGGAGCAATGGCCACAGGTCTGGCTCGACGCCGTGGAAATCTGCGTCGCCGCCTGCATGGGCAAGAGCGCGTTGCCCAAAGACAGCGTCAAAGCCCTGTGTGTCAGCAGCCTGTACGGCGGCTCCGGCATTGCGGTCGATGCGCAGATCAAACCCTTGTACCCGTGCCTGATCTGGATGGACCGCCGCGCTGAGGAACAGGTCGAGTGGGTCAATCAGCACGTGGATCTGGAGCGGCTGTACGCGATCACCGGCAATGCGGTGGATAGTTATTACGGCTTCACCAAAATGCTCTGGCTCAAGGACAAGCAGCCGCAAGTCTGGGCCGACACGCGCTACCTGCTGCCGCCCAACAGCTACGTCAATTACTGCCTGACCGGCGAGGTTGCGGTGGACCACAGCTCTGCCGGCAACATCGGCGGCGTCTACGACGTCAAGGCACGGGGCTGGTCGGCAGAGATGCTCGACGCGCTGGGCATCCCGGCGTCGATGATGCCCGAGCGGCTGGTTCACTCCGGTGAGGTGGTCGGCGGTCTGTTACCCGAATGGGCCGATCGGCTTGGGCTTAGCCCTGACATTCCGCTGCTTGGGGGTGGGGTAGATGCCGCCATGGCGACCTTCGCCGCAGGCGTTACCCAGGCCGGCAACCACGTGGCCATGATCGGCACCAGCATGTGCTGGGGCTACCTCAATCAGCAGGTCGATGCCCGGCATGGTCTGGTCAGTTTTCCCCACGTCTTCAACGGCGCCAAAGACCTCTACATCTTCGGCGGCGCGATCACCGCCGGCGCCTCGGTCAGCTGGTTTCGCGAGCAGTTCTGCCAGGCCGAAGAGCAGCAGGGTCGCGAGAGCGGCGAAGACAGCCACGTCATACTCGAACGCGCGGCGATGAAGGTCCCGGCCGGCAGTGACGGCGTGCTGTTCCAGCCTTACCTGATGGGCGAGCGCAGCCCGGTGTGGGACGCCAAAGCCAGCGGCAGCTTTGTCGGGCTGAGTCTCTATCACAGCCGGATTCACCTCTACCGCGCGGTGCTCGAAGGCGTCACCTTCGCGCTTCGGCATAACATCGAAGCGGGCACCAAAGGCGCGCAATCCCTAGACCCTCGTCTGATCGTGGTCGGCGGTGCCAGCCATTCGGACTTGTGGATGCAGATCATCGCCGACGTCACCAACTTCCCGGTCTACACCATCGTCCAGGAAGTCGAAGCGGCGCTAGGTGCCGCCTTACTGGCGGCCCACGCCGTCGGTTTGGTGGATGAGGCGCAGGTTCATAAAGGCTGGGTCCAACTGGAGCGCCGGGCCGAGCCTCAAGCGCAGAACGTCGAGTTGTATTCGCGACTGTTCGCCGATTACGTGGCGCTGTATCCGGCGCTGAAACCCATCATGCATCGCTTGCAGGGAGCGTGACTGTGAACACGGCTCAATTTGATTTCAGCGGCCAGCGGGTGCTCGTCACCGGCGCCAGCAGCGGCATTGGCTGGGAGGTCGCGCAGCAACTGCTGAACAGCGGCGCCGAGGTGTATGCGATGGGCCGCGATGCAGCGGCGCTGGAAAACCTGGCAGGGCAGGGCTGTGTGGCGTTGCGCGTGGACGTGGCCGATCAGCCGTCATTGGCCGCAGTGTTGGCGGACTTGCCGGTGATGCACGGGCTGGTCAACTGCGCCGGGATTTCCATACTGGAGTCCGCGACCGAGGTGAGCGCCGGGGCGTTCGATCAGGTCATGGCGGTCAACGTGCGGGCGGCGGCGATGATCGCCGGGGCGGTGGCGAAAAAGATGATCGCCGAAGGCGTGGCGGGGAGCCTCGTCAACGTGTCGAGTCAGGCTTCGTTGGTGGCGCTGGATGATCATCTGAGCTATTGCGCGTCGAAGGGCGCGATGGACGCCATGACCCGGGTGCAGTGTGGCGAATGGGGTCGCCACGGGATTCGCGTCAACAGCGTCAACCCTACGGTGACCCTGACGCCCATGGCGCAGATGGCCTGGAGCGAGCCGAGCAAACGCGACCCGGCGCTGGCGGCGATTCCCCTCGGCCGCTTCGCCGAAACCGCAGAAGTCGCGGCCCCAATCCTGTTCCTGCTGAGCAGCGCAGCGTCGATGATCAGCGGTGTGTCGCTGCCGATTGATGGAGGATATACGAGCCGCTAGAACGCAACTCGCAATGGTAGGAGCGTGGCTTGTCCCGCGATCTGCCGGGCACCGGCAGCAAAGTCTGTCGACGCGGTGAAACAGAAATACCGTAGCGTCTGTCATCGCGACCGGTTCCCGGTCGATCGCGGGACAAGCCACGCTCCTACAGGGGACCGCGTCGAGTTGGGGAGGGTAAGAGTTTCACGGGAGAGGTTTGGCGATGAGTCGATAATAAAGGCTCACCCGCTAACGCCATTCTCCAGCTCCCCGACAATCACCACCTGCGCCTTCGGCAGATGCCGATCCTTGATTCGCTCCAGCAGCAGTTTCACCGCGCTGCTTCCCGCCAGCGACGCATCGTGGGCGATGCAGGCGATGGGGATGCCGAAGATGTCGGCGAAGGGCAGCCGGTCAATGCCGCAGATGGCCACGCTGTTGTGGGCGATATCGCGGTCGCGCAGGGCTTTCATGGCGCCCAGGGTGATGAGCTGATTGAAGCCGAAAATCGCGTCCGGTAGCGGGTGGTCGCGCAGGTAATCCAGTGTGCTCTGATGCGACGGCTCCAGCGTGTAATCCCCGGCAAACACATCCACTTGCACCGGCTTGCCGCTCTCGGCGATCGCCGCCTTCACGCCCTTCAGGCGTTCCTCGGAAATCCGCGAATGCGCAGGGCCGGTCAGCACCAGCATGCGACGCATCGACGGGCTTTGTGCCAGCAGGTAACGGGCGCCTTTCAGGCCGCTGTGATAGTTGTCGAGCACCACATGGCTGAACGGGCTGGCAGGCAGCGCGCGGTCCAGTTGCACCACGGGAATGTCGCCGTTGCTCAGGCGACTGAGATAGACCGGCTGGTACGCCGGCTCGTCCGACACCGGCGACAGCACGATGCCGGCCACGCGGTAACTGAGCAGCGTATCCACCGCCTTGGCCTCGAGTTCTTCAGAGCCGTCGGTGTCCACCAGCATGATGGTGTAACCACGGGTTTTCGCCTCGCGGGAGATCGCCTTGATCATCTCGCTGTAGAAGGGGTTGTCCACCGACGCGGTAATGACACCGATGATCATGCTCTCGCTGCGCTTGAGGCTGCGGGCAAAGGCATTGGGGACGTAATCGAGTTCTTGCGCCACTTCCAGAATGCGCGCCAGGGTGGCGGGCTTGACCAGATCGGGTTTGTTCAGCGCTCGGGAAACAGTGACAGGCGTCATGTTCACTCGGCGGGCGATGTCGGAAATGGTGACGGGGGTTTTCTTGCTCATGGGCGATTGGCTGCCTGAAATCCGGGACAACCTGCGGGGCAGTCGCATCCCTCCAAAGAGTGCCAAGGCTAGCACGATGGAGGGCGCCAAAGGGATGCCGATGTCGGTCCTGACAGGCAAACCGATGGCTTTATCTTCGGGCGTTGGTCGAGCGTCCGATGACGCTCGGCCAATACGCAGGCGCCGGGTTTAGATGCTGGTTTCCATGGCCTCGGCGACGGCACGAGGTCTGGCTTTGACGGGCATGGAAATCTGCAATTCGGTGAACTCGTCAAAGCGCGAAAGCTCGCGGCGCAGTTCAAGGATGTAATCCAGCGCGCCGCTCAGGCAGATGCTGTAGGCCAGCAATTCGACGCCTTCTTCGACGGTGGTTTTCGCCAGTCGCGCGTAGCCGCCCTGAAGGATGCCGTGCCACAGCGAGCCCATGCCGAAGAGTCGCGAGAAGATCAGCACCAACAGGCCCGCCATGACGAAACCGAAGGCCGGGCGCACTGAAAAACGAGCCAACCCCGAGACCACGTCGCGCCACGCGTTCCTGTAACCCAATGCCTTATAGACGCAGGTGCCAGCCGTCAGCAGTGCAGGCCACAGCCAGAAACTGTGACTGATCGGGTCAAACAACCCGTCCAGCTCACGGATCAGCATGCAGGCGAAGAAGCCGCCAATCAGGATGCCAACGCCACGTTGCCCTGGCTGGCGCGCCGAAAGCCAGAACACACCGGCGATGAGCGCCAGCATGACTTCCTGACTGACCTCGGTGAACGAGGTTTCGAGAATGTCGGTCTTGGCGACAAAGATGTCGATGAACACCATGCCGATACTGAAGAGCGTCAGCGTCAGCATGACGGCGAAACGCATCAGTGCTGACTTAACAAGTTGTAGATCGTTATTCACACGTTTTTCACTGTTGAGCGGGTATTAAGGCCGGGACTCTAAAGAACTTTTCCGGGTTAGCCAAACGGCCGCTTAGTGCTCTCTTTTAGTTATTCTTCCATTCAGTAACAGTCTTTTGCGGTATCCGGTATTGCGGTTTTTTAAATCTGCCCTGTTGGCCTGATTGTTCTCTCAATATTGTTGCGTTAGGGCGTTGATCCGCGCGAATGGGCGAGACGCACGCAAAGTCAAAGTGTTTAACCTGATGATGAATATTTTCACGCATACATCAAAACTGCCCTGAGCATGAGCCCCGATAACGCTTGCAGGTCTACCTTGCCTGGCCGGTATCAGCGACACTGCGTGTCTTGTTTATACCGGTGCCCGGAGCGCTCATGTCTTTGCCTGCTTCTACCTCCACGCGCGACTTCATCTTCGCCGCCTGCGCGTTGCTCATTGCCATGGTCGGCACCACGCTGCCGACGCCGCTGTATGCCCTCTATCAACAGCGGCTCGGCTTCGACGCCAGCTGGCTGACAATCATTTTCTCGATCTACGCGGCGGGCGTTATCGCAGCGCTGCTGGCGGTGGGCAGCTGGTCCGATCAACTGGGGCGCAAGCCGTTGCTGCTGGCAGGGCTGGCAATGGGGGCGATCAGTGCGGTCATCTTTCTGTTCAGCGATTCGATTGGCGGCCTGCTGACAGGACGGCTTTTCTCCGGCTTCAGCGCGGGCATCATGACCGGCACGGCCACCGTGGCCGTCATCGAGCTGGCCCCCAAGACTTGGAAGAACGCCACGCTGGTGGCCACGGCCGCCAACATGTTCGGCCTCGGCATCGGGCCTCTGCTCGCCGGCTACACCTCCCAGTTTCTGCCGGACGCGCTGCACCTGGTGTTCTACGTGCACTTGGGCATGCTCCTGCTGGCGACGGTCGGTATCGCACTGATTCGCGAAACCGTGCAGCGTCCGGCGGTGCTGAAACTGGGCATTCAAAAGCCTTCCGTGCCGGCGTCGGTGCGCAGCGTGTTTATCTCCGCGTCCATCGCCGGGCTGGCGGGTTTCAGCGTGGCAGGCCTGTTCACCAGCATGGTGCCGTCGGTGATGATTCACGTCATGCACGAGCAAGGCGGGCTGTTGATCGGCGCGGTCATCGGCTTGTTCTTCGTCGCGTCGATCGTCGGCCAGGCGCTGCTGCAGGTGCTGCCGAAGGACCGGCATATGACCCTCGGTTGCGTCGGGCTGATTGTCGGCATGATCTGTCTGGGACTGAGCATTGCCACGTCGCAGTTGGGGCTGTTGATCGCGGCGGGTCTGGTGGCGGGTATCGGCCAGGGCATGATCCTGCGCGCCGGGATGGGCGCGGTCACCGCCAGCAGCCCGCCTGATCAGAAGGCTGCCGTGACGTCCGCCTTCTTCGTGGTGCTTTACGTGTCGATTTCGGTGCCGGTGGTGGCGGTGGGTTTCAGCGTGCGAGTGTTCGGGCTGGAGCATGTGGGCGAATTCTTCGCCTCGTTGGTGGCGGTGGTTGCCTTGCTGGCGATGATCAGCATGAAACGCGTGCAGTCCAGACAGGCCGCTCTGTCGGCGTCCAGGAGCTGAGCAATGAGCGTCAAAATCGGCTTGATCTCGGACACCCACGGTCTGCTGCGCCCTCAGGCAATGGAGGCGTTGCAGGGCTGCGATTACCTGATCCACGGCGGCGACATCGGCAAGCCGGAAATCCTCGACGCGTTGAAGGCCATCGCGCCGCTGACGGTGGTGCGAGGCAACAACGACACCGATGACGCCTGGGCTTGCGACGTGCCCTATGAGGCGGTTTTGCGGATTGGCGACGTAGGGATTTACACCACGCACATACTGGCCGACGTACCGAAATCGCTGCCGGAGGGGATACGCGTGGTGGTCACCGGGCACTCACACCGACCCTTGCAGCAGATGCGCGATGGCGTGCTGTTCATCAACCCGGGCAGCGCCGGGCCGCGTCGCTTCAAGTTGCCGATCACGGTGGGTCTGCTGCACATCGACGGCGATGAGGTGCGCGGCGAGTTGATCGAGCTGGCGCTCAAATAAGCCGCCGGGCATCCAGCTACTTCGCGATCGGGTCCAGGCCACTGGCTTTGATGGCCGGGGCCGCTGCCGATGAACTCAGGAATTCCAGAAACTGTTTCGCCTGTTCAGGGTGTTTGCTCTGAGTGACGACGCCTGCGGAGTAGAGGGTCATCTGCTGCGCCTGGTCGGGGATCAGGCCGATGATGTCGATACCGTCCACCGGCTTGAGCTCGCTCAGCTGTTGAAAGCCAATCTCGGCGTCTCCCCGTGCCACGACTTCGCCGACGGGCTCGGCGGGGATCATGCGGCTTTTGCTCTGGATCCGGTCGGCGATGTGCATCTGACTGAACAGCACACGGGACAGGTACACGCCGCTGGCGCTGTCCGAGTACGCAATGCTTTTAGTGTCCAGCAGGGTCTGCTTGAAGGCTTCCATGCTGCTGATGTCAGGGTGCGGCGCACCATGACGCACGGCCATGGCGATGTAGGATTTGCCCAGATCGACGCGGGTTTTCGGATCGACCTTGCCGTCCTTGATCAACTTGTCCAGCGCTGCACCGACCATCAACACCACGTCGGCCGGTTCATGGCGGGCCAGTCGGTTGGGAATGGCCTGGGGCGTCGCGCCCATTGACGGCGCGACTTCGCCCTGCAGCTTCACACCCGCGCGCTGTTCGTAATCGGGGGCTACTGCTTTGAACGCGCCCATGATTCCGCCGGAACTCAGTACGATCAGCTGGACAGGTGCAGGTGCCGTGGCGGCATGGGAGAAGGCGACTGGAACGAGGGAGAGGGCAGCACTGAGGAGATAAGGCAACATTCTTTTCATGGAGATAAATCCGGCGTTGGAGATGAATATGACGAAATAAAACAGCGCGGGCAGTATGTGGCAATTGTAGGATCAGTAAATCCCTTTCTTGCCAACGCACCCGCGCTGTTCGTCTTCAACCCCTTGCACCGCCTGCGCCGGGCGGCTTTTCGTCCGACGCAGATAAAGCCGGTTTACACCTTGAAGTGACTGACCAGCATTTGCAGCTGATTGCCCAGTCGTGCCAGTTCGACGCTTGAAGCGGCGGTTTCTTCGCTGGCGGCAGCCGTCTGTTCAGACACGTCGCGCACGTTGACGATACTGCGGCTGATCTCTTCGGCCACCGAGCTTTGTTGCTCGGCAGCTGCCGCGATCTGCTGGTTCATGGCCTGAATGTTCGACACCGTCTGGGTAATGCTTTCCAGCGACGTCCCGGCCTTGCGGGTCAGGGTAACCGAGCTGTCAGTCAGGTTGCGGCTGCTGAGCATGATCTCCGACACCTGGCGTGTGCCGTTTTGCAGTGCGGCGACCAGGCCTTCGATCTCTTCGGTGGATTGCTGAGTGCGTTGCGCCAGGCCACGGACCTCATCGGCGACCACGGCAAAACCGCGACCGGCTTCACCGGCACGGGCCGCCTCGATTGCCGCGTTAAGGGCCAGCAGATTGGTCTGCTCGGCAACGGCTTTGATCACGTCCATGACCTTGCCGATCTTGTCGCTTTCCTGTTCCAGCACGGACATCGCGTCAGTGGAACGGACCACTTCACTGGCCAGTTTCTCGATCTGTATGATCGCTTCGCCCACCACTTTGTCGCCTTCCCGTGCCTGCTTGTCAGCGGCGGAGGCGGCAACCGATGCCTGCTCCGCGTTGCGCGCGACCTCGTGAACAGTGGCTGACATTTCGTGCATCGCGGTGGCGACCTGGTCGGTTTCGACTTTCTGGCTGTTGACCCCGGCGCTGGTCTGTTCGGTCACCGCCGACAGCTCTTCAGCAGCGCTGGCAATTTGCGTGACGCTGTCACGAATGCCACCGATCAATTCGCGCAGCGTGGCGCCCATGCGCTGGATGCCCATTTGCAGAACGCCCAGCTCATCTTTACGGGTCACGACCATGTTGTGGGACAAGTCGCCGGAGGCAATGCGGTCAACGACAGCCAGGGTCTGCTGAAGCGGACGGGTGATCTGACGGGTAATGATGATCGCCGCCAAGGTGCCAAGGATCAGCGCCAGAAGCGTGCCGGCCAACTGCAGCATACGGGCTTGCTGAATGTCAGCCTGGCCCAAGGTGTTCTGCAGATCAGTGAGCTGTTGTGCCAGCTTGACGATGACACCCTGTTCCTCGGTCATCTCTGTGCGCGCAGCATTGATATTGCCAGTGGCGAGCTTGAATCCCTGCACCGAGTTGCGATAGCCGATCAGCGCCGCTTCCAGCTGCTTCAGGCGCTCGGCCTGAGTACCGCCAAACATGGCGTTGAGTGGGGCGAGGCCGTCAAGGGCGACGGTCAGTTGGCGCATGGCCGCTTCCTCAGTTTTGGCCGAGACGCCGGCGGTGTAGCCGCGCACTTCGTAGCGCACCAGCATCACGTCTTCGCGGGCTTTAATGACGGCCTGGTACTGCTCGGAACGACGTTCATCCGTAGGGTCGAGCTTCATCACATCATCGTTGATCGCGGCAATCAGCTCCGCTGCTTTTACCGCGTCGACGCCCATGCTATCGCGCACCCCGGCGCTCGCCTGGTAGGCCTCGCGCATTTTTTTCAACGAGGTCTCATAAGCGCTGAGTTGCTCGCCCATCGTTTTGATGAGCGGCACATTCTGTGGGTTAGTGAACGTTTTTTGCAGAAATTGCTGCTGCGCCTTGAATGCGTCGAGCGCGGTCTGAACGCTTCGCGCGGCCACTTCGTCGCCGTTGCTGAGCATATATTGCAGGCGCGTCACCCGCAGGTCTGTGAGCTTCTGGCTGAGCTTGGTGATATCACCCACCCATTGGCTGCGCAAGCTCATCTGGCCCAAGCTGTTCCAGCCCACCAGGGCCAGCAGGGCAGTCAGTACAAGCACGACGCCGAAGCCGAGGGCTAGCTTCTTGTTGACGCTGATATTGGCCATCCAGCTGTTCATTCCATTTCTCCAGAATCCGTAATATTTGAAATCGTCAGCTGGAGTTTTTTTGTTATGGAGCCAGCAAAACATTCATGTGTACGAGTGCATCGGCAGGTTCGCGAGAATCTGAAACCGATGTAGGAATTGTCCGACAGTCGACGGCGAGGCTGGCAGCAAAGTATTGACGGGTGTCGTTGCTACTGCGACCAGAAATCCTCAAAGTGACTCATCGGTCACTACTGACAAACGCTGGCGTCAATCTTTGCGCCGTCGGATGTACCGGACATGAAATATTTCAACTGTTGATAAGCCGGCCAACCCCCTACCGTGTAAAGGCCGCGAGAATTCGCGGCCGCCAAAGGCGTTTTCTCACTCAGGACGGGGCGTTGGGCCATGGGATCAGTTCAGCGATTTACGACGCTCGACAGCTTCAGGGGCGTTTTCGCCTTGCTGGTGGTGTTCTACCACCTGCATGTCGTGGGCGCTTTCATCGAGCTGCCGTTTTTCCGCAGAGCTGACATCCTGCTTAACTTCTTCTTCGTGCTCAGCGGTTTTGTTCTGGCCCACTCCTATGGGCTGAAGCCGCAGTTCGGTTTCAAGCGTTTCGTTATCTCGCGCCTGTTCCGCCTGTACCCGCTGCACGTGGTGATGCTGTTGGTGTTTATTGGCTTCGAAGGCGTGCGTTGGGCGGCCTGGAAGAAAGGCTTCACCCTCAACAACGTGCCGTTCACCGGGCTGTTCGACCCGACAGAGATCCTGCCCAATCTGCTGCTGTTGCAAGCCTGGACGCCGCTCACTGAGACCATGTCGTTCAACTACCCGTCATGGAGCATCAGCATCGAGTTCTACATCTACATGCTCTTTGGCGCCCTGTGCCTGCTTTCGCTGAGAAGCCGTTTCGCGATGTTTGCCTGCGTGGCCGTCGTCGCGTTCACGATGATCTTCACCGAAAACGAGCCGCTGGTCTGGCGTGCGATGCTGGGTCTGTCCTGCTTCTTCGCCGGCAACATCACGTACCTGGCCTACTTGCTGGTTCGCGACCGATTCGTGCCGGTGCGCTGGCTGATGACGGTGTTCGAAGTGGCGCTGACGGGCACCACGTACTGGATGGTGATGAACGACTACAGCGACCGCTCGCCCATCGCCAGTCTGACGTTCTGCGTGCTGGTGCTGGTGTTCGCGTTCGAGGCCGGGCTGGTATCGACGTTCCTGAAAACCGCCGTGTTCAGGCTGCTGGGCAAATTGTCGTACTCCATCTACATGACCCACGCCGCGCTGCTATTTTGCCTGTCGACGGTGTTCATCGTGGCGCAGAAGCTCACGGGCCGCGACCTGGCGCCCATGATCAATGGTCAGCGTTTCATGGACACCGGGTCAGAGCTGGGAAACAACGCGCTGGTGGTCGCCGTCACCCTCGTGGCGATCGGCCTGGCTGCCTTGGCTCACACGTACATCGAACTGAAGGGCGTCGCGTTGGGCAAACGGATGGTCGGGCCTTCGCAGGGCAAGGCGCCGGTCAATCAGGGGCTTGGTGGTAGCTTGAAGCCGCAGGTCGATCGCGCGGCGTGAATCCGTAAGGGTTGCGCTGAGCCTTACTCGCGGCGCAACCAGTCAACCATTCCCAGCCCTGCCGCGCGGCCGCTGGCGAAACAGGCGGTGAGCAAATAGCCGCCGGTGGGCGCCTCCCAGTCGAGCATCTCGCCGGCGCAGAACACGCCGGGCAGCGACGGGATCATCAATTGCTCGTTCAGCGCTTCGAACCTCACCCCGCCCGCCGTGCTGATGGCCTCATCCAGCGGGCGCGGCTTGATCAGTGGCAGCGGCAAGGTCTTGATCGCCATCGCGAGCAGGGCCGGATCAGCGAATGTCGTCGCGGGGGTGAGCTCACGCAACAGCGCCGCCTTCACGCCGTCGAGCCCTAACTGACTGTGCAGATGCTTGGACATCGAACGTGAACCGCGCGGTTTGCTCAGGGCCTTTTGCACCTCGGCGATGGTCTTGCCGGGCAGCAAATCAATCTCGACCGTGGCCGAGCCTGATCGGTTGATCGCCTCGCGGATTTGCGCGGACAGCGCGTAAACCAGGCTGCCCTCCACGCCTGTCTGGGTGATTACGCATTCGCCCAGTCGAAGGGTGTGCCCCTCCAGGCCCATCGCGATGTTTTTCAGCGGCGCGCCGGCGAACTTGCTGCGCAGCAGTTCGCTCCAGGCCGAGACCTCAAACCCGCAATTGGCAGCCTGCAGCGGCGCGATCCTGACCCCGCGGTGTTCAAGCAGCGGTACCCACGCGCCGTCCGAGCCCAGCCGCGACCAGCTTGCCCCGCCCAATGCCAGCAACGTGGCGGCAGGGCGCAGGGCAAGTTCACCTTCAGGGCCGGCGATCCGCAGCGTATTGTCGGCATTCCAGCCCATCCATCGGTGACGGGTGTGGATAACTACGCCGGACTCCCGCAGCCGCTTGAGCCAGGCGCGCAGCAGTGGCGCGGCTTTCATGTCGGTGGGGAACACGCGGCCCGAACTGCCGACGAAGGTCTGGATGCCCAAGCCGTGAATCCACTCGCACAGCGCTTCGGCGCCGAAGCTGCGCAGTAAGGGCGCGATCATTTGGGCGCGTTCGGCGTAGCGGGCGACGAATGCAGGGGACGGCTCGGAGTGGGTGATGTTCATACCGCCCACGCCGGCCAGCAGGAACTTGCGCCCAACCGAGGGCATGGCGTCGTAGAGATCCACCTTGAACCCCGCCTGGCTCAGCACCTCAGCGGCCATCAGGCCGGCAGGGCCGCCGCCGATGATGGCGACTGTCTGGGTGCGTGAGGTGGCGGGTAAGGTCATGGCTGAACGGACACCGGTTGAATGAGGGGCGCGCATTCTACGCGAGCTTCGTGAAATGCAGCCACCCTGTGGAAAACTAATCGATCAAAAAACGTACAGTATTCTCCAGGCCCAGTGTTATCAGGGGCTCGTGGCCTTGCGCTCAGGTTATCCACAGGCGGTTCCACAGCGGATGTGGGTAAGTTTGTGGGAGCGGCTTGCTCGCGATTGAGTTCAGCGGTCACTCATAGCCCGCGCTCCACCCACACCCGCTGCGCACTGTGGTGCAGAATGCCGTGCCGCCGGGCGAGTGCTTCGCGGTCCTTGCTGTAACCGCCGCCAATCACGCCCATCAACGGAATGTCGCGGCCCAGACAATGACGCATCACCGCCTCGTCACGGCGGGCAACCCCCGCGTCCGTCAGCTGTAGGTAACCCAACGCATCGTCCTTGTGCACATCCACGCCGGCGTCGTACAGCACCAGATCAGGCCGATACAGCGGCAGCAGGTAATTCAGCGTGTCGTCGACCACCTTCAGGTAATCGTCATCCCCCATGCCCATTGGCAGCGGAATGTCCCAGTCACTTTGGGCCTTGCGCGCGGGGAAGTTCTTCTCGCAGTGCAGCGACACGGTGATCGCATCATCGGTGTGTTCGAGGATCCGCGCGGTGCCGTCGCCCTGATGCACGTCGCAGTCGAAAATCAGCACCCGGTCGACGCGTCCGCTGTGCAGCAGGTACTGACTGATGATCGCCAGGTCATTAAAGATGCAGAACCCGGCCGGGTAATCGTAATGCGCATGATGGGTGCCGCCGGCGAGGTGACAGGCCAGCCCGTATTGCAGCGCCAGTTCCGCCGTCAGCAAAGAACCCCCTACCGCCCGCACCGTACGTCGGGCCAGATCCTCGGTCCAGGGCAGGCCAAGGCGACGTTGATCCTCGCGCGACAGCGCGCCTTCCATATAACGGCTGATGTAGCCGGGGTCATGGGCCAGCGCCAGGATGTCCGTTGGGCAGACCTGCGGGCGAAACAATTGAGCATCTGTTGTCAGGCCGCTGTCGATAAGGTGGTCGCGCAGAAGTCTGAACTTGTCCATCGGGAAGCGATGGTCCGGCGGAAAGTCCGGGGTGTAGTCTTCGTGGTAAATGAGGGGCAGGGGCATGGTGTGCACGCGTCTGGTTGGAAGGGGAATCTTGCCAGTTCTGACGACCACCGCACAGCGATTTGCCTGAGCGGGAGAATCGCCAGCCGGCGGGTAATTTGAAAGGCGAGGCACAGGGAGACGATCGATGGAGCCGATTCTTGAGCTCAACAGCGCACGCTTGTTGATGCGTCAATGGCGAGATGATGATTTGCCGGCTTTCGCGCAGATGTGCGCCGATCCCCAAGTTATGCGCCATTTCCCGCAGCCCTTGAGCCGCATGGAGAGCGCCAAGCTGATTGGCCGCGTGCGCGGGCATTTTGCCGAATACGGTTTTGGGTTCTGGGCCCTTGAGCGCAAGGACACCGGCGAATTCATCGGTTTCACCGGTTTGAGCGTGGTGGGCTTTGAAGCGGCGTTCACGCCTGCGGTGGAAATCGGCTGGCGCCTGGCTCGCGAGCATTGGAGCCTGGGTTACGCCAGTGAAGCCGCCTGGACGGTGCTCGGCTGCGGTTTCGAGCACCTGGATCTGGATGAGATCGTGGCGTTCGCGGCGGTCAACAACCTGCCCTCGCAAAAGGTCATGCAGGCCATCGGCATGCGCAACGATCCGGCCGACAACTTCAATCATCCCAAATTGCCCGAGGGTCATCCCCTCAGGCCCCACGTGCTGTATCGCATCAACCGGCCAGGCTGGCTGGCGACCCTGTGATTCGCTGCGGGAATCGGGCTACAAACCTCTGTATCATTTCGTCCCACTTCCATCTGCGCCGACCTTCGGCGCCCATGGCCTGATTGATACGATGACGGTCGGCGAGACGACCGTGTGAGGAACCCTGAATGAGTCACGTGCTGGATGATCTGGTGTCGCTGTTGAGCCTGGAGCCGATCGAAGAAAACCTCTTTCGCGGGCGCAGCCAGGACCTTGGCTTTCCCCAGCTGTTTGGCGGTCAGGTGCTGGGGCAGTCGCTGTCGGCGGCGAGCAAGACGGTCGAAGACGCGCGCCATGTGCATTCATTGCATGGCTATTTTTTGCGCCCCGGCGACGCGCACCTGCCGGTGGTGTACCAGGTCGACCGGGTCCGTGACGGCGGCAGTTTCAGCACGCGCCGGGTGACGGCGATTCAGAAGGGGCAGCCAATCTTCACCTGCAGCGCGTCGTTCCAGTACGACGAAGAGGGCTTCGAGCACCAGACTCAGATGCCACATGTGGTCGGCCCCGAGAGCCTGCCGTCGGAGCTTGAACTGATGCGTCAGCGCGAGCACCTGATCCCCGAGCACATGAAGGACAAGCTGCTGTGCCCCAAGCCCATCGAATTCCGCCCGGTCACCGAGTCTGATCCCTACAATCCCAAGCCTGCGGACCCAGTGAAGTATGTGTGGTTTCGCGCAGACGGCACGTTGCCCGACATCCCCGCGTTGCACCGCTACATGCTCGCCTACGCCTCGGATTTCAATTTGTTGACCACGTCGCTGCTGCCCCACGGCAGGACGGTCTGGCAGAAGGACATGCAGATCGCCAGCCTTGATCACTCGCTGTGGTTCCACGGCGAACTGCGCGCCGACGACTGGCTGCTCTATGCCATGGACAGTCCATGGGCCGGCAATGCGCGCGGATTTTCCCGCGGAAGCGTGTTCAACCGCGCGGGCAAGCTCGTGGCTTCCGTCACTCAGGAAGGTTTGATTCGCCACCGCAAGGATTGGTCATGAGCCTTAAACAGGTACGCCACTGGGTATTCGACATGGACGGCACGCTGACTGTCGCCGCCCATGATTTTCCGGCCATTAAACGGGCGCTGGATATCCCGCAGGAAGACGACATCCTCGGGCATCTCGCTGCGTTGCCGGCCGACGTCGCAGCGGCCAAACATGCCTGGCTGCTGGAGCACGAGCGCGCGGTGGCGATTGAGTCCAAACCCGCGACGGGGGCTGTCGAGTTGGTGAGGGAGCTGGCAGGGCGGGGGTATCGTCTGGGCATCCTGACCCGTAATGCCCGGGAGCTTGCTCACGTGACACTGGAAGCCATCGGCATCGCGGACTGCTTTGCGGTGGACGACGTGCTCGGTCGCGACGAAGCGGCGCCGAAACCCGATCCGGGAGGCCTGCTGAAGCTGGCCCAAGCGTGGAATGTGAAGCCGTCGGACATGGTGATGGTGGGTGACTATCAGTTCGACCTGGCCTGCGGTCGCGCAGCTGGGAGTCAGACCGTGCTGGTCAATCTGCCGGACAACCCGTGGCCGGAGTTGACCGATTGGCATGCGGCGGATTGCGTGGCGTTAAGAAAGATGATTGAAGTGAAATAGGGCGCGCATTCAAATAGTAGGACCGGCTTTAGCCGGTAAAGCGTCAGGCAATTCACTACAAAAATAGTGGTGTACGCACCGGCCTCTTCCCGGCTGAAGCCGCTCCTTCTGCCTGATTACGTTTAACGAGTAGGACCGGCGTTAGCCGGGAAGGCGGCAGGCAATTCACCACAAAATTAGTGATGTACGCACCGGGCTCTTCCCGGCTGAAGCCGGTCCTACTACCGGATTGCTTTTAAAGAGTAGGACCGGCTTTAGCCGGGAAAGCGGCAGGCAATTCACTACAAAATGAGTGGTGTACGCACCGGCCTCTTCCCGGCTGAAGCCGCTTCTACTACCGGATTACGTTTAAAGAGTAGGACCGGCTTTAGCCGGGAAAGCGGCAGGCAATTCACTACAAAATGAGTGGTGTACGCACCGGCCTCTTCCCCCTTAAAGCAGGTCCTGCTAGCGCAGTGCTTTCAATTCGCCTTGAACAACGCCGTCTGACCTTCAGGTGAAGTGAACATCGCCTCGCCGTTATGCCCGACGTTTTTCACTTCCACCAGGCGCTGATTCAAGCCTTCCGGATGACGCTTGGTCAGGTAATCGAAGTAGTTGTGACCGCGGGCCAGACGCTGTGGCCCCTGTGCTTCGGCGCCACAATCCTTGTCCAGCGCCGGGTGCTCTGGATCGGTGTCCAGTTCGCCCAGCAGGTAAGTAATGTCGCGCTTCACGTAAGCAGCCTCAAGCTCGGCCGGTGTTTCCTTGCCGGCATAGGCTGGCAGCTTGTTAAGACCGTACTTCCAGGTGTCAAACGTCGGGCAGCTGGCCGCATCGACCGGCAGCGGCCGGGTCGCGTCGAAATACGCATAAGAAGACGGATTGGCGATCACATAACGCAGCTTGATGCCTTCCTTCTTCAGCAACGCATCCTCCTTGCCGCCGATCATCGCGTAACGCTGCACCACCTGAGCACCGCCGGAATGGCCAGCGATCACAATCTCCTTCAGATTCGGGAACAGCTTGCTGTCGCTCAGACGCTTGAGGATGTGATCGATGACCACAAACGAGCTGACTGGCTTGGGGCCCAACGACTTTTCGCCTGCCATCCAGTCATTGGCGTGCCAGCGCAACACCGATTCGGGCAGGCGGTGCTGTGAAATGTCTTTCTCATCGAGAAATTGCGGCGCGATCAACAGCGTTTTCGAGCGCTGATGCGACTGGTTGGCCGCGCGCTCGACGCTGCGCAGGTAGGTTTGCGCGTTGCGCAGCCGACCGTGAAAGACAATGACAACCCGCTGGACCTGCGGGCTTGGACGAACCCAGCTCTGACTCAGGCCGAGCGTGGCTTGGGTCGTCCCGTTGATCTGAAGCCGGTCGGGGCTGATGGATTTAACCGCCTGATCCGCCGCATGAGCATTGAGGCTCATCAGGGTGCCCAACAACAGGATCGAAAGCGGTTTCATCATGTGATCAGAGGCTCTTGGCGGCGAATGTATCGCATTGGTTGATTTGTCCTGCGGCAAAACCTGTCTTGAACCAGCGCACGCGCTGAGCAGAAGTGCCGTGGGTAAACGAGTCTGGCACGACCCGGCCCTGACCCTGTTGCTGCAAGCGGTCGTCGCCAATGGCATTGGCGGCGTTTAGCGCCTCTTCAATATCACCCGGCTCCAGCCAGTTCAAACGCTTTTGTGCGTTGTTGGCCCAAACGCCTGCCAGGCAGTCAGCTTGCAGCTCCTGACGCACCAGCAAACCGTTGTCACCTTCCATTTTCATGCCGCGTTGGCGGGCGGCGTCAACTTTAGCCGAAACCCCCAGCAAGGTCTGCACATGATGGCCAACTTCGTGCGCAATCACGTACGCCTGAGCGAAGTCTCCTGCGGCCTTGAAGCGTTGACTCATTTCACGGAAGAACTCCATGTCCAGGTACACGCGCTGGTCAGCCGGGCAGTAGAACGGGCCGCTCGCGGAAGAGGCGGAGCCGCAGGCCGATTGCACCCGACCGCTGAACAGAATCAGGGTCGGCGCCTTGTACTGGCTCCCCATTTGCTGGAACACCTGCTGCCACGTGTCTTCGGTGTCGCCCAGGACAGCGCGCACGAAATCAGCCTGCTCGTCATTGGCCGGCGGCGCCTGGCGCGTTTGCGGATTGACCGCGGAGGTCTGATCCGAACCCATCTGGCCGGTGATCTCACCCAGAATCCGCATCGGGTCCTGGCCGGTCAGCAGACCAATCGCGACGATGATCACGATCCCGCCAAGCCCCAACCCCTTGCCGCCAATGCGCATCCCGCCGCCCCCGCCGCCCCCGGAATCGCCACGTGCGTCCACGACGTTGTCACTGCGACGTCCTTTTTTCCATAGCATGTGGGAATCCTCTTTTGGTCGTGTGGGAAGTGTAGACGGCGGGCGTGCGACGTCTGGTCTGCTGGACTAAGAGAGGAGAGGAGGGGGAATGGTTCAGGCGATCAGGTACCGGGAGTCTGCGTTTAGGCGTCTAGCGGCCATCTATTGTTTTTTGCAAAGGAAAAAAGCTGCGAAGGCGGTTATGGCGGGGGCGGGCGTAATCGAGCTCGCCCCCGAACTTTGCGCTATGTCAAACCCGCGCCGTCTGCTTCTCGGTGGTTTCGACCGGCGAGGCGTCAGCGAAGTGGTTCACCTGACGCAGGGCCTTGAAGCCAACCATCCAGGCGCCAACGACACCCAGTGTGCACACGCCGCCGATGATCGCGGCGGGCACGGCCCCCCAGAGCGCCGCGCTGCTGCCGGCGCGGAATTCGCCCAGCTCGTTGGACGAACCGATAAACAACATATTCACCGCATTGACCCGCCCGCGCATGTCGTCCGGCGTCGAGAATTGCACCAGTGTGGAGCGGATATAGACGCTGACCATATCCGCCGCACCGGCGATCATCAAAGCCAGCAGCGACAGCCAGAACAGCGTCGACAGGGCGAACACCAGATTGGCGACGCCGAACACCGCGACGGCGATGAACATGACCAGACCGACGTGTCGATCAAAAGGCCGGAAACTCAGGTACAGACCCGTGCTCACCTCACCCAGACTCATCGCACTGCGCAGCGCGCCCAGGCCTTGCGGCCCCAAGTGCAACACTTCATGGGCGTAGATCGGAAGCAGCGCCACCACGCCCCCCAGCAGCACGGCAAACAGGTCCAGGGAAATGGTGCCCAGGATGATCGGCCGCGAGCGGATGAAGGCGATGCCTGCGGTAAAACGCTTCCAGGCCGTGGACTCGAGAATCTGTTTCTTCCCCGCATAGAGCACCGGCACGCGGATCAGCAACAGCACGCCAGCGATGAAACTGGCCATGCACACGGAATAGGTCAGCCCGCCGCCGCCTGCGGCATACAACCCGCCGCCGACCAGAGGCCCGGCGATGGTGGCAATGCGCATGATCATGCTGTTGGTGGCGATGGCCGATGCAAGTTTTTCGCGCGGGACGACTTGCGGCAGCAGGCTCTGCAGCGCCGGTCCGGTGAACGCCCGCGCGCAACCGAACAGGGCCAGGGTGGCGTAGATCAGGCGGGTGTCTTGATGATGGGTCACAGAGAACAGCATCAGCATGAGGCTGCATACGGCTTGCACCGACCAACTGATGGTCAGGATCATCTTGCGATCGTAGCGGTCGATCAAGTCGCCGGCCGGCATCAACAGCAGCAACATTGGAATGAACTGCGCCAAGCCGACATAGGCCAGGGAGATCGGGCTGCGGGTCATGTCGTAGACCTGCCAGGCGACAACCACTGCCTGAATCTGCATGGCGAAAACGGCAGCAAGGCGCGCGGTCAGGAAGGCGAAAAAGCCGGGCAGCCGCAGGGCGCTTTTAGCGGAAGATTCAGACGATGAGGCGGGCGATTCGGAGCTCAAGGCAAGGCATCCATCGAAGCGAAAGACGGCCGAGTGTTATACACCGGTCTGGCGCGGTTCGCCGCTAGCTGTCAGGAATTTAATGATGGATGGTGCGGGATATGCTGCGGGCGCATGGAGATCAGTTGAAACGTCTGAAGGCCTGTTCCCGGCTGAAGCCGGTGCTACTGATGATAGTAGGACCGGCTTCAGCCAGGAACGACCGAATCGCGCTGTCAGCGGCGAACCAGCAGAACCCCTGACTCCATGTGATGGGTATACGGAAACTGATCAAACAGCGCGCAGCGCTCGACCCGGTGGGTGTCGTGCAGTTGTGCGATGTTCGCGGCCAGGGTCTCCGGGTTGCACGAGATGTACAGGATGCGCTCAAAACGTCGCGTCAGCTCACAGGTGTCCGGGTCCATGCCGGCGCGGGGCGGGTCGACGAACACGCTGCCGAAGTCGTAGCTTTTCAGGTCGACACCGGCCAGACGACGGAACGGGCGCACCTCATTCAGGGCTTCTGTCAGCTCCTCAGCCGACAGTCGCACCAGCGACACGTTATCCACAGCGTTGTCCGCTAGGTTACTCAGCGCCGCGTTGACCGACGTCTTGCTGATCTCGGTCGCCAGTACCTTGCGCACGCGGGTCGCCAACGGCAGCGTGAAGTTGCCATTGCCGCAATACAGCTCCAGCAAATCATCGTCGCGGTCGCCCAGCGCGTCATACGCCCAGCTCAGCATTTTCTGGTTCACCGTGCCGTTCGGCTGGGTGAACGCGCCCTCCGGCTGGCGATAACTGAAAGTCCGGCCAGCGACGTCCAGCTGCTCGGTCACGTAATCGCGGCCAATCACCAGTCGCTGCCCCTTCGAACGACCCATCACACTGACCTTCAGATCAGCCGCCAATTGCTCCGCCTCGACTTGCCAGGCCTCATCCAGCGGGCGGTGATAGCACAGGGTGATCATGCCGTCGCCGGCCAGCGTGGTCAGAAAATCCACCTGAAACAGCTTGTGATTGAGCGTCTTGCTCGCCTCCCAGCGATCCCGCAGCACCGGCATCAGCGCGTTGATCTGCTGGCTGGCAATAGGGAAGTCGTTGATCAGGATCGGCGTGTGCTTGTCCCCCGGCGCGAACATCGCATAGTGACGCTTGCCGTCGTCGCGCCACAGGCGGAACTCGGCGCGCAGGCGGTAGTGCTCGCGTGGCGAATCGAAGACCTGAGGCTCGGGCGCCTCGAAAGGCGCCAGTAGCTCGCGCAGGCGCGTGGCCTTCTCATCGAGCTGAACGGCGTAGTTTGCAGGGTCGAACGTAGAACTCATGGATAAAAGCCCAGCTTGATCACGAACAGAATCGACAGCACGACCAGCGCCGAATTCAGCTCGCGGCCCCGGCCCGACAACAGCTTGATCAGGGTCCAGGAAATGAAGCCAAAGGCGATGCCGTTGGCGATCGAATACGTGAATGGCATGGCCAGTGCGGTGATCACCACAGGTGCTGCTTCAGTGATGTCGTCCCAGTTGATTTCGGCAAGGCCCGAGGTCATCAACACAGCCACGAACAGCAGGGCAGGGGCGGTGGCGAATGCTGGAACGCTGCCAGCCAGCGGCGCGAAAAACAACGCCAGCAGAAACAACACCGCAACCACGATAGCCGTCAGACCGGTCCGGCCGCCGGCACTCACGCCCGCCGCGGATTCGATGTAACTGGTGGTGGTCGAGGTGCCCAGCAGAGAGCCGGCCATTGCGGCGGTGCTGTCGGCGATCAGCGCACGGCCCATCTTCGGCATGTGGCCGTCCTTGCCCATCAGGCCCGCACGCTTGGCGACGCCGATCAGGGTGCCGGAGTTGTCGAACAGGTCGACGAACAGGAAGGAGAAAATCACGCTGACCAGACCGATGTTCAGTGCGCCGGGAATGTCCAGCTGCAGGAAGGTCGGCGCCAGTGAAGGCGGCATCGACACCACACCGCCGAACGGCGAGAAGCCCATCACAATCGAAATGATGGTCACGGCCAGAATGCCGATCAGCACGGCGCCGCGCACTTTCAAAGCTTCCAGGGCCACGATCAGCGCGAACCCTAGAGCCGCAAGAATCGGTGCCGGTTTGGCCAGATCGCCCAGGCCGACCATGGTGGCCGGGTTAGTCACCACGATTCCGGCGTTGTGCAGCGCAATCAGCGCCAGGAACAGGCCGATACCGGCGGCAATGGCCGAGCGCAGCGGCAGCGGGATGCTGTTGATGATCCATTCGCGGATGCGGAAGATCGACAGCAGGAAAAACATCACTGCCGAAATGAACACCGCGCCCAGCGCCACTTGCCAGGTGTGGCCCATGTGCAGCACGACGGTATAGGTGAAGAAGGCGTTCAGGCCCATGCCCGGCGCCAGCGCGATCGGGTAGTTGGCGATCAGCCCCATGACGGTGGAGCCGATGGCCGCCGCCAGGCAGGTAGCGACAAAGATCGCGCCCTTGTCCATGCCGGTCTCGCCAAGAATGCTCGGGTTCACGAACAGGATGTAGGCCATGGCCAGGAAGGTGGTGACCCCGGCCAGAATTTCGGTGCGCACATTGGTGTTATGTGCCCTGAGTTGAAACAACCGCTCCAGCATTTAAGGCTCCCCGGTGACGCTCCGCGTCATTTATGTAGTCGACTGAAACAGCAAAGCACAGCTCACCGAAACGGCTTGCACAAATTCTGCCAGTTGCAAAAAGCCGCGCATCATACCAGCAGCTCCGGGCGATGGGGCCTGGCGCGTGTCGTCGGATTGCAAATGTCCGGATCGGCTTGCCCCATCCGGGCGCCCCGCTGCGTCAAAACGCTCATCACAAACCCTGAACGTTTCCGAAACCTCACAAGTCGTACCCCTTAAGACGCAGATCACTGCGCTGATCGAGTACCTACCGTGAGGCTTCCCATGAGTGCAACCAATGAACAGGCGTTCGCAGGGCATTCCATCGCCCTGACGTTGAACGGCCAGACCCGACAAGTGGACGTGCAGCCCTGGACCACGCTGCTGGATCTGTTGCGCGAGCAGCTCGATCTGGTCGGCACCAAAAAGGGCTGTGACCACGGCCAATGCGGTGCATGCACCGTGCTGCGCGATGGCAAACGCATCAATGCGTGCCTGACCCTGGCGATCATGTGTGACGGCGCCGAGCTGACCACGATCGAAGGGCTTGCCGAAGGCGACACGCTGCACCCCATGCAGCAAGCGTTCATCAAACATGACGCCTTCCAGTGCGGCTACTGCACGCCCGGGCAGATCTGCTCGGCAGTCGGCCTGGCCAACGAAGGCCGCGCCAGCACCGATGACGAAGTGAAAGAACTGATGAGCGGCAACCTGTGCCGTTGCGGCGCCTACAGCAATATCCGCGCGGCGGTGGTGGAAGTCTTGCCATTGATGAATGCCGCACCGGGTCAGGGAGGGCGCGGCCAATGAATCCCTTCAGCTACAGCAAGCCTTCCGACATCGCTCAGGCGGTCAATCTTGCAGGTCCTGCCAGCCGGTTCATCGCAGGCGGTACGAACCTGCTGGATTTGATGAAAGAAAACGTCGCCCGCCCCGAGCACCTGATCGACATCACCGGGCTGCCGCTCAAAGACGTCCGCGCAACCGACACTGGCGGCCTGATGATCGGCGCGCTGGTGAGTAACGCCGACCTGGCCTGGCATCCGCTGATCGAGCGCGATTATCCGCTGCTGTCCCAAGCCATTCTGGCGGGCGCCTCGCCGCAGTTGCGCAACATGGCGAGCACCGGTGGCAACCTGCTGCAGCGCACCCGCTGCTACTACTTCTACGACTCAACCGTGCCGTGCAACAAGCGCGAGCCTGGCACGGGTTGCCCGGCGAAAGAGGGCCTGAACCGCATCCACGCGATCCTGGGCGCCAGCGATGCCTGCGTCGCGACTCACCCCTCGGACATGTGCGTGGCCCTGGCTGCGCTCGAAGCCCGCGTCCACGTCCAGGGGCGCGCCGGTGCCCGGGTGATCGAGTTCGCTGACTTCCATCGCTTGCCGGGAGATGCGCCGCAGCGCGACAACCAGCTCGCCGACGATGAACTGATCACCGCTGTCGAGCTGCCAGCGCCACGTTTTCAGCAGCACAGCCACTACCTGAAAATCCGTGACCGCGCCTCTTACGCCTTTGCCCTGATCTCAGTGGCCGCGGCTGTCGAGCTTGATGGCGACGTCATCCGTGACGTGCGCATCGCCCTGGGTGGCGTGGCGCACAAACCTTGGCGCGACACGGCCGTCGAGCAGTCGCTCAAAGGTCAGCCGGTCTCGCGGGAAAACTTTGTTGCCGCCGCCGACGCGATGCTGCGCGACGCTCAGCCGCTGGCGCACAACGCTTTCAAGATCAAGCTGGCCCGCCGCGCGATCGTTCGCGCCTTGAGCGATGCCACCTTGGGAGGAACTGTTTAATGAACGCCAATACACCCACCCCGGGAAAGGCCTCCGCGCTGGGCCAACCGATGGACCGCGTCGATGGACGCCTGAAAGTCACCGGCCAGGCCCGCTACGCCGGCGAGTACCCGGAGGCAGGCTTGCTGCATGCCAGCGTGGTCTCCAGCACTATCGCCTTGGGTCGCGTCGTGCGTATCGATGCCTCGCAAGCGCTGGCGGTTCCTGGCGTGATCGCGGTTATCGATCACACCAATCGCCCGCACATCGCCAGCTATGACGAGGACTATCAGGACGCCGACGCCGCCGAAGGCTCGCCGTTCCGCCCGTTCTACAACGACCACGTGCTTTACAGCGGCCAGCCGCTGGCGCTGGTAGTGGCAGACACCCTTGAACTGGCGCGGCATGCCGGCTCCCTCGTGCGCATTGAGTACGAAACCAAGCCGCACCAGACCGACCTCAGTGTGGGTCAGAGTGACGCCCACACCGCGCCGGCCGAAACGCCGAAACCGCGTGGGGATTTTTCGGGCGCATTCGCCCAGGCGGCGGTCACGGTCGACAGCCACTACAGCACGCCCAACGAACACCACAACCCGATGGAGCCGCACGCCTCCACGGTGTTCTTCAAGGCTGACGGCAGCCTGGAGATCCACGATAAAACCCAAGGCACGCAGAACTGCCAGGACTACCTGCACAGTGTGTTCGGTCTGGAGAAAGAGAAGATCCGCATCCTCGCAGCCTTCGTCGGTGGCGCCTTCGGTTCCGGCCTGCGTCCGCAATACCAGTTGCCGCTGGCCGTCATGGCGGCATTGAAGCTCCAGCGTTCGGTGCGTCTGACCCTGACCCGCCAGCAGATGTTTACCTTCGGCTATCGTCCGCAAACCTTGCAGCACATGCGGCTCGGGGCGTCCAAAGACGGCAAGCTGATGGCGGTCGCCCACGACGCCATCGGTCAGACCTCGCGCTTTGAGGACTTTGCCGAGCACGTCGTTGAATGGAGCGGCATGCTCTATCAGTGCGACAACGTGGCATTGAGCTACAAGCTCGCGCCGCTGGACGTTTACACGCCGCTGGACATGCGTGCACCGGGCGCCGCTTCCGGCATGGTCGCGCTGGAATGTGCGATGGACGAGCTGGCCATTGCGGCCGGTATCGACCCCGTGCAGCTGCGAGTGGTCAACTTTGCCGACAGCAACGGCAACGAAGGCAAGCCTTACTCCAGTAAAGAACTGCTGGCGTGTTACGAACAAGGCGCCGAGCGTTTCGGCTGGAGCAAGCGCAACCCAGAGCCGCGCAGCATGCGTCAGGGCCGGCAACTGGTGGGTTGGGGCATGGCCGGAGGTGTATGGGAAGCCATGCAGATGCCCGCCAGCGCCAAGGCCAGTATCGATAGCAGCGGCAAGATCACCGTCAGCAGCGCCACCACCGACATCGGCACTGGCACTTACACGGTCATGACCCAGATCGCCGCTGAGGCCGCTGGCGTGAAGCCTGAGGACGTCACCTTCGTACTGGGTGATTCTTCGCTGCCGACGTCGCCATTGCAGGGTGGCTCGTTCACGGTGTCGTCCGTGGGCACGGCGGTGCAGCAGGCCTGTCGTGCCTTGCGCGCCAAGTTGCTCGACGCCGTTCGCATGGCGCATCCGCAACACGCGGTGGTGGACATGGCCGATGTTGTCTGTGGCGACGGTTATCTGCTCATCGACGATGAGCGTTTTGCTTACGCCGACATTGTCCGCGAGTCGTCCCACGAGACGCTTGAAGTGCAGATCGACGCCAAGCCTGACGACAAGCGCGAAGGCTATTCGACGGCAACGCACTCGGCGGTATTCGTCGAAGTGCTGGTGGACGAAGACCTGGGCACTATCCGCGTCAATCGGGTGGTGGACGCCGTTGCGGCGGGCCGTGTGGTCAATCCGAAAACCGCGCGCAGCCAGATTCTCGGCGGCGTGGTTTGGGGTATCGGTCAGGCGTTGCAGGAAGAAAGCCAGACCGACCACACCCTCGGGCGCTTCATGAACCACAGCCTGGCCGAGTATCACATTCCGGTGAACGCGGACATCGGCGAGATCGACGTGCTGTTCGTGGAAGAGAACGACAGCATCGTCAATGACCTGGGCTCCAAGGGTGTGGGCGAGATCGGCATCGTCGGCGTGGCCTCGGCCATTGCCAATGCCATCTACCACGCCACGGGCAAGCGGGTCCGGGAATTCCCGATTACGCTGGATAAAGTGCTGTAACCAACGCCGTATCTTGTGCCCTGATCGTTCTCACGCTCTGCGTGGGAACGATCATTTTCTCTGCTGTGCCCTCGAATCCCCCTCATTCAATGTCGCCCCAGTGCAAGCACAGGTCGCGCTGGTGCGCTTGTTGCTCAGGCCTGCTGCGTACCTTGCACCAACGCGGCAGCCACCGAATTGCCGTGGGTCTTCAAGCCTTGAAAAACTGCCGGAAAGAGCTGAATAAAATAACGAGCCGACCCGAGGAGCACCCATGAACTCATTTATTCGTCATATCAGTTGCGCTGTGTTGATGCTGAGCAGCAACGCCCTGATGGCTGCAGAACCCGCCAAATGCCAAAACGTGCGCATGGGTGTGGTCAACTGGACGGACGTCGTCGCCACCAGCGCTGTTGCTGAAGTGCTGCTGCAGAACATGGGCTACGAGGTCAAACAGACCAGCGCCGCTCAGCAAATCGTCTTCGGCGGTTTGCGTGACGATCGACTCGACGTGTTCATGGGTTACTGGAAGCCGGCGATGGACAAGAACATCGCGCCGTTTGTGGCCGCCAATCAGGTCAAAGTCCTCGACGTGCCGAGCATGAGTGATGCCCAGGCAACCCTTGCGGTGCCGGATTACGTGGCGTCAGGCGGATTGAAAACATTCGGCGATATCGCCAAATTCAAGGACAAACTCGGTGGCAAGATCTACGGCATCGAGCCCGGCACCGGCGCCAACGCCAACATCAAGGGCATGATCGAGAAGAACCAGTTCGGGCTCGGCGGTTTCCAGTTGGTCGAGTCCGGGGAGGCGGGCATGCTCGCGGCGGTGCAGCGTGCGATCAAGCGTAATGAATGGGTAGTATTCGTTGGCTGGACCCCGCACCCGATGAACATCAACATGAAGATCGCCTACCTGACCGGCAGCGAAGATGTGTTCGGGCCGGGTGAAGGGGCTGCGACCGTTTCCGTGGTCACGGCGCCGGATTACGCATCGCGCTGCCCGAACGTCAGCAAGCTGATGAGCAACCTGAAGTTCACGGCCGCTCAGGAAAGCCAGATGATGGTGCCGATCATGGACCGCAAGGCGCCAACCGACGTTGCTCGCCAGTGGCTCAAGGATCATCCTGAAGACATGAAGCGCTGGCTGGATGGCGTGACAACATTCGATGGCAAAGACGCAGCGTCCGCCGTGCAAGTGGCGGTGAACAAGTAACCAAGCACGCCTGGCCAAGGGCTCGGGCTGGAGCAGCCAATGCCCACGTCTTACCCGCTGTCCCCCGAAATGTCGGCGTTCGTGACCCATACCCTGAGTTTCAGCAGCACGTCCGAGGACATCAACGAGCAACGCCGCGCTTATTCCCGGATGAGTGAAGCGTTCACGCCCACCCGTCCGGGGCAGCTCGATGTAAGGGACTTCGCCCTCGGCGGCGTGGCGGTGCGCAGTTACCGGCCTCAGCGATTGTCCCTCGAACGCCCGGCGCCGTGCGTGATGTACCTCCACGGCGGCGGCTGGGTGGTGGGCGATCTCGATTCCCACGACTTTCTGACCGCGGCACTGGCGGCCGACCTCAATGCCGTGGTCATCGCCGTGGATTACCGGCTGGCGCCCGAACATCCATTTCCCGCAGGGTTCGGCGACTGTCTGGCGGTCTGGCACGCCTTGCAGATACACGCACAGCGGCTGGACATCGACCCACGCCGTATCGCCATCGCCGGGGATAGCGCCGGCGGCAATCTTGCCGCTGCAGTGTGCCTGGCATTGCGCGATTCCGGTGAGCGCCAGCCGGTGGGGCAGGCGCTGATTTACCCGGAACTGGGCGGCGCCAACGATCTGCCGTCGCGCCATGAATGCGCCGACGCGCCGCTTCTTTCTACCGCTGAGCTGGCGTATTACCGGCAGCTCTACATGACGGCGGACGAACAATCGGCCTATGCCCGGCCACTCGACGCCGGAAATTTCAATGATCTGGCGCCTGCGTTCATTGCTGTCGCGCAGTTCGACCCCTTGCGTGATGACGGCGTCTGCTACGAGCGTGCATTGCGCGAAGCGGGTGTGCGCACCGAGTTCGATCCCGGGCTCGGGCTGCTTCACGGCAGTCTCAGGGCCAAAGGCCAGGTGCCGGAAGTGGACGCGCTTTATCAGCGGCTGGTTTGCGCGCTGTTGGGCTTTATTCGCGTTCCTTTTTAGGGCCTTGCACCTGGAGGTTTTAACTGCCGTGCTGCAGATTCGCCGCTCTGCTCTGCTTCCCGTCAACTGCACTGCCCTGAAAGGTGAGTCAACTCGCCACGCGACAAAAGACCACGCAGAGCAAGTGCCGAAATGGGACTACTCTTTCCATGTCAGCTGACCTGGATCAATACCTTGGCGTGTATTGGTCGAACTGGCCGCCTGACGCATCTCCCCGGTCGCCGACCTGAGTACGAAACCACGAGAACAACGGCCACACCTCGTACTCAATACACCGTGGGGGCAGTCGCTGCAGGCCCCAAGTCTGAAGCCAGTTCCACCTGATAGAGGAAGACCTATGTTCGGCTTAGAGGCGCTCGATCTCGCCCGAATCCAGTTTGCGTTCACTGTTTCATTTCACATTCTTTTCCCTGCCATCACCATTGGTCTGGCGAGCTTCCTCGCGGTGCTCGAAGGCTTGTGGCTGAAAACCCATGACAACACTTATCGCGACCTCTATCACTTCTGGTCGAAAATCTTTGCCGTCAACTTCGGCATGGGTGTGGTTTCCGGGTTGGTCATGGCCTACGAGTTCGGCACTAACTGGAGCCGCTTCTCCGACTTCGCCGGTGCTGTGACCGGGCCCTTGCTGACCTACGAGGTGCTCACGGCGTTCTTCCTCGAAGCGGGCTTCCTGGGCGTCATGCTGTTCGGCTGGAACCGTGTCGGTCGCGGCCTGCACTTCTTCGCCACGTCCATGGTCGCGGTTGGCACGCTGATTTCGACCTTCTGGATTCTGGCCTCCAACAGCTGGATGCAGACCCCGCAGGGCTTCGAGATCATTGATGGCCGCATCATCCCGGTGGACTGGTTCGCGGTGATCTTCAACCCGTCGTTCCCGTACCGCCTGATGCACATGGCAATCGCCGCCTTCGTCTCCACGGCGTTCTTCGTCGGCGCCTCCGCCGCCTGGCATCTGCTGCGTGGTCGTGACAATCCGGCGATTCGCAGGATGCTGTCCATGGCCATGTGGATGGCGCTGATCGTTGCGCCAATTCAGGCCATGGTGGGCGACGCTCACGGCCTGAACACCCTTGAGCATCAACCGGCCAAGATCGCAGCGATCGAAGGTCACTGGGAGAACGTCGGTGACGAGCCGACCCCGCTGATCCTGTTCGGCATCCCGGACATGAAAGAAGAGCGCACCAAATACGCGGTCGAGATTCCGTATCTGGGCAGCCTGATCCTGACCCACAGCCTGGACAAGCAGATCCCGGCGCTGAAGTCCTTCCCGCCGGAAGACCGTCCGAATGCGCTGATCGTGTTCTGGTCGTTCCGCGTCATGGTGGCGCTGGGCATGCTGATGATCGCGGTCGGTCTGTGGAGTGCCTGGTTGCGCTGGCGCGGCGGGCTGTACACCAATCGCTGGTTCCTGCGGCTGGTCATGTGCATGGGGCCGGCCGGTCTGATTGCGATGCTGGCGGGCTGGTTTACCACCGAAATCGGGCGTCAGCCCTGGGTGGTCTACGGGATCATGCGCACGGCGAATGCCGTGTCCAGACACAGCGTTGAACAGTTGAGCATCACGCTGGTGCTGTTCGTGGTGGTGTATTTCCTGCTGTTCGGCACAGGCTTCGGCTACATGATGCGTCTGGTGCGCAAAGGGCCAAAAACCCATGAAGGCGACACGCCGGCACATGGCGGACCAGGGCAGAAACGCACCCCGGCGCGTCCTCTCTCTGCTGCTGATGAAAGCAGCACGGACCACCGTAAAGACAGCCTGACTGAGGGGAACTGAGCCATGGGTATCGATCTTCCACTGATCTGGGCCGTGATCATCATCTTCGGCGTCATGATGTACGTCATCATGGACGGCTTCGATCTGGGCATCGGGATACTGTTCCCGTTCATGAAGGACAAGACGGACCGCGACGTGATGATGAACACCGTCGCACCGGTCTGGGACGGCAATGAAACCTGGCTGGTACTGGGCGGGGCCGGCTTGTTCGGCGCCTTCCCGCTGGCCTACTCGGTCGTGCTCGAAGCGCTGTACCTGCCGTTGATCTTCATGCTGTTCGGGCTGATCTTTCGCGGCGTGGCGTTCGAGTTTCGCTTCAAGGCCACTGATATCAAGCGCCACCTGTGGGACAAGGCGTTCATCGGCGGTTCGCTGGTGGCGACATTCTTCCAGGGCGTGGCACTGGGCGCGTACATCGACGGCATTCCCGTGGTCGACCGAGCCTATGCCGGCGGTGGCCTGGACTGGCTGACGCCGTTCTCGATCTTCTGCGGTCTGGCGCTGATCGTGGCATACGCATTGCTCGGCTGCACCTGGCTGATCATGAAGACCGAAGGGGCGTTGCAAAAAGCCATGCACGATCTGGCACGACCTTTGGCCCTGGCCACGCTGGTGGTCATGGCGATCGTCAGCCTGTGGACGCCACTGGCCCATCAGGCCATCGCCGATCGCTGGTTCAGCCTGCCAAACCTGTTGTGGTTCATGCCGGTGCCGGCGCTGGTCATGCTGACGATGTACGGCCTGTTCAAAGCGGTGGCGCGCAACGCCAACTACGCGCCGTTCCTGTTGACGCTGGTGCTGATCTTCCTGGGCTACAGCGGTCTGGGCATCAGCTTGTGGCCGAACATTATTCCGCCAACCGTGTCCATCTGGGCCGCTGCCTCGCCGCCACAGAGCCAGGGTTTCATGCTGGTCGGTACGCTGTTCATCATTCCGCTGATTCTGGGTTACACGTTCTGGAGCTATTACGTATTCCGCGGCAAAGTCACCCACGAACACGGCTATCACTAGCAGCCAGTGGCCCCGGGTTATTGCCGGGGCCTGACTGCGGGAGAGGAGGGTTTAGCGATGTCGGTTAAAGAATCTGTTCAGTACGAAGGTCGGAATCAACACGAGCACAAGCGCGAGGTTGATCCAGCGCAAGGCAAGCCACTGTGGCAGCGCCTCGGCTGGCTGTTGATCATCTGGACCGGCAGCGTGCTGGCGCTGCTCGTGGTCGCCATGCTGCTGCGCATGTTCATGACAGCGGCAGGCATGAAGTCGCACTGAGTTATTCCCGCTCGATAAAAAACCCGCCTCGGCGGGTTTTTTTTGGCTGCACATCTGAAGTCAGGACGACGAGCGCGGTGAGCTATTTACGCGCCTTGAGGATCACGAACTTCGGCGTCGCCGCCACTTGCTCCACGCCCCGGAACAGCCGCGCCAGTTTGCTGTGGTAGCCCAGATGACGGTTGCCGACGATGTACAGCGCACCGCCAGTGACGAGCGCCGAGCGCGCCTGCTGGAACATCCGCCAGGCGAGGAAATCGCCGACTACTTGTTGCTGGTGAAACGGCGGATTGCACAGGACGACGTCCAGCGAATCGGGTTCCTGCGACGCCAGCCCGTCACCTGCGTGAATCACCGCCGGCCGCTCGCCGAGGGCCAGTCTCCAGTTCTCCTGCGCCGACTGCACCGCCATGAACGACTCGTCCACCAGCGTGTAATGCGCGTCAGGGTTGTCCAAGGCACTGGCGATGGCGAGCACGCCATTGCCGCAGCCCAGATCCGCGACCCGCGCCGAGCCCAGGCCTTTGGGCAAGTACGGCAGGAAGGCCCGCGTGCCGATGTCCAGACCGTCACGGCAAAACACGTTGGCGTGGTTGATCAGTTCGATCTTCGGCTCGTCCAGCGTGTAACGGGTGGGGTAGGGCGAAGGCTGAACGGTTTTGACCTCAGGGGTGCAGAACAGCAGCCGCGCTTTTTTCACGGCGAGGGATGCCTGCACGGGGCCGATGTACTCTTCCATCAGCTCGCCAGCCGAGCGGGGCAGGTGCTTGATCATCCCGGCGGCGACGACTTTGGCGTTCGGGGCCAGTTGGTCCTGCAAACGAATCAGCTGTTCTTCCAGCAAGGCGAGTGTCTTCGGCACGCGAATCAGCACCCAGTCGAAGGGGCCGGTCAACGGCGCGCTGGCCGGGATCACCGGCACCGCGTCGTAGGTCAGGCCGTTGCGCACCAGGTTCTTTTCCAGAGCCTGGGCGCCGAGGTACGAATCCGTGCTGCTGACCACTGTGGCATGGGGCGCGAGACTGGCTGCGAGCGCGCCGAAACTGTCGTTGAGCACCAGTACCCGTGTTTGCAGCGTCACGCCCTGTTCAGCGACGTGGTTGAGCAGGTACTCGTCAGCGGCATCGAAGGCCTGCAAGGGCTCATCCGACTGTTCCGGCTGGCGGATCAGATCGAGCTGGGCAAGCGGGGTGGTAAGCAGGGGCATGGGCGGAGCATTTCCAGTCGTTGATGGCGTGATCGGCGTGCTGGCGGGAGTTGCACCTGTGCCGGCGTCACGAGGTTCGCGAAGCCGGCGATTTTACGTGTTTTTTGCCCACACGCACCGGGCTTTTCGTCCTGGCTTCGCCCCAGCGTGGCCTTATGCCTAGATCACCCCGTCTTTCGTTGCCTGAACCACTGCCGACATCTTGTTGCAGGCGCCGATCTTCTGAATGGCTTTGCCCACGTGGAAATTAACGGTGCGCGCTGTGACATCAAGGATCAACGCGACTTCGGCCGCCGTCTTGCCCGTAGCGCACCACTTCAATACCTCTACCTCTCTGATCGTCAGGCCCTTGTAGGTGAGCGTCTCCGCGCTCGTCGTGCAGCCGTCCCCCCTCTTGCCGATGTCCATCGCGTGCCTCCATGCTCAGTCTTGATCGTCCTGATCGAAGTCTAGGAAACAATCACGGCCTCAAAAGCGTCGCGCCTGGGGAACAAGCCGGAGTGGTGACTGATGAGCTACCAGCGGCATCTTTGAACGGCCATAAAATCAAAAGGTTAGGGCAGCGTTATGCGCCGTTGCGAGCCGCTTCGCGATTACACCGATAGCGAAATACTCTAAAAATCGCTCAGTCCGCTGCGGATATCACTACAAACCGACGGTGTTTATCGCGGCGGGTTTGCGGGACACTGATCACCCTTTTTTGCGAGACAGGAGCCAGGAGCGCCCCATGACTGCCAGTGCAGAGAAATTCACCCGGCAAACGCTGCTGGACGTTACGCCGCTGACTCCCAGTCTCTTTACCTTTCGCACCACCCGCGATCCCGGTTTCCGCTTCACGGCGGGACAATTCGCACGTCTGGGCGTCAACAAACCCGATGGCACGACGGTGTGGCGGGCGTACTCGGTGGTGTCCTCACCCTTCGATGAATTCCTCGAATTTTTCTCGATCGTGGTGCCCAACGGCGAATTCACCAGCGAGTTGAGCCGGCTTCGTCAGGGCGACACGCTGATGGTGGAAAAACAGGCGGTGGGTTACCTGACCCTGGATCGCTTCACCGATGGTCGCGACCTCTGGATGTTATCCACAGGCACTGGCGTGGCGCCGTTTCTGTCGATTCTTCAGGACTTTGAGGTCTGGGAAAAATTCGAGCGCATCATTCTGGTGTACAGCGCTCGCGAGTCCCGGGAGCTGGCCTACCAGCAGTTGATTGCCAAGCTGACCCAGCGCGAATACCTGGCTGAGTACGCTCACAAATTCACGTTTATCGCGACGGTAACGAGGGAGTCGCATCCGGGGGCGCTCAGCGGACGGATTACCACGCTGATCGAAAACGGTGAGTTGGAGAAGGCGGCCGGTGTGGAGCTGACACCCGAGCACTCACGGGTGATGATTTGCGGCAATCCGCAGATGATCGAAGACACTCGCGCGATACTGAAGACCCGCGACATGCGCCTGGCGCTGACGCGCAAGCCGGGACAGATTGCGGTGGAGAATTACTGGTAGGTTCATACAGCGTTGCAATCGCAAGACCCGCACAGAAGCGGGCTTGCTCGAGTAGATGGGGGTGCATCCGCTGAGTTTCCAGCGGCCGGTATGCCGTCTTCGCGAGCAAGCTCGCTCCCACACGTCCAGCAGCGAGCGGTGATTCCGAGCCATCCCCCGATCCTGTGGGAGCGAGCTTGCTCGCGAAGCTCGCGTTCAGTATGCAGAGCAAACAGCCGGATGCTCGCAGCCCTCAGCCCTTAAACGAACCGGTCGGGCGTCACTGGCAGTGGCGCAGCCGGTTTGCTGTTCTGCTCTTTCAGCAGATCGCGGATTTCGCCCAGCAGCAGTTCTTCTTTGGACGGCGTTGGCGGCAGGGTCGGGGCTTTGGCTTCTTCGCGTTTCAGGCGGTTGATTGCCTTGACGCCCATGAAGATGGCGAATGCCACGATGATAAAGTCGATCACGGTCTGAATGAACTTGCCGTAAGCCAGCACCACCGCTGGCGCGGCACCTTCCGCAGGTCGCAGCACGACCGACAGATCACTGAAGTCCACGCCGCCGATCAGCAACCCGAGGGGCGGCATGATTACATCGCCTACGAACGACGAAACGATCTTGCCGAATGCCGCGCCGATGATGATACCGACGGCCATGTCGACGACGTTTCCTTTTACGGCAAAGGCTTTGAACTCGCTTAGTACGCTCATGGGTGTATTCCTTTGTTACAGATGTGAGGGGTAAATGTAGTGTAAGTCAGCTAGTTGCATCCCGCTTAAACCATGCAATCGACCGGGTACGACCCGGTAAGTTTTATTTAATCCTCCAAAAGCATGCATGCCCGGTAGCGCTGCGCCCGACGGTTTGACGCATCGGGTATGATTGCCCCTTTTTACATCGGGGGTGTCATGGCCAAGGCCAAACGCATGTACGGCTGCACCGAGTGCGGTTCGACGTTTCCCAAATGGGCCGGCCAGTGCAGCGAATGCGGCGCATGGAACACCCTTGTTGAAACCGTAATCGACAACAGCACAGCGGCTGCGCCCAGCGGTCGTTCCGGCTGGACCGGCCAACAGGCGCAGATCAAAACCCTGGCCGAAGTCAGTGTCGAAGAAATCCCGCGTTTTTCCACCAACTCCACTGAGCTGGATCGCGTCCTTGGCGGCGGCCTGGTGGATGGCTCGGTGGTGCTGATCGGCGGCGACCCCGGCATTGGCAAGTCGACCATTCTGTTGCAGACCCTCTGCGCCATAGCCGAGCGCATGCCGGCGCTGTACGTCACCGGCGAAGAGTCGCAGCAGCAGGTCGCGATGCGTGCCCGCAGGCTTGGCCTGCCCCAGGACAAGCTGCGGGTCATGACCGAGACCTGCATCGAAACCATCATTGCCACGGCGCGCATCGAGCAGCCGAAGGTCATGGTGATCGATTCGATCCAGACCATCTTCACCGAACAGCTGCAATCTGCGCCCGGCGGCGTATCCCAGGTGCGCGAGAGCGCCGCGTTGCTGGTGCGATACGCCAAGCAGAGCGGTACCGCGATCTTCCTGGTCGGCCACGTGACCAAAGAAGGCGCGCTGGCCGGGCCTCGCGTCCTGGAGCACATGGTCGACACCGTGTTGTATTTCGAAGGTGAGTCCGATGGCCGCCTGCGCTTGCTGCGCGCCGTGAAGAACCGCTTTGGTGCCGTCAACGAACTGGGCGTTTTCGGCATGACCGACAAAGGTCTGAAAGAAGTCTCGAATCCCTCGGCGATCTTTCTCACCCGCGCGCAGGAAGAAGTCGCGGGCAGCGTGGTCATGGCCACGTGGGAAGGCACCCGGCCGATGCTGGTCGAAGTGCAGGCGCTGGTCGATGACAGCCACCTGTCCAACCCGCGTCGCGTGACGTTGGGGCTGGATCAAAACCGGCTCGCCATGTTGCTGGCGGTATTGCACCGTCACGGCGGCATTCCCACCCATGACCAGGATGTGTTTCTCAACGTCGTGGGCGGGGTGAAAGTGCTGGAAACCGCTTCCGACCTGGCCTTGATGGCCGCCGTGATGTCCAGCCTGCGTAACCGGGCGCTGCCGGGCGACTTGCTGGTGTTCGGTGAAGTGGGCTTGTCGGGAGAAGTGCGCCCCGTGCCCAGTGGGCAGGAGCGACTCAAAGAGGCGGCCAAGCACGGCTTCAAGCGCGCCATCGTGCCCAAGGGCAACGCCCCGAAAGAGTCGCCGCCCGGCCTGACGGTGATCGGCGTGACTCGCCTTGATCAAGCGCTGGACGCGTTGTTCGAATAAGGCGGCGCGCCCTATAGATGTATCAGCGCACCCAGCTCGCGCTCCAGTTCATCGTGATCGGCAATGTTGAGTTCGATCAGTCGGCGCAGGTGCGTCACTGAATCGAGCTCGATGTGCTTGCAGACAAATCCCAGGTGATTGTGATCATCGTGGGTCAGCTGCACCTCCATCACGACGTCTATACCGTCCTGCAACTCGATGTCGACCATGAAGCGCTGGTTGGCATCACCCTCCCAAGGCGAGGGTTTTTCGATCAGCAGCCCCTTGAGCGACAGGTCGATCAGCTGAACCGTCCAGGTCTGCTCGCCCTGGCTGAGTTTGGTTTTCGCGTCGAATGCAACGCGTTTGAAGCGACGACGTTCATTGTGATTCTCGGTCATTACGCTACTACTCCTTCTGCGCCTCAAGCGCCCACTGCGTTGACTATAGGACAAATATCGCGCTAGACCATCGTGGGGGTAGCCTTTCGCTCCGGCGGCGCTAAACTCCGCTTGCTGAATAAAAATAAGTCCACTCAGTTGGAATCAAAAAAAATGAAAAACAATAATGGTCTGCTGCGCCACGTGCCCTGGCTGATGGTTGCCATCCTTGGGGCCTGGGCGCTGGGAGTGGTTGCGTTGCGTCGCGGGGAGGCGATCAACGCACTCTGGATTGTGGTCGCCGCAGTGGCCATTTATCTGGTCGCTTATCGTTACTACAGCCTGTTCATCGCAACTAAGGTCATGCAACTCGACCCGACCCGGGCCACCCCCGCGGTGCTGAAAAATGACGGGCTCGACTACGTTCCCACCAATAAACACATCCTCTTCGGTCACCACTTCGCTGCCATTGCCGGCGCCGGCCCTCTTGTCGGTCCGGTGCTCGCCGCGCAGATGGGGTATCTGCCCGGTACGCTGTGGCTGATTGCCGGTGTCGTGCTGGCCGGTGCGGTTCAGGACTTCATGATCCTGTTCCTTTCCACGCGCCGTAACGGGCGCTCTCTGGGCGACATGGTCCGCGAAGAAATGGGCCGCATTCCCGGCACCATTGCGTTGTTCGGCTGCTTCCTGATCATGATCATCATCCTTGCGGTGCTGGCGCTGATCGTCGTCAAGGCACTGGCCGAGAGCCCATGGGGCATGTTCACGGTCATGGCAACGATTCCGATCGCGATGTTTATGGGCATCTACATGCGCTTCATCCGTCCGGGCCGTATCGGCGAGATCTCGGTGGTGGGCGTCGTGCTGTTGCTGCTGTCGATCTGGGTTGGTGGTCTGGTGGCAGCGAGTCCTGAGTGGGCGCCGATGTTCACGTTCACTGGCGTTCAGATCACCTGGATGCTGGTCGGCTACGGCTTTGTCGCCGCCATGCTCCCGGTCTGGCTGGTACTGGCGCCTCGCGACTACCTGTCCACGTTCCTGAAAATCGGCACCATCATCGCCCTGGCGATCGGCATCCTCATTCTCGCGCCTGAGCTTAAAATGCCTGCGCTGACGCAGTTCACCGACGGCACCGGTCCGGTCTGGAAAGGCACCCTGTTTCCGTTCCTGTTCATCACCATCGCCTGTGGCGCGGTATCCGGTTTCCACGCGCTGATTTCTTCGGGCACCACGCCTAAGCTGCTGGATAACGAAGTCAACGCCCGTTACATCGGTTACGGCGGCATGCTGATGGAGTCGTTCGTGGCGATCATGGCGATGGTCGCGGCTTCGGTCATCGAGCCAGGCGTGTACTTCGCGATGAACAGCCCGGCGGCTATCGTCGGCTCCGACGTCAATTCGGTCGCGCAGATGGTCAGCAGTTGGGGCTTCCTCATCACGCCGGATCAATTGACCGCGGTGGCGAAGGACATCGGCGAAAACACTGTGCTGGCACGTGCCGGTGGTGCACCGACCCTGGCCGTGGGGATCGCTCAGATCCTGCACCAGGCGTTCCCGGGTCAGAACACCATGGCGTTCTGGTACCACTTCGCGATTCTGTTTGAAGCGCTGTTCATCCTGACCGCAGTCGATGCCGGTACCCGTGCCGGCCGCTTCATGCTGCAGGATTTGCTGGGCAGTTTTGTCCCAGCACTGAAACGCACCGAGTCCTGGACCGCCAACGCCATCGGCACCGGTGGTTGTGTCGCGCTGTGGGGGTATCTGCTGTATCAGGGCGTGATCGATCCGCTGGGCGGGATCAACACGTTGTGGCCATTGTTCGGTATCTCCAACCAGATGCTGGCGGGTATTGCGCTGATGCTGGCGACGGTCGTGCTGATCAAAATGAAGCGCCAACAGTACGTGTGGGTCACTATTCTGCCGGCTTCGTGGCTACTGATCTGCACCGTGACCGCAGGCTTCATCAAGCTCTTCGACCCGAGCCCTGCGGTGGGCTTCCTGGCGCTGGCGAAGAAATACAGCGCAGCGGCAGATGCCGGTCAGGTGCTGGCCCCTGCCAAGACCATGGACCAGATGCAGCATGTGATCTTCAACGCCTACACCAACGCCACCCTGACCACGCTGTTCCTGTTCGTGGTCCTGAGCATTCTGTTCTATGCACTGAAAGTGGGGCGTGCGGCGTGGATCAAGAAGGAGCGTACCGACAAGGAATCGCCATTCCAGGCGTTCCCGGAAACCCATTGAGTGCGCTGTAACGCGAGGAGCTGCCTATGTTCAACGATCTGAGTCGCCTGGGTAAGTATCTCGGTCAGGCCGCCCGCCTCATGGTGGGCATGCCGGATTACGACAACTACGTTGAGCATATGCAGAAGACTCACCCGGACAAGCCGGTGATGTCCTACGAAGCGTTCTTCCGGGAACGCCAGGACGCCCGTTACGGCGGGAAGGGCGGGCCCAAGTGTTGCTAATGAAGTGACCCCTGGTCATGCAGGAGTGAGCTTGCTCGCGATGCGTTAATTCAGTCGCCGCTGTACTGACTGACATTTCGAATCGCCAGCAATCTCACTCCTGTTTTTTTTCAGCGAATCGAGGTCTTTTTTTTGTTCACACCTATCCCCGTCACGATCCTCAGCGGCTTTCTCGGCGCCGGCAAAACCACCTTGCTGCGCCATCTGCTCAAGGAGGAGCACGGCCTGAAGATTGCCGTGATCGAGAACGAATTCAGTGATGCCGGCGTCGACACCCAATTACTGGGCGATGAGCCCGTGCAGGTCATGACGCTGTCCAACGGTTGCGTCTGCTGCACCATTCACACCGACCTGACCAAAGCGCTATTCCTTTTGCTGGAGCGGCTCGACAGCGGCGAAATAGCTTTCGATCGGCTGGTCATTGAGTGCACCGGTCTGGCAGACCCCGCACCGGTGGCGCAAACCTTCTTCATCGACGAGGAGCTGCGTGAGCGCTACATCCTCGACGGCATCATTACGCTGGTCGACGCCGCCCATGCCGACACGCACCTGGAGCAGACCATTGCCCAGGCGCAGATCGGCTTCGCGGATCGTCTGCTGGTGAGCAAGACCGATCTGGTGGACGAAGCAGCCTTCAATGCATTGAGCGAGCGCTTGACCCGCATCAACCGACGTGCGCCGATCCGTGTGGTCGAGCACGGCAAGATCGATCTGGCCGAACTGCTGGACGTGCGCGGCTTCAACCTCAACGCTGACATCGGCGGGATGACCTTGCGACCGGCAGCCCCTGCAGGCCGCTCCATCGACCGGATCAGCAGCCTGGTCCTGCGCAGTGACCAGCCGCTGGATATCGACAGGCTCAGCACCTTCATGAACGAGTTGCTGGAAGAGCACGGCAAACAACTGCTGCGCTACAAAGGCGTGCTGAACATCGCTGGCGAAGACCGCAAGCTGGTGTTTCAGGGCGTGCTGAAGCTGTACGGATTTGATTTCGATGTGGAGTGGGCAGAAGGCGAAAAGCGCGAAAGCGTGATCGTGTTCATTGCCGACGAACTGCCGGAAGAGAAGATCCGGGCGGGGTTTGAAATGGTCTCAGAATAGGCTAAGTTTGGCCATCAAATAATATGATGGCCATACAACTCACGCTTTACCCTTGCCCCAAACGTCAGAGGGTGCATAATCAACATTGGTGTCTTTAATATTTAGGCTGATGTATCGTTCCTCTGAGCCTACTTCGGCAGTGATGTATGACCACCACATTGTTTTATCGCTTGAATCGGGAAAATTTTTTGAATGGACCTTAAGGTTAGTTTCGGAGTCCGCTTGTTGAATTAGCAGCCGGCCCCCGCTTAGACTATCCCCTGTTACATGCTTCCAAGGTTGGTCTTTAGCGGACTGCGTCGCTAGCCAGAATAGATGGGGGCGACCAGAGTTTTCATTTGCGTACAGATAGCCATTGTTAGACATGGACAGGAGTTTTCCGGTGTTGGGGCCACTCCTCACCCATATTCTATAGCGACCTCCGCTGCCAACAGTCTCCCATCGGAAGTAAAGCTGAGCTGCGCTGCTTGCGTTCGTGTTTGCGCACAAATATGCAGTATCCTTATTTTTTGCAACCAAATTGTCGTTTAGATTCGACGAGTTCACTGCTTCCGTCGCGTTATATGAAAAGTCAAAATCTACAACATTCGCCGCGCCGTATTTATTAGTAGAGCCATCATTGTAAGTCAATGTAGCCACGAAAGATTTTTCAATATCCGTACTCATAGTGTTTCTCCATGATGTTGCTTTGTTAGGAGTGATAACTATTGCACGGGAAGGTGGGTGTGTCTGCTGTCAGTTTTGACAGTTTAAAGCGTACTTTGAAGTAAAAATGAAATTGATAGCAGATTTTGTTCTTTGAAGCCCGGGGCAGCATGCTATGCGCGAGTTCAGAAGCGTCGCATATGCAGCGTATTGTACGCATGTTCAACGAAGACGGGGACGCTGCCACAAAAAAGCCCGGCTAACAAGCCGGGCTTTTTCACATCAAACAACCGCTATCAAGCGCCGTAAACCGGCAGCTTGGCGCAGATGGCCTGGACCTTCTCGCGAACGGCGTTGATCACCGCTTCGTTGTTCAGGTCGGCCAGGATGTCGCAGATCCAGCCGGCCAGCTCTTTGCACTCTGCTTCCTTGAAGCCGCGAGTGGTCACGGCCGGGGTGCCGAAGCGCAGGCCGGAGGTGACGAACGGGGAGCGTGGATCGTTTGGCACCGAGTTCTTGTTCACGGTGATGAACGCTTTGCCCAGTGCGGCGTCGGCGTCTTTACCGGAGATGTCCTGCTTGATCAGCGACAGCAGGAACAGGTGGTTTTCAGTACCGCCGGACACCACGTCGAAACCACGCTCGATGAACACGCCGGCCATGGCCTTGGCGTTTTTCACCACTTGTTCCTGGTAGGTCTTGAACTCAGGCTGCAGCGCTTCTTTGAAGCAGATCGCCTTGGCCGCGATGACGTGCTCCAGAGGACCGCCCTGGCCACCCGGGAAAACAGCGGAGTTCAGCTTCTTCTCGATCTCGGCATTGGCGCGCGCCAGGATCAGGCCGCCGCGTGGGCCGCGCAGGGTTTTGTGGGTGGTGGTGGTGACGACGTCAGCGAAGGGAACAGGGTTCGGGTAAACGCCTGCAGCGACAAGACCGGCTACGTGCGCCATGTCGACGAACAGGTAAGCGCCGACCTTGTCTGCGATGGCGCGGAAACGCGGGAAGTCGAGGATCTGCGAGTAGGCCGAGAAACCGGCAACGATCATCTTTGGTTTGTGCTCAACAGCCAGACGCTCGACTTCGTCGTAGTCGATCAGGCCGTTGCCGTCGATGCCGTACTGAACGGCGTTGTACAGCTTGCCCGAGGAAGAAACGCTGGCGCCGTGGGTAAGGTGACCGCCGTGTGCCAGGCTCATGCCCAGGATGGTGTCGCCAGCATTGAGCAGCGCCAGGTACACCGCGCTGTTGGCCTGGGAACCCGCGTGTGGCTGGACGTTGGCGTAATCGGCGCCGAACAGTTGCTTGGCGCGGTCGATGGCCAGTTGCTCGACGATGTCGACGTATTCGCAGCCGCCGTAGTAACGCTTGCCGGGGTAGCCTTCAGCGTACTTGTTGGTGAGGACCGAGCCCTGGGCTTCCATGACGGCCGGGCTGGTGTAGTTCTCCGAGGCGATCAGCTCGATGTGATCTTCCTGACGCTTGGCTTCCTGTTCCATGGCGGCGTACAGGTCGGAGTCGTACTTGGCGATGGTCAAATTGCGGCTGAACATGGCGGTCCTCGAGGATCGGGCAGTAGAAAAGGGGGCATTCTAACCCATCGGGTTTTATCTGGCATATGAAAGCGGGTCATGTGCGGGACAAGTGGTTTTCATCCAGGCTGACGCAGCGTCTGTAGGAGCGTGGCTTGTCCCGCGATGTGCCGGGAACCGGCACTGGATCCGTGACCCTCGTTGGAGCTGAGACACCGAATTTGCCGGGGTGACGACGGGTGCCCCGCCGATCGCGGGACAAGCCACGCTCCTACAGGACCGGTGCTCCTTCAATCCAGCATGAACAGCGCATCGTTGCTGAACTGCGCCTCGAACCGCGTCGCCGGCATGGGACGCCCGAACAGATAGCCCTGCACTTCGTCGCAGCCGTGTTCGCGCAAAAACTCCAGCTGCTCGTGGGTTTCCACGCCTTCGGCGATCACTGACAGATTGAGGCTGTGGGCCATGGCGATGATCGCCCGGGCGATTTGCGCGTCCTGTTCGCCGGACGGCAGGCCATCGACGAAAGTGCGGTCGATCTTCAGCACGTCGATGGGGAACTGCTTGAGGTAATTCAGCGACGAGTAGCCGGTGCCGAAGTCATCGACTGCAATGCTCAGGCCCAGTCGCTTGAGCCCGGCCAGAATTTGCATGGCTTCGCTCACCTCACGCATCAGGATGCTCTCGGTCAGTTCCAGCTCGAGGCAGGCGGGCGGCAGACCGATTTCCTGAAGGATGCCGGCAATGCGCGTACCCAGCTGACCGTCCGAAAACTGCCGTGCGGAAATGTTCACCGACACCTTGGGCACGCGAACCCGCGCCAGGTGCCACTCGCGCAACTGGCGGCAGGCCTCCTTGAGCACCCACTCGCCGACTTCGACCACCAGCCCGAGCTCTTCGAGCACCGGGATGAATTCCACTGGCGGTACCAAACCGCGGCGCGGGTGACGCCAGCGCAGCAGCGCTTCGGCGCCGGTCAGACGCTTGCCGTCGCCACTGAACTGCGGCTGGTAATACAGCGTGAACTCGCCCTGCTCCAGGGCATGGCGCAGGTCGCTCTCCAGCTCCAGACGCTCAAGGGCACTGGCGTTCATGTCGGCTTGGTAAAACTGAAAGTTGTTCTTGCCGCGTTCCTTGGCGTGGTACATCGCCGTGTCGGCGTTCTTCATCAGCTGACTCAGTTCGTTACCGTCCTGAGGGCTGAGCGCGACGCCGATACTGGCCGTGACGAAAAACTCGCGCCCTTCCAGCACGAAGGGTTTCACCAGACTGGCAAGAATCTGTTCGGCCACATGAATCGCACGGTTCAGCGCGGCCTGTTGAGTGGGGCGAGGTTGCAGCAGCAGTGTGAATTCATCGCCGCCCATGCGCGCTACGGTGTCGTCCTCGTCGACGCATCCGAGCAGGCGCAAAGCCATTTCCTTGAGCATCCGGTCGCCGGCAGCATGGCCCAACGAATCGTTGATCGGCTTGAAGCGATCGAGGTCGAGGAACATCAACACCACCCACGTTTGCTGACGTTCGGCGTGCAGCAACGCGCTGTGCAGGCGATCCTGAAACAGCGTGCGGTTGGGCAGATGGGTCAGTGCGTCGTAATAAGCCAGCCGATGAATACGCTGCTCGCTGGCCTTGCGCTCGCTGATGTCGCTGAAGAAGCACACGTAGCTGGCCAGATCGCCTTCATCGTCGAGCACCGCAGTAATTCCGACCCACGCCGGGTAGTGCTCGCCGTCGCGCCGTTTGAGCCACAGCTCACCCTCCCAGCTACCGCGCTGGCTCAGCTGTTTGAGGATGTAGCCCAAGTGCGCTGCGTGCTGGTTCTCGACGGTCAGCATCATCGGCATCTGATCCAGCACTTGCGACACGGCGTAGCCACTGACCCGGGTGAAGGCGTCGTTGGCCTGCACGATGTAGCCCGCAGGGTCGGTGATCAGAATCGCCGAGGTCGAGTGCTCGAATACCGTGGCTGCCATCCGCAGGTCTTTTTCAGCGCGCCGCTGCTGACTGACATCACGTCCCACACCGAGAACGCCTTCGAAGGTCCCGGATTCATCCCACACCAGAACCAGACGCAGTTCCACGGGAATCTTGCGACCATCAGCGCGCATGCAATCGAACAGGAACAATTGAGTGGTGACCTCGCTGCGCAGGTCTGCCAGGGTCTCGGGCTTTTTCAACGCCTTACTGATCCGCTGCAGCAGCCCATTGAAGCCGCTGAGCTGCTGAGGGTTGGCGATGATCGCTTTCCAGCCGTTCTGCAGGATCCACTCGGCGGTGTAACCCAGCACGGTGTGGACAGAAGGGCTGATGTAGTTGGCCCGCAATAATGGGTCGGTGGAGAAGATGACGTCGCTGATGCTCTCCGCCAGCATGCGGTAACGCTGTTCGCTCTCGCGCAGGGACTGACTGGCCTCCACTTGCTCGGTGATGTCTTTGGCGACGCCCACAATGCGCCGCACCTGACCGTCGTCATCCGCCGCCAGCGCCTGTTCGCGGATGTCGAGCAAGCGCCAGCCGTCATGCCGGTCACGAAAGCGCAGCTGACGATGAATCGTCTCGCCGCTGCAAGGCTCGCCATGGGTCCTGCGTAACTGCTCGTAGGCGCTGAGATCATCCGGGTGCAGCAAGAGCTCCCAGAAGTATTCGCCCATCTCCTCCAGCTCGGGCCGGCTGTAACCCAGCGTCTGGCCCAAGTGGTGGTTGCTGTAGATCATTCTGCGCGTGACCACATCCTGTACGTACAAATGGTCGGGAACGGTTCGCACCACATCCGACCAGAACCGCTCCCGCTCCTGCAGCGACAACTCGGCCTGCTTGCGGTTAGTAAAATCACTGATGCTGAGGATGACGGCGTTGAAGTCTTCGGGCTGCTCGGGCAAACGCATGACCAGCCAGAGATGCTGGTCACTGCCCTGAGCGCCGGGTAGCAGGATTTCCAGCTCCAGTTGACGTTGCCCGTCGAGGACGGCCTGAAGGATCTGCAGACCGATGCCGTTTTTGAGGCGGGGGCAACCTTCGATGAGCTGTTGCCAGACATGCTGGGCCGACTCTGCGTGCAACAGTTGAGCGGCGACCTGATTGACTTCGGTGATGCGCAACTGCTGAAGCAGATCGCTGATTTGCTCAGGCTGGCGGGTCAGGCGCGCGTTCAGGTCTTCGCCACTGTTCACGTGCAGATGCTTCAGACAGGCCGGCAGACCTGAGAGGTCCAGCACACAGAGCGCGACGCCAGAGCCTTCAAAAATGTCTTTGTAGCGGCGACGGCTTTGATGCAACTGGAGTTGGCGGCGGCGCAGGCTGCGCAACGCGAACAACGGGATGATTGAACAGAGCAGGGCGAGCAGGCATTTGCCGATCAGCGGGAGCAGAAGGGTCTGGCGAGCTTTCTGCGGGTCGAACAGGCCACGCAGTTGCCAGTCGCTGTGGGTCAGCGGCTGCAAAAGGACGGTCTGCAGCTCACTGTCAGCGGACTCATCGGCGTCAGGCAGGCTTTTGTAAAGGGGGCGGTGACTGCTGATATCTTCCAGCCGCCAAGCGGGCTGGAAATCCAGGTCGCTTTGGTGGGACAGGGATTTCAGCATGTCGGGCTTGAGCCGTAGCGCCCAGTAGCGCTCATTGCCGGTGCCGGTGCCCGGCTGACGGATGAACAGGTAGAGCGTCGAGGCGCTCGAGTCGTTGGCATAAAAGTATGGGTGACCCTGGACGACCGAATGCATCTGGGTCAAAAAGCCGACGTCACGGGTATCGCCGTCGCTGTCAACAGCGACATTCCCGTCGCTGTCGAGCCAGACCAGGCTTTTCAGCGCCGGCATGGACTGACGCAGACTGGCCAGCACTGACACTGATTCGTCTGCAGATTGCGAAGCGTCGTGCGCCTCGTCGAGCACGTTCAGTGCCACCTGCGCGTTGAGGGCCATGTTCAGCCCCAACCGGTCGGCGAGCTGCACGCTGTAATCGATGCTGCGCTTGTGCTGACGCTCCTGAGACTGCTGGAACTGCTCGATCATCTGCCATAACAACAGCATCAACATCATCAGGACCAGGACCGCGAGCGCACCTCTGAGTACGCCTCTGAAAGGCACATTCGTTGCGCTATCGGATGGGCGCAGGGGTGAGATGGGTGTCGGTTTGAACAAACTGTGATCCTGACTACTGGACTGAATCAGCATGTGCGATACGCACTATAAGCCCGGTGCGCAAAAGGCGGCTAGCATGCCACCGAGCTGTGGCAAAGTGCCAGCGCTATTGGGCCGGACGGTTTGCCCTGCTGCGTGCATTCGGGTAGCTTTGCGCCACGCGCGACGCGCCGGTTTCTGCACGGTGTGCTTGCATGCTTCAAAAGACTGCAAGCATTGCTCCAGCTTTAATACCGGTGCTCGGAAGTTTGTCCCCGCCGCGCCGCTTCGGCCTGATCAATTCAAGGCCCGGATTCGCGCTACGGCAAGCTGCGGCGCGAAGATAAACGCATTTTTTGCGACGCAGCACCAAGCTCGCTCCTTTATTCACCGTCTCATTCCAGGTTTTCATTCCATGGCTCAATACGTCTTTACCATGCATCGGCTGAGCAAAGTTGTTCCGCCGAAGCGGGAAATCCTGAAAAACATCTCCCTCTCGTTTTTCCCCGGCGCCAAGATCGGCGTCCTCGGCCTCAACGGTTCGGGTAAATCCACGCTGCTGAAAATCATGGCCGGTGTCGACACCGAGTTTGATGGTGAAGCGCGCCCGATGCCCGAGCTGAACATCGGCTATCTGCCCCAAGAGCCGCAGCTCGACCCGACCAAGACCGTACGTGAAGTGGTCGAGGAAGCGGTCAGCGTTATCAAGGACGCTCAAGCGCGTCTGGACGAAGTCTATGCCGCTTACGCGGAGCCGGACGCTGATTTCGACAAGCTGGCGGCCGAGCAGGCCAAGCTGGAGTCCATCCTGCAAGCCAGCGACGGCCACAACCTGGAGCGCCAGCTGGAAGTCGCCGCCGATGCGCTGCGTCTGCCAGCCTGGGATGCCAAGGTCGAACACCTCTCTGGTGGTGAGAAACGTCGCGTCGCGCTGTGCCGCCTGCTGCTGTCCGCTCCGGACATGCTGCTGCTCGACGAACCGACCAACCACCTGGACGCCGATTCTGTCGCCTGGCTCGAGCATTTCCTGCACGATTTCCCGGGCACCGTCGTGGCGATCACCCACGACCGGTACTTCCTCGACAACGTCGCTGGCTGGATTCTGGAACTCGACCGCGGTGCGGGCATTCCGTACGAAGGCAACTACTCCGGCTGGCTTGAAGCCAAGTCCGATCGTCTGGCGGCCGAATCGAAGCAGCAGTCGGCCCATGAAAAGGCCATGAAAGAAGAACTTGAGTGGGTCCGTAAAGGTGCCAAGGCGCGCCAGTCGAAATCCAAGGCCCGCCTGCAGCGCTTCGAAGAGCTGCAGTCCCAGGAATTCCAGAAGCGCAGCGAAACCAACGAGATCTACATCCCGGCTGGTCCGCGCCTGGGCGACAAGGTCATCGAGTTCAAGAACGTCACCAAGGGCTATGGCGATCGCGTGCTGATCGACAACCTGTCGTTCTCCATGCCTAAAGGCGCCATCGTTGGCGTGATCGGCGGTAACGGTGCCGGTAAGTCAACGCTGTTCCGCATGCTGATGGGCAAGGAGCAACCGGATTCCGGCTCCATCGAAGTCGGCGAAACCGTGCAGCTGGCATGCGTCGATCAAAGCCGCGACGACCTGGACGGCAGCAAAACCGTGTTCGCGCAGATTTCCGACGGCTCCGATCAGATCAAGATCGGCAACTACGAAATCCCGTCGCGCACCTATGTCGGCCGTTTCAACTTCAAAGGCGGTGATCAGCAGAAGTTCGTGAAGGACCTGTCTGGCGGTGAGCGCGGTCGTCTGCACCTGGCGCTGACGTTGAAGGAGGGCGGCAACGTCCTGCTCCTCGACGAACCGTCAAACGACCTCGACGTTGAAACCCTGCGTTCCCTCGAAGAAGCCCTGCTGGACTTCCCGGGTGCTGCCATTGTGATCTCTCACGATCGGTGGTTCCTTGACCGCGTTGCAACTCACATCCTCGCGTACGAAGATGACTCGCAAGCTGTGTTCTTCGAAGGCAACTACACCGAGTACGAAGCCGATCGCAAGAAACGCCTCGGCGACGCAGCCGCTCAGCCGCACCGCGTGCGTCACAAAAAACTGGCCTGATTCGGGTTGGTGTCATAAAAAAACGGAGCCTTCGGGCTCCGTTTTTTTGTCTGGCCTATTGCCGGTCAATTGAGTCAGTCGCCGGCCTCAATCCGCATGACCTCGATGACTGCATCGCCAACCGGCCGCTGCCAAGTGACTTCGTCACCGACACTGGCGCCGAGCAACGCCTTGCCCAGCGGCGACGCCCAATTGATCAACTGACTGCCAGCATCGGCCTGATCCTCTCCGACCAGTTGCACGCGCTGCTCGACACTGTCCTCGTCGGCAAAGGTCACCCAACTGCCAATCTGAACCTTGTCCTCTGACGCGCTGCTGACCACTTGGGCGCTCTGCAGGCGCTGGTTGAAATAACGCAGGTCGCGTTCGATTTCGGCCATGCGCTGTTTGTCGGCGTCATCACCTTGGGCGTTCTGTTCGCTGTATTGCGCTTGCAGCTGCTCAACCTGAACGTGCAATTGATCAAAGCCGCGCTGGGTGACGTAGTTGATCTGGGCGCTGATCTGCCGTTCAACCGGCGGGTCGATTTGCGCGGCGGCGTTGTCTTCGTTGACGAAGGCGCGACTCATGGCGGGCTCCTGTTCATGGCTTGATCACATTGGGCCATAGTGAGTCCCCGATAGTTTCACGCGCTGTCCGCCGCGGCAGGCTTTCAATGAGAGCGGTAGGCTTTGGCGGCGTCCTGAGTTCGCTGACGGTCCCAATCGCGGTCCCGGTCATTCCAGATGCTGTCGCGGCCCTGATCCTGGACATTGCTGTTGGCAAGTTGCGCCTGGCACTGGCGGAATCCGTCCGACCAGCCTTGCGCATACAGCGTGTCACGCAAATAGCGCGGCACGTCCTTTTTGAATTGCCCTTTCATGAGATCGATGGATTGCCGCCCGCTCCCGCAGCCATCCTGAAAACCGTCAGCGAATGCCGGTGGGTAACCTTCGGCCACTAACTGGTCGTGGGTAGACTGACATCCGGCGATGACTACAACGCACCACAGCACAGCCCATCGCGCATTCATTTTGATTTCCTCACTGCTTGAGAGAAGTTTAGAAGCGCTTCTGTGAGTTATTGGTAAAAACGCTGTAGGAAATCCATTAACCGATGCCCGGTCACGCGCATTAAGTTCCGCCTTCTTTGCTTGGCGACGATAGCTTGAAAAACGTCCGGTAATTTTCCTCTGAGCGGGCCGTGCAGATTCAAGGTTGTTAAACTGTCGCGCTGCGCAAAACCGTTTAGGAAGATTGATGAACCTCAGAACGATTCTGATCCTCGGCGCACTCAGCGCTTTTGGCCCGTTGGCCATCGACTTTTACCTGCCAGGTTTCCCCGCCATCGCGTTGGCGTTCGGCACCGACGAGAAACACGTTCAGCTGACCCTGGCCTCTTATTTCCTCGGCCTGAGCATCGGCCAGCTTGCCTATGGCCCGATCGCCGATCGTTTCGGCCGTCGGATCCCGCTGTTGTTTGGCGTCGGCTTGTTCACCCTCGCATCCCTGGCGTGCGCCCTGGCGCCTTCACTGGAGTGGCTGATTGCTGCCCGCTTCGTACAAGCGTTGGGCGGATGTGCCGGCATGGTGCTGTCGCGGGCGATCGTCAGCGACAAATGCTCACCCGTCGACTCGGCCAAGGTGTTCTCGCAATTGATGCTGGTCATGGGCCTGGCGCCGATTCTGGCCCCCATGCTGGGCGGGTTGTTGGTCAACGTCGTGGGTTGGCAGGCCATCTTCCTGACCTTGACGGGATTCAGCGCACTCACCGCAGTGGCGGTATTCAGGGGCTTGCCGGAAAGCATGCCGGCCGGCCACCCGCGACTGCCGCTCTCGGGCGCGCTGGGTTCTTACTGGAACCTGCTGGGCGACCGGATCTTTCTGGGCCACGCGCTCACCGGCGGCATCGCGATGGCCGGGATGTTCTCCTACATTGCTGGCTCGCCTTTCGTTTTCATCAAGCTCTACGGCGTCCCGGCGGAACACTACGGCTGGTTGTTCGGCATCAACGCTGCCGGCTTCATCCTCATCGCCCAGGTGAACGCCCGACTCGTTGGCCGCTATGGTCCGGCGTGGTTGCTGTCGCGGACTGTCTGGATCTATCTCGCTGCCGCTCTCGTGCTGTTGACCATCGCCTCCCTGCACACCGAAAAGCTGTGGCCGCTGCTGATCCCGCTGTTCATCTATATCGCCAGCCTGGGCTGCATCATCCCTAACGCTTCAGCGTGCGCGATGAGCGGGCAGGGCAAACGCGCGGGCAGCGCGTCGGCCTTGTTGGGGTGTTTGCAATTCAGTGTCGCAGCGGGCGCTGCGGCACTGGTTGGCGTACTGCATGACGGAACAGCCGTGCCGATGGCGACCGTCATTACCTTGTGTGGTGTGCTGGCTGTGACGCTTGCCATGATCACTCGCCGGTCGCAGCAGAAGCGAGACGCGCAGACTCCCCACACGGATGTGCGTATTTAACCGACGTCGGCAACGTTAACGCGTTGCCGATTTTCACCGGGTTTAATGTGTGCCTGTACAAGCATGTTCAGCCTGTTGAAAAAGAGTGGGTTACATGAGGTTGTTTACTACTTTCGAATTGGAAACTTCTTACAGGGAATCAAAACTCTTAACGGAGTCGCGTGATTTATCCAGAGAAGTTCACTTCTGACATCCCCCGTCAGCAGATTATTTTCTTGAAGGGCTCAGGAGTTTCCGTTGTAGGCAATCGCCCTGGCGCTAAATTCGCGAACTGCCGTCATTCCCGCAAATGCCCGACCTTTAAGGGGGGAGGGCGGCTATCCAGCTGAGTCTGTCCATAAAATGATATGCCGGATTATGCTGAACATTCGCCAAAACGGCCCACAAACAAAGGGCAAGCCCATGGACAAGTTGATCCGCCGATCGGCTGCAGGTCTTATACTAAGCGCCGTCATGGATCCGATTTAATTCTCATTTTTCTAACTGTATTGCGATGGCGCAGCTGTCTGTATGGCCTGCAAGTTCAAGCGATCAGAGTTCGTATGAGGTGATTTAAATCAAGGTTCGTTTTCGCCTTAAACACCGATGATGGTCCACCACAGCAGCGGCCCGGCGCTTTCGACTGATTACGCCCGTGATCCCGCGCCAATGCACGCCTCGACCTGCGCACCGGCGCCGGTCCGCTTAGATAATGTTCAACAGGGAGTGAAGACATGGAATATGTACCTTGCATCAGCCAGATCGCTGCGTTGCTCGCCGACCCCAAACGCAGTGCGATCGTGTGGGCATTAATGGACGGAACATCGCGGGCGGCCAATGAAGTAGCTTCGCTGGTGGGTCTTTCCACTTCCTCCGCCGGTGCGCATCTGGCGCGCCTTGCCGCCGGGGGATTGCTGCGCCACGAAGTGCGTGCCCGCAAGCGCTACTTCAGGCTCGCTGCCCCGGAAGTCCGCACCGCCGTCCAGGCGCTGGTCAGTGCATCAATGGTCAGCGCGGATCTGATCAGCCGCAGCATGGCGCAACCGTTGCCACCACTGCCGCTTTGTCGCGCCAGTGTCTGCGCGGATCACCTGGGTGGCGAAATGGGGGCCGAGCTGTATTTGAGGATGCTGGGAGCGGGCTGGATCGAACAATCCGAGCACCGTCTCGAAGTCACCAGTGTCGGTATTTCCCGCTTTGCCGAACGGGGGATTTTTATTCCCGCGCTGGCCCACAGACGACGCGAAGCCGTGTGTGCCTGTGTTGACTGCCATGAAAGCAGGCCGCACCTGGGCGGCGCCTTGGGGGCAGGGCTGTTGCAGTTGTTCATGCAGCTGGGTTGGCTGCGGACGACGGAAGAGGCCTCTACGTTGCAGGTCTCTTCCAATGGGCAGCGAGAAATCAGCAAGATCGCTTCGGCGGCGTGACGCCCTCGGAGGAAGCGCGGCGTGTGGCGCAGAACGTCCACACGCTTTTGCTCATCAAAGGAGGTGACTGATCAGGGCTTGATCAGGCGGGCGTCGAGGCTGTTTTGCGCCAGGCGCTTGGCCTGATCCTGGGTCATGCCCAGATGGGTGTGCAGCGCGTGGAAGTTCTCGGTCACGTAGCCCCCGAAGTACGCCGGATCATCGGAGTTGACGGTCACTTTCACGCCGCGCTCGAGCATGTCCAGAATGTTGTGCTGACCCATGTGATCGAAAACGCAGAGCTTGGTGTTGGACAACGGGCAGACCGTCAGGGGGATTTGCTCATCGATGATGCGCTGCATCAGGCGCTCGTCTTCGATGGCGCGCACGCCGTGATCGATACGCTGGATCTTCAGCAAATCCAGTGCTTCCCAGATGTACTCCGGCGGACCTTCTTCACCGGCGTGGGCAACAGTCAGGAAGCCTTCACCGCGAGCGCGATCAAAGACGCGCTTGAACTTGCTCGGCGGATGGCCCATTTCCGAGCTGTCCAGGCCGACGGCGACGAAGGTATCGCGATAGGGCAGGGCCATATCGAGGGTTTTCTGCGCTTCGTCTTCGCTCAAATGGCGCAGGAAGCTGAGGATCAGGCCACTGCCGATGCCGAGTTTTTCCTTGCCGTCTTTCAAGGCGCCGGCAATGCCGTTAAGCACGACTTCAAAGGGAATGCCGCGATCGGTGTGGGTCTGAGGATCGAAGAACGGTTCGGTGTGAATGACGTTCTGCGCCTTGCAGCGCTCCAGGTAGGCCCAGGTCAGGTCGTAGAAATCCTGCTCGGTGCGCAGCACGTCGGCGCCGCGGTAATACAGGTCGAGAAACTCCTGCAGATTATTGAAGGCATAGGCCTTGCGCAGGGTTTCGACGTCTGCCCAGGGCAGGGCGATCTTGTTGCGCTCAGCCAGAGCGAACAACAGTTCCGGCTCCAGCGAGCCCTCCAGATGCAGGTGCAGTTCTGCCTTGGGCAGGGCGTTCAACCAGTCGTACATGGGCGTTGTCTCTTAAGGTGCAATGGCGGGCATTCTACAGAGTCAGGCGCGTGGGCTGAATAAAACCTGACCGGACGGTTCACACGGTACTTTGGCTTGCATCACCAACGGTTCAGGCAACGATACGTCGCATTTGCCGGGGTTTATAGGCGACTGCCGGTCCTGAACACCGTCAGATTGAAGACAATTTGATGGGGCGGCGCGACGATGTGTCGCGACCCGCTGCTAACCTGTCTTGAAACCTTTGTTTACATCCACACTCTCAAGCGCTTCAGTAAACTTCACTTCATGGATGTGCGGCCAGGGTCGCAAGGGGCTAAAAGGCAGCGATGGGCACGATTCTAAAGCAGGAAAAGTTTCTTCTACTGGCGGTCATTGCGACCTTTTTCGCGTACTTCTACGAACATCAGTTGCTCAGCAATGGGCACACCATCGCGCTGATCGCGGGCATCGCCCTGGTGGGCTTCATCATATGCGCCTCGCTGCGCGTGGCTCACCATGCCGAGTTGCTGGCGGAAAAGGTCGGTGATCCCTACGGTACGATGATCCTGACCTTGTCGGCGGTGCTGGTTGAGGTCGTGATTCTGGCGATCATGATGAGTAACGAACCTTCACCCACGCTGGTGCGGGACACCATCTACTCGGCCGTAATGCTCGACATCAACGGGATTCTGGGTCTGGCCGCGTTGATGGGCGGGCTCAAGCACGGCGAACAGTCTTACAACGATGACTCCGCGCGGTCTTACAGCGTGATGATTCTGACGGCCATGGCGGTGTCGATGGTGGTGCCGGAATTCATTCCCGAAGGGAAGTGGAAGCTTTACTCGGCCTTCACCATCGGCGCAATGATTCTGCTTTATGCGCTGTTCCTGCGTATGCAGGTTGGGCCGCACAGTTACTTCTTCAGCTACAACTACCCGGACAAGAAGCGCCGCAAGGGTGAGGCCGAAGAAGCGCACGAGCCAGTCAACCTGACGCGTTCGATCGCCACGCTGGTTTTCGGCGTGGTGGTGATTGGCGCGTTGGCCGAGGTCATGTCGAAAACCGTCGATCTGGGTCTGGAAGGCAGCGGCGCGCCGCCTGTCATGACGGCGATTCTGGTGGCGGCGATCTCGGCAGCGCCGGAAATCCTGACCGCCTTGCGAGCCGCGCTGGCCAACCGCATGCAGTCAGTGGTCAACATTGCGCTGGGGGCCTCGCTGTCGACGGTGATCCTGACCGTTCCGGTGATGGAAGGCATGGCGCTCTACAGCGGTCAGGCGTTCCAGATGGCGATGACGCCGGTGCAGACAGTGATGATCTTCGTCACCTTGCTGGTCTGCGCCATCAACCTCAACGACGGCGAAACCAACGCCATCGAAGGCATGACGCATTTTGTGCTGTTTGCCACCTTCATCATGCTGTCTTTGATGGGGCTGTAGACCGGTTTCGGCTTGAAGGCAGCAGTGGGGAGTTAGCAGTTTCACTTCCCCACCGCTGCAGCAGCGCATCACCCCCTGATCAATTCCGCAGCGGCCTGCCGATGGTCTGCGACCAATCCCTTCAGATCCAGCCCTTCTACCTGACCATCAATCACTCGCCATTTGCCGCCGATCATCACCCGATCTGCGCGATCGGCCCCGCACAGCAACAACGCCGAGAGCGGATCGTGGCTGCCAGAGAAGCGCAACTCGTCCAGCTTGAACAGCGCCAGATCAGCCTGTTTGCCCACGGCCAACTCGCCAATGTCCTGCCGGCCCAACAATTGCGCCGAGCCCTTGGTCGCCCAGCGCAATGCCAGTTCCGGCGTGATCTTTTCCGCCCCGTAACGCAAGCGCTGCAGGTAAAGCGCCTGCTTGGCCTCAAGCATCATGTTCGAGGCGTCGTTTGACGCAGATCCATCGACGCCCAGACCGATTGTCGCGCCCGCCGCAAGCAGGTCCAGCGTGGGGCAGATGCCTGACGCAAGGCGCATGTTCGAACTCGGGCAATGACAGACCCCGGTGCCCGCCTGGCCAAGGCGCGTGATCTCTTCACTGTTGAAGTGAATCCCGTGCGCCAGCCAGGTACGAGGGCCAAGCCACCCGACGCTGTCCAGGTAATCCACTGTGCGCAGGCCGAAGCGCTGCAGGCAGAAATCCTCCTCATCCAGGGTTTCGGCCAGATGCGTGTGCAGGCGCACGTCGTGCTTCTCCGCCAGCGCCGCGCTTTCAGCCATGATCTCGGTTGTCACGGAAAACGGCGAACACGGTGCTAACGCAATCTGGACTTGCGCGCCGTCATCCCGCTCGTGGTAGGTCTCGATCAACCGTACGCTGTCATCGAGAATCACCTGGCCCTGCTGGACGGTTTGTTGGGGTGGCAGGCCTCCGTCTGCCTCGCCCAGGGTCATCGAACCCCGCGTCAGCATCGCGCGCATCCCCAGTTCGCGGACGCTTTCTACCTGGACATCGATGGCGGCTTCCAAACCCTGCGGAAACAAATAATGGTGGTCGGCGGCGGTGGTGCAGCCCGACAGCAGCAACTCGGTCAGGGCGACCTTGCTGGCCAGTGCGAGCTTTTCCGGCGTTAATCGCGCCCACACCGGGTACAGGGTTTTCAGCCAGGGGAATAACGGCTGATTGACCACCGGGCCCCAGGCGCGAGTCAGCGTTTGATAAAAGTGGTGGTGAGTGTTGATCAGGCCGGGCAGCAGCACATGCTCCCGTGCATCGAATACGTGATCGCAAGGCTGTGCAGGCTGTTGCCCGAGCGGGAGCATCTCCACGATAACCCCGCCTTCGACCACCAGGCCGCCGCGAGCATCGAGTTCATTGGCCGTGAAAACGGCGAGGGGGTTTTTCAACCAGGTACGGATCGCGGGCATTGGCCGGCTCCTCTGAAAGTGGGTTCAGGTCGCCAGCTCAGTGTTGCCCTGTCTGCTGATCCAGGGTCGCCGCAGCATCGAACGTGCTGCGAGGCGAGGGCGGATTCTAGAATGGTGTGGCGGGCGCGGGCAAGTCACGTCAGCTCATGCTGCCGCGACTTGCATCGCAATCACCAGGGAATCGTCTCACCCTTATAGTTCACGAAGTGATGACCGCCTTTCCCTGCAAACCGCTCAAGCTGCTCGACAATCCCACGCACGCTGGTCTCGACGTCGATATCTGCGCCTTCGCCACCCATCGCCGTACGGACCCAGCCCGGGTGCATCGATACCACGGTGGGCTTGCTATCGGCCAATTGCGTCACGAACGTGTGGGTCATTGAGTTCAGCGCGGCTTTGCTTGCTTTGTACAGCGCCATCTCTGGCGCGTCCGGCATGGTGACGCTGCCGAGCACCGAGCTCATGAACGCAATCACGCCGGTCTCGGGACGGATCTGGTCGACGAAGCGTTTGGCGAGGCGGATGGGCGCGACGGCGTTGGTGAGAAACAGCTGACCCAGTTCGCCGGCAGTGGCGTCGGTGGGGTTGGGATGCATCGGGCCCATCACGCCGGCGTTGACGAACAGCAGGTCATACGTCTGGCCCTTGAGGTTATGAGTCAGCACTTCGAGGGAAGACGGCTCGTCGATGTCCAGTGTCTGCAACTGAACATTCGGCAGTGCCTTGATCTCGTCGGCCTTTTGCGCGTCGCGGACGGTGGCAGTGACTTCCCAGCCCAGTTCCGTCAGACGTTTCACCAGTCCGAGGCCGAGGCCGCGTGACGCTCCGATGATCAGGGCTGTTTTAGGGGTGGACATTGAAATGACTCCTTTACAGGCAAACAAAAAATTTAGCTCAATCCATGGACAGCACGGCGCGACGGGAATTTTGTTTCTTGAAGCGCCGTGTTGCCGCGAGGCGCACACGTTAGCGCCAGAGGATGACAGAGGCTCGCGACATATGTGAGTGGACGTTTCCCACAGGAAGCTCAGGGGGCAGGATGGCGCACGCTCGTGCCTGCTGGCGGTATGTCTGTATAAAAAATATCCAATTCCGCCAATGCGTGCTGTACCCGGCCGTCGGCGAAGGCTTGCACGGGTTATCCACAGTTTGCTCCACAGGTAATGTGAGCAACTGTGGAGTAGCGATACAGTCCGCTCGAATCGGGGGGTTGCATCGGCATAACTGGCGTTAACATCCTGTTTTACGACAGGTTTTACTCACAGGGCACTGTTTTGGCTAAAAAGTGATCAAGCTGCGCAAAGCCTTATGGGTCGTGGCCTACGGCGATATGTGCTCAGCTTGTCCACAGCCGGATGCACAGTAGATGTGGGCAAATGCCACTGGCGATTACAGCCGTCGCGTTTCCTTGTAGGACGGCTTTAGCCGGGAGGGCGTCGATATGTCTGCGGATCGATTACTGCGGCGGCTGCAAGACAATCCGCCCGCGACTGATGTCGGACAACTGGCGTTGAAGGGTTTCGATCTGCTCGGGCCCCAGGGCGATTGAGAGCGTGACGCCGTTTGCGTTGAAGCGCTCATCCTCCACAAGCCCGTTGAGTTCAGCCACTCGCAGCTTTATCAGCACCAGTTCACTGAAGCTGCAATCGAATTGCAACGACACTCGGTTGATCAACGGCACCCGATCAGCCTGCTGCAGGCATTTATTGGCGCCTCCACCGTAGGCCCTCGCGAGCCCGCCGGTGCCCAGTTGAATCCCGCCGTACCAGCGGATGACCAGCACTACGACCTGATCGAAATCCTGAGCATCAATGGCCGCGAGTATCGGCCGCCCAGCCGTGCCGCCCGGTTCTCCATCGTCGTTGCTGCGGTACTGCGCGCCCAGCTTCCAGCCCCAGCAATTGTGCGTGGCGTCGAGATCACTGTGCTCCTCGATGAACGCTTGAGCATCGGCAGCCGTGTCGATGGGGGCGGCGAGGGTAATGAATCGGCTCTTGCGAATCTCTTCGCGAAACTCGCAGGGGCCGGTGAGCGTAAAAGGCATTGTAGTTCCAGACTGCGCTTGGGTTTTCAGGGTTATAAAGCAGGCGTGAGTCCGCAGCCTTTGAGGATAATGCGGATCAAGTTATCCCCAGCGGCCTCCATGTCTTGCCTGGTCAGCTTCGAACGGCCGGTGACCTGGCAAATCTGCGTGGCGAAGTCAGCGTAATGCTGAGTGCTGCCCCACAGCAGGAAAATCAGATGCACCGGATCGACCGGATCCATCTTTCCGTCGTCGATCCAGGCCTGGAAAACGGCGGCACGCCTTTGGAACCATTCGCGGTAGTCCTGGCTGAAATACTGGCTCAGGCACTCGCCGCCACTGATGATCTCCATCGCGAATATGCGCGAAGCCTGTGGCTGGCGTCGTGAGAACTCCATCTTGGCGCGTATGTAGTGCGTCAGCGCCTGTGCCGGATCGTCGTCTGCGCTCAAGTTGTTAAAGGTACTGTCCCACAACTCGATGATGTTGCTCAGCACCGCGATATACAGACCCAGCTTGTTGGTGAAGTAATAGTGCAAGTTGGCTTTGGGCAAACCGGCATTCTGCGCGATGGTGTTCATGCTGGTGCCCTTGAAGCCATGCCGAGCGAACTCGTCCTCGGCAGCCTTGAGGATCGCTTCTTCGTTCTTCTGCCGAATGCGGCTGGCCGGTTTGTTGGCGCTGGGGCTGTGAGCGGGGACTTCGAGGGTCATGTGCGGTTCCAGACGGATCATTTGGGTGCGACGCGGTGAACACATAGCGCACCCGCGATCATCCGACAAGCGTGACCTTGTAAATCAGTGCTCAAAGGATTCCGTTGCCTGGTTGTTGGCTTCGCTCGAGGTCTTGGCCTCCGGAAGTAACAGGCACATCACGATGGCCGTCAGACCGCCGCTGGTGATTGCCGAGTCGAACAGACTCTGCACCCATTGCGGCAAATGATGCAGCAGCGTCGGCTGCGCCGCGATACCCAGCCCTATACCGAACGAGGTGGCGATGATCAACATGCTGCGGCGATCCAGCGGCGCTTGAGCAAGGATCCGCACGCCCGCCGCCGCGACGCTGCCGAACATCACCAATGTTGCGCCGCCAAGCACTGGTTTCGGAATCTGCTGAAGAATCGCACCGATCACCGGAAACAGTCCAAGCAGAAAAAGGATCGCTCCTATATAGAGGCCGACATAGCGGCTGGCCACGCCGGTGAGCTGAATCACCCCGTTATTCTGCGCAAAGGTCGTATTCGGGAAGGCACTGAAAGTCGCTGCGATCATGCAACTGACACCGTCGCCCAATACACCGCCCTTCAGTCGGGCAATGTAGCTTTGGCCCTTGATGGGTTCGCGGGAGAGCATGCAGTTGGCGGTGAGGTCGCCGACGGTTTCTATACTGCTGATCAGATAAATAAGCGCCACCGGTAGGAACGCGGCCCAGTCGAAGCTGAATCCGAACCGAAAAGGCACGGGAATGCTGACCAGCGCAACATCGGCGATGGAGTGAGGTACGAGCTTGCCGCTGAACCACGCTGCAATGCTGCCGACCGCGAGCCCGATAATAATGGCCGACAGCCGCAACCAGGGCGCGCTTGAACGGTTGAGCACGACGATCACTGCCAGCACAAAAACGCCAAGGGCCAGATTCACCGGCTCGCCGAAGTCCGGAGCGTTGAAGCCGCCTCCCAAATCCGTTACGCCGACCTTGATCAAGCTGACGCCGATCAGCGTGATGACGATACCGGTGACCAGCGGTGTGATCACCCGACGCAATTGGCCGATGAAACGGCTCAGCACAATCTGCACGACGGCGCCGAAGAAACATACCCCGAACACCATGGCCATGATGTCTTCCGGGCTGCCACCGCGCTGCTTGACCATGAAACCTGCCGACAGCACCGCACCGAGAAATGCGAAGCTGGTGCCTTGCAGGCAAATCATGCCGGCGCCGATACCGAACGGTCGGCGCGCCTGAATGAACGTGCCCACCCCCGAGACCATCAGCGCCATGCTGATCAGATACGGCATGTAGGCACCAAGCCCGAGCGCCGATCCGATAATCAGTGGCGGCGTGATAATGCCCACGAATGCGGCGAGGACATGCTGGATTGCAGCCAGGACCGCGGGTCCGGGGTGCGGCCGGTCGTTGAGGCCATAGATGAGGTCGTTATTGTCTGGCGCTTCAGGCTGCATGCTGGCTCTCGATGTTTGTGTGGGGCTTCGACATCCAGCGTTACTGCAAAAACCTGTCCAATTGATCAGTTACCTGTTCACCGATTCGCTGTACATGCCCGTGTATCAAGGGCTGGACGAATATGGCAGCCGGTTGACTGCGTGTTATTGAGGCGCCAACGTACTGAGCCGGCTTCATCGTGTGGCAGCCAGACTCTCCAGAAAACTTTCCAGCACCAAATGGGGGCGGCGGCCTTTGCGTGTGACGGTCACAAGGCTGAGGTCGTAAAACCGCGCTTTGGGCTTCAGCGCACGCAGCCGACCTTGTTGCACCCAAAGGCTGGCGTAGTGGTCGGGCAGATAACCGATGTAACGCCCGGTCAGAATCAGAAACGCCATGCCTTCCCGATCCGACGCGCTCGCGGTGCACTTCAGCGCCTGATAGTGGGCCTGGATTTCACTCGGCAGACGAAACGTCGGCGCAATGGTTTCCTGTGCGGACAGTCGATCGTCGTCAAGCAGCGCATCGTCTACGTAAAACAAGGGATGCCCGACCGCGCAATACAGCAGCGAACGTTCGCTATACAGCGGCTGATATTCCAGGCCTGACAAGGCGCTGGCCTGGGGTACGACGCCAACATGCAAGCTGCCGTCGAGCACCCCTTGCTCGACTTCGTTGGGCGCGATCATGCGGATATTGATGTGCACGTCCGGGCCACGTTCTTTCAGCTGGGAAAGCGCGTGGGTGATGCGCATGTGGGGGAGTGTGACCAGATTGTCCGTCAGCCCGATGTTCAATTCGCCGCGCAGATGCCGGTGAAGACCGTTCACCTCCGTACGAAAACTCTCAAGTGCGCTCAATAGCTGCAGTGATGACTGATAGACCTCTCGGCCTTCCTCCGTCAGGGAAAACCCGGCACGGCCTCGTTGGCAAAGGCGTAATCCCAGGCGCTGTTCGAGATCACTCATCTGCTGACTGATGGCAGATCGACCAATACCCAGCGCGCTTTCCGCTGCCGAGAAGCCGCCGGACTCTACTACGCTGCGAAAGATGCGCAGCAGACGGATGTCAAAATCGCTGACTTGCGCCAGCGGGTCGTTGCGGCGGGTGCTCATAGTTTAGTGGCCGATGAACTGAGGATCGTAAAAGCAGGGTTTTCCAGACTTTATGCCCGTGACACTTTAGCTGCAACCGGCTTGCACCTGCCCGCACTTCAATGGGGAAGTCAGGCCCCCACGACCAGTGAGGTTAATTCCGATGAATATGCCCGAATCGTCCGACATGTCTCTGGCGAGCCAACTCAAACTTGACGCCCACTGGATGCCCTACACGGCGAACCGAAACTTCCATCGCGATCCACGTCTGATCGTCGCCGCCGAGGGGAGCTATCTCACGGACGACAAAGGCCGCAAAATTTATGACGGTCTGTCGGGGCTGTGGACCTGTGGGGCAGGGCACACCCGCAAGGAGATTCAGGAAGCGGTTTCCCGGCAGCTAGGTACGCTGGACTACTCGCCGGGATTCCAATTCGGACACCCGCTGTCCTTCCAGCTGGCTGAAAAGATCACCGATCTGACACCCGGCAAGTTGAATCACGTCTTCTATACCGACTCCGGATCGGAGTGCGCTGACACTGCCGTCAAGATGGTGCGCGCTTACTGGCGCTTGAAAGGTCAGGCGACCAAAACCAAGATGATCGGCCGTGCCCGTGGCTATCACGGCGTGAACATCGCGGGCACCAGCCTGGGTGGCGTCAACGGCAACCGCAAGATGTTCGGGCAATTGATGGACGTCGACCATCTGCCCCATACACTGCTTGCCAGCAACGCCTATTCACGTGGCATGCCGGAGCAGGGCGGCATTGCGCTGGCGGATGAGATGCTCAAGCTGATCGAGCTGCACGACGCTTCGAACATTGCAGCGGTGATCGTTGAGCCCATGGCGGGCTCTGCGGGCGTGATTGTCCCGCCGCAGGGGTATCTCAAGCGTCTGCGTGAAATCTGTGATCAGCACAATATTCTGCTGATTTTCGATGAGGTGATTACTGGCTTCGGGCGCACCGGTTCGATGTTCGGCGCCGACAGCTTCGGCGTGACGCCGGACTTGATGTGTATCGCCAAGCAGATCACCAACGGTGCGATCCCCATGGGAGCAGTCATTGCGAGCACCGAGATCTACCAGACATTCATGAACCAGCCGACGCCCGAGTACGCCGTGGAGTTTCCCCATGGCTATACCTATTCAGCTCATCCGGTTGCCTGCGCTGCCGGGCTTGCCGCCCTGGAGATCATTCAGCGCGAGAGCCTGGTGCAGCAAGTAGCCGAAACCGCCCCCCATTTCGAAAACTCGTTGCACGGCCTCAAGGGCAGCGAAAACGTCGTCGACATCCGTAACTATGGGCTTGCAGGCGCTATTCAGATTGCACCGCGCGACGGCGATGCCATTGTGCGTCCCTTCGAGACCGCGATGAAGCTGTGGAAGGCCGGTTTCTACGTGCGCTTCGGCGGTGACACCCTGCAATTTGGCCCGACTTTCAACAGCAAGCCGGACGACCTCGACCGCATGTTTGACGCAGTTGGTCAGGCCCTGAATCAAATCGACTGATCCCCTTTGCAGGCTCACAGGCGCCACTTCGGTAGCGCCTGCGGGCTGATATTTTCCGGAGTTATGCATGAGCACCATTCAACACCTGATACATGGCGAGCTGATCAGCGAAAACGTCCGCAGCGCCGATGTGTTCAACCCGTCGACTGGCCAGGCCATTCGCACGGTGCCACTCGCCAGTCGCGAAACCGTGCAACAGGCGATCGACTCGGCCAAAGCGGCCTTCCCTGCATGGCGCAACACCCCTCCTGCCAAACGCGCGCAGGTGATGTTCCGCTTCAAGCAGCTGTTGGAACAGAACGAGGCACGTATTGCCCGACTGATCAGCGAAGAGCACGGCAAGACCCTCGAAGACGCGGCGGGAGAACTCAAACGCGGTATCGAGAATGTCGAATACGCGAGTGCGGCGCCTGAGATCCTCAAGGGCGAGTACAGCCGCAACGTCGGCCCGAACATTGATGCATGGTCTGACTTTCAGCCGCTTGGCGTAGTGGCGGGCATCACCCCGTTCAACTTCCCCGCGATGGTTCCGCTTTGGATGTACCCGTTGGCGATCGCCTGCGGCAACTGTTTCATCCTCAAACCGTCCGAGCGCGATCCGAGCTCAACGTTGCTGATCGCTGAGTTGCTGCATGAGGCCGGATTGCCGAAGGGTGTACTCAATGTCGTGCACGGCGACAAGGTGGCGGTTGATGCGCTGATCGAAGCCCCTGAAGTCAAAGCGCTGAGCTTTGTGGGGTCTACACCGATTGCCGAGTACATCTATAAAGAAGCCACCGCACGCGGCAAGCGGGTTCAAGCACTGGGCGGCGCGAAGAACCACGCCGTGCTGATGCCCGACGCAGACCTGGATAACGCCGTGAGCGCTTTGATGGGCGCGGCCTATGGTTCGTGCGGCGAGCGCTGCATGGCGATTTCGGTTGCAGTGTGCGTGGGTGACCAGGTAGCCGACGCATTGGTTGCCAAGCTAGTGCCGCAAATCAATGGATTGAAGATCGGCGCCGGGACTTCCAACGGCCTTGATATGGGCCCCTTGGTCACGGGGCAGCATCGTGACAAGGTCAGCAGCTATATAGAAGACGGCGTGGGTGCAGGTGCGAAGCTTGTGGTAGATGGTCGTGGGCTCACGGTCCCCGGACATGAAGATGGATTCTTTCTGGGTGGCTGCCTGTTCGACCATGTCACGGCCGAGATGCGTATCTATAAAGAAGAGATATTCGGGCCGGTGCTGTGCATTGTGCGTGTGAACAGTCTTGAACATGCGATGCAGTTGATTAACGACCATGAATACGGCAATGGTACCTGCATTTTCACCCGCGATGGTGAGGCGGCCCGCTTGTTCTGCGATCAGATCGAGGTGGGTATGGTTGGGGTGAACGTTCCGCTGCCTGTGCCTGTCGCTTATCACAGCTTTGGTGGATGGAAACGTTCACTGTTTGGTGACTTGCATGCCTATGGCCCGGATGGCGTTCGTTTCTATACCCGCCGCAAAGCCATCACACAGCGGTGGCCGCAGCGCGCCAGTCACGAGGCATCGCAGTTCGCATTCCCTAGTCTTTAAAGCTTTGGGGAGGGCAAGTTGCCAAACTTGCCCTCCCAGCAGCTATTTTTTGACTGATATGACAGTTTCATTAAATTAGGGGTTGACGCCCCTCTGGATCTGTCTATAATTCGCCCCACTTCCGGCGCAGACGAAACGGAAAACTCCTTGATAATCAAAGAGTTGGACGAAGTAAGCAGCGAGGAATGCTTCGGTTCAGATGCTTGAATCGACAGCGGTGAAAAAGGCAGTTGACAGCAGGTTTTAACGCTGTAGAATTCGCCTCCCGCTGACGTGAGACGCCAAGTCGAACGAAGCGCAAGTGGTTGAAGTTGATCAGGAAACTTTGAAAACTT
>NZ_JAUERW010000008.1:0-228057 GCF_041060465.1 Pseudomonas sp. W2Oct36
GTCAAACCTGTTGCGTTTTCTAGTCATGAAAGACACCTCGATAAATGTATTTTCCACTTATCGAGGTGTCCGGGGAAATTAGACCACTGCAATCTTGTGGCGCACAAAAAGGCCTCTTCCCGGCTGAAGCCGGTCCTACTAAAAGCATCGCGTGCATTCCGCGGGGCTGGCGCCGGGCCCTTACTGTGGGACCGGCTTTAGCCGGGAAGGGGTCGGCTGCTACACCATCGAACCACCCGCCACACTTTTGTACGGCATCCACTGCTTTTGCGGGATCGGCAGCTCGCAGGATTCCCCGCGCCCGATCGGGAAGTAGTGAAACCCGCTCTGGGCCAGGCGTTCGGTGTCGTACAGGTTGCGGCCGTCGAAGATCACCGGCGCAGCGAGGCGTTGCTGGATCAGCTCGAAATCCGGGGCCTTGAACTGCTGCCACTCGGTGCAAACGATCAACGCATCGGCATCGTTCAGCGTGGATTCCGGCGTGCCCATCAAAATCAGATCCCTGCGGTGGCCGTAAATCCGTTGCGTCTCCTGCATGGCCTCGGGGTCGAACGCGCGCACGGTGGCGCCGGCGTCCCACAACGCTTCCATCAGCACGCGACTGGGCGCGTCGCGCATGTCGTCGGTGTTTGGCTTGAACGCCAGGCCCCACAGCGCGAACGTCTTGCCGCGCAGATCCCCTTCGTAAAAGGCGTTCACCCGCTCGAACAGCTTGTTCTTCTGCCGCTCGTTGATGGCCTCGACCACCGCCAGCAGGTCGTTGGAGCAATGGGCTTCCCGGGCGCTGTGGATCAGCGCGCGAATGTCCTTGCCGAAGCACGAGCCGCCGTAACCGCAGCCGGGGTAGATGAAGTCGTAGCCGATCCGCGAATCCGCGCCGATGCCCAGCCGCACTGACTCAACGTCCGCGCCCAGGTGTTCGGCCAGTTCGGCGATCTGGTTGATGAAGCTGATCTTGGTCGCCAGCATGCAATTGGCTGCGTACTTGGTCAGCTCGGCGCTGCGCAGGTCCATGAACATGATCCGGTCATGGTTGCGGTTGAACGGCGCGTACAGCTCGCGCATGACTTTGCGCACGGCATCGCTGTCGCAGCCGATGACGATGCGGTCCGGGCGCCGACAGTCGTTGACCGCCGAACCCTCTTTGAGAAACTCCGGATTGGAGACGATATCGAACTGCAGCAAGCGACCGGCCTGGCGCAGCGCCTTGTCGATATGACCGCGCAACGCGTCGCCACTGCCCACCGGCACCGTTGACTTCTCGACGATGATCAGCGGCTCCGAGCGGTACGTCGCGATGGCATCACCGACGGCGAAAAAACCCGTCAGGTCTGCCGAGCCGTCATCGCGGGACGGCGTGCCGACGGCGATAAACAGCACCTCGGCGTGCTCGACCGCCCGTTGCGTGTCGGTGGTGAACTGCAGGCGTTTGTTCTCCAGGTTCTCGCGCACCAGGCCGGCCAGCCCCGGTTCGAAAATATGCACCTGACCCTGCCGCAACTGCTCGACCTTGGCCTGGTCGATGTCCATGCAGACCACGTCGTGGCCCACTTCAGCAAGCACGGTGGCTTGCACCAGCCCGACATACCCGCTACCGAAAACGCTGATTCTCATGAAGAAAAGCCCTGTGGAGGAGTGCTGGAAATGCGCCGAAGGTTGATGGTCAGCACGCCCATCACGATCAGGATGACGCCCAAAGTTTTCGATACCGTGAACGTCTCATGGAAAAATGGCAGCGCCGCGGCGAGGGCATACACCAGCCCGTAGCTGACGCTGAGCAGCGAATAGGCGCGACTCAGCGGAAGGTCGCGCAGCGCCAGCAGCCAGGCGAGCATCGACAGCCCATAGGCAATGATCGCGGCGCCGATCACCAGCACGGCGAAAGGGCTCAGTTGTGTCAGCCCGCGCAAACCCGGCCAGGCATCAGGGGAGGGCAGACGGCTCATGCCCCAGCGCATGCCCAGCTGCGCCGAACTCACCAGCGCCACGCTGCCCATCGCCCACGCGGTCGCCCCGCGCCTCCTGCCCGGCTGGCAAATGCTTGAACGGCTCATGCCTGACGCCCCAGCAGCACAACGCCTGCCAGAATCAACGCGACGCCCAACCAGTGCACGGCGTCGATGGATTCCTTGAAAACGAACCGGCTGGCGAGGGTGATCAGCACCACATTCAGGCCCAGCATCGGGTAAGCGATGCCGACTTCCAGGCGTTGCAACACCAGGAGCCAGCCGACGAGGCCCAGTCCCAGACAGCCCACGGCCAGCCACAACCAGAACGCGCGCGCGGCCGCGAGCACGCCGGGGAACGTGCCGCCCCAGCGCTCCACCGCGCACTTCTGCGCGACCTGGCCCAGGCATGTCAGCCCGCAGGTGGCCAACAGCAGCAGCCAGGTCATGGCGCTGACTTCCCGTAAATGAGGATGATCAGATTGCCTTCGTCATAGCGCTCGGCGTCCTTGGGCAGCAGTTCGAGCTCGCTCAGCTCCTCGTCACTTCTGCCGCGCATGACCACCCCGACCTGACCCTCGCGGCGAGCTTGGGTCATCCACTCATCAATCCCCTTAAGGGTGACTTCGCGCCCTGTGACGTCGGGATAGCCCAGCCCGTAATCCAGTTCGTTCCAGGTGTTGAAAAACGACACGTCGGTTCTGTTAAGCCGCCACGCCAGTGCTGACGCAGCGCCCAGATCATTGCTCAGTAAGTGCGTGCTCGCTGCCAGTTGCGCTTGATGGGCAAGCACAAACTGGTCAGGCGTCTTGTTATGCACCACGTCATAGGGAAGGGCCGCGGGCAACAACGCCACCAGCAGCCAGCTGCCCAGCGCCGGTGCGGCCCAATACTTCATCGGGCGCAGGCCTTGCAGCGCATTGCTCGCGCACCAGCCGATCAACACGATGATCGCCAACAGCAGGTTCAGCGGTTCGTGGACGTACACCGGCTGTTGGAGTTGCAGCCAGAGCAACACGCCCAACCCGATCAAGCCGGCGGCCGCGTTCAGCCAGCCGTTGACGCGCAACGCGGTGAGTTGACCTTGCTTGAGGCGTTCGATCAGCCCATCGGCCATCAACAGCGCCACCGGCAGCAGGCACGGCAGAATGTACGTCGGCAGCTTGCCGTTGCTGACGCTGAGAAACGCCAGCGGCACCAGCAGCCACAGCAGCAGAAAGCCGATGTCGGGTCGACGCCTGCGCTGCCAGGCCTGGCGGAACGTGACCGGCAGCAACACAGCCCACGGCAGGCACGACACCACCAACAGTGGCAGGTAAAACCACCAGGGTTCGGCGTGCTGGGCATCGGCTCCGGCAAAGCGTCGCACATGCTCATGCCAGAAGAAGAATCGCCAGAAGTCCGGTTCCTCAACATGCACCGAGAGCACCCACGGCAGGCTCACGACGATGGCGATCAACACCGCCAGCGGCCCATAGCGAAGCAGCTCGCCGAGGCGCCGCTGCCAGAGCATGTAGGGCAGGGTGATCATCACCGGCAGCGCCCAGGCCAGAAAGCCTTTGGTCATGAAGCCGATGCCGCAGGCCAGACCGATCCACGTCCAGGCGCCGAGTCGCGCACGCCCGCTGCGGTGAACGGCGCACCAGAACCCGACCAGCGTCAGGTTGGACCACAGGGTGAACTGAGGATCGAGGTTGGCATAACCAGCTTGCCCGGCAATAAAGGCGAAACTCATGAACAGCAGCGCACTGGCGAAACGCTTGCGCGGGTCGTTCCACATCCGCGCGGCGAGCCAGTAAGCAAGCACCACGCTCAGGCCACTGCTCAGCGCTGACACGATGCGCACGCCAAACAGGTTTTCACCAAAGATGGCCTGGCCGACGGCAATCAGCCAATAGCCCGCAGCGGGTTTCTCGAAATAGCGCAGGCCCATGAAATGGGGCGCGGCCCAGTGACCGCTGTGGAGCATTTCCTGGCTGATCTGGGCGTAGCGGGTCTCATCGGGAATCCACAACCCGTGGGACCCCAGCGGCAGCAGATAGAACGCGGCGAAGGCCAGCACCAGCAGGGCGATGTTGCGATGTTCGGCTTTGATCATCGCTGCACCCCCAGCCAGCCTTCGCGACCGCGCAACGCCCCGCGGACCAATTGGCCCGCGGGCAAGTGATCCAGTCTGTCCGGCAACAGCGCGCCGAGGGGCTGAAAGTCGACGCCATGGTTTTTCGCCTCGCTCAACAGCGCGCGGAACCCAGGGGCCATGACGATGCCTTCGACCTCGGCGTGAACGGTGTAGACGTTCAGCTTCCAGGCCGCAAACCGCCCGAGGATGTCTTCGTTGAAGGCCTGGGCGTCGAGTTGCGCCGAAATCAGTTCGTCGTAAGTCGGCAGGTCCACCGGAATCTGCGGCGTGCCCGGCGCGCCATCGGCCAGCACCGGGCGGAATATTGAGGTGCCCCGGCAGTCGCTGTTGTAGCGAAAACCGAATGCCTCTTTCGCCTGCACCACCCGCTCATCGGCGCGCCAGCCGGCGGCGGCGGAGCAGGTCACCGGGTGGCCGAGAATATCGCTGAGAACGTCAACGCCGCGCTGGATCTGATCCCTCAGCTCGGCCTCGCTCCAGCGCCCGGCATTGGCCTGCCAGCCGTGGTGATCCCAGGCGTGCAAGCCCACTTCATGACCGGCCTCCTGAGCGCGGCGCATCAGCGGCCCGAGATCGCGACCGATGGGTTTGCCGGGCCACGCGGTGCCCGCCAGCAGAATGTCCCAGCCGTACAGACTGGCCGCCCGGGAGCGCAGCATTTTCCAGAGGAACTGCGGCCGCGCGAGACGCCACAGATGGCGCCCCATGTTGTCCGGGCCGACGCTGAAGAAAAACGTCGCCTTGACCTGCGCTTCGTCGAGCAGGTCCAGCAAACGCGGCACGCCGTCGCGGGTGCCGCGCCAGGTGTCGACGTCGATGCGCAGACCGGCCTTCATCAGCTGCGTGCGCCGGTGCTGACAGTCGGTTCGGCCTTCTCGGCCATGGCTTCCCGGAGGAAGAAGTCCAGGGTCTTGCCGATGGTTTCGCTCAGCTCGATGGTCGGTGTCCAGGCGATCAGCCGCTGGGCGTTGTCGATGCTCGGCTTGCGGTGGCTGACGTCCTGATAGCCCTTGCCGTAGAACGACTGGCTCTCGACCTCACGGAAACCGGCAAACGGCGGGAAATTGTCGCGCAGCGGATGGGCTTCGAACTGACGCAGCAACTCGGCGCCCAGCTGACGAATGCTGGCTTCGTTGTCGGGGTTGCCGATGTTGATGATCTGGCCGTTGCAGAGCCCGCCCTTGTTTTCGATGATCCGCGCCAGGGCTTCGATGCCGTCGACGACGTCGGTGAAGCAGCGCTTTTGCGCGCCGCCGTCCACCAGCCGGATCGGCGTGCCCTCGACCAGGTGCAGAATCAGCTGGGTAATGGCCCGAGAGCTGCCGATGCGCGCGGAGTCCAGGCGGTCCAGCCGTGGCCCCATCCAGTTGAACGGGCGAAACAGGGTGAACTGCAAACCTTTTTGCCCGTAGGCCCAGATCACCCTGTCGAGCAACTGCTTGGACACCGAGTAGATCCAGCGCTGCTTGTTGATCGGGCCGACCACCAGATTCGAGGTGTCTTCGTCGAAGCTGGCGTCCTGGCACATGCCATACACCTCCGAGGTCGACGGGAAGATCACCCGTTTGTTGTACTTGACGCAGTAGCGGACGATTTTCAGGTTCTCTTCAAAGTCCAGCTCGAACACCCGCAGCGGGTTGCGCGTGTATTCGATGGGCGTGGCGATGGCCACCAGCGGCAGCACCACGTCGCACTTCTTGATGTGGTACTCGATCCACTCGGAGTGGATGCTGATGTCGCCTTCGATGAAGTGGAAGTTCGGCCTGGTCCGCAGGCGTTCGATGGCATCCGAGCCGATGTCCATGCCATAGATTTCATAGCGGTCGTCTTGCAGCAAACGTTCGGACAAGTGATTGCCGATGAAGCCGTTGACCCCGAGGATCAGCACGCGGGTGCGTCGGACCGGGCGGCGCGGGTCCATACCCTGCAAGCGCGAGCCCTCCACCAGACCGAACTCACGGGCCAGTTGCGCGCCGCTCAGGTACAGGCCGTTGTCGCCACGCTGGCCGGCGTTGATCACCAGCGAGCCTTCGCCGCAGGCAATGCGCAACGGCTCGCAACCGAGCACCGTGCCGGGGGCTTCGCCGGTATAAGCGGTCTCTGCGCGGGCGGCCCAGACAATCAGTTTGTGCTCACCCACCGGGCAGAACGCGCCGGGGTAGGGCTGGGTCACCGCGCGGACCAGATTGCCCAGCCGGGTGGCCGGCAGCGACCAGTCGATCAGACCGTCGGCAGCGCTGCGCCGGCCGTAACAGGTGGCGGCGGATTCATCCTGGGGTGTGCCCGGCAACCGGCCCTGGGCGAGCAATGGCAGGGTGTCCGAGAGCAGGTCTGCGGCGGTTTCACGTAACTTGCCGTGCAGGGTCAGGGCCGTTTCAGTCGGACTGATCGAGATCCGCTGCTGGGCGACGATGGGGCCTGCGTCGGCGCGTTTGACCATCTGGTGCAAAGTCACGCCCGTCTCGCTTTCGCCGTTCACCAGCACCCAGTTGGCCGGCGCCCGGCCACGGTATTTGGGCAGCAGTGAGCCGTGCAGGTTGAACGCGCCGTCTTTCGCGCAGGCCAGCAACGGTTCGCCGAGCAGCTGGCGGTAGTAGAAGGAGAAGATGAAATCGGGTTCGAGCCGGGTGATGCGCTCAACCCACAGCGGGTGATTGGGGTCTTCCGGCGCGTACACGGCGACCCCGTGCAGCGCGCACAGTTGCGCCACCGAGCCGAAGAAGGTTGTTTCCTTGGGGTCATCGCCGTGGGTGAACACCGCTGCGATGTCATACCCGGCGGCGAGCAGGGCCTGCAGGCCAACGCAGCCAATATCGTGGTAAGCAAAAACAACCGCTTTCTGGTTCATGGTGCGACCTTGTGGGCATCAGCAGAGGGGGAGGAGTTGACCGGGTAGGCGCTGGAAACAGCGGTGCGGCGCACGACCTTTTCAATGAAGAAACGCGGCCGTGCGCGCACGTCGCTGTACATGCGTCCGAGGTATTCTCCGAGCAGGCCCATGCCGATGAACTGGCCGCCGGTGAACACGAACAGCACCGCAAACAGGACAAAGGTGCCGTGCCCGGCCCAGGGCGCGCCGAAGATCAGCCGCAGGACCACCAGCGCCAAGGCGAACAGCACGCCGAGTATCGCCATGCCGAAACCGACGATGCTCAGCAGCCGCAGGGGCGTGGTGGTCATGCAGGTGATCAGGTCGAACATCAAGTTGATCAGGCGCATGGGGCTGTACTTGGAATCGCCGTGTTCGCGTTCGGCGTGCTCGACCCGAATTTCCGTGGTGTGCCGGGCGAAGCTGTTGGCCAGAATCGGGATGAAGGTGCTGCGCTCCCGGCAGGCGAGCATGGCGTCGACGATGCTGCGCCGGTACGCGCGGAGCATGCAGCCGTAGTCGTTCATCGCCACGCCGGTGGAGCGCTGCACGGCGAGGTTGATGAGTTTCGACGGCCAGCGCCGCCAGGCGGAATCCTGCCGCTGGTTGCGCACCGTGCCGACCACGTCGTAACCCTGTTCGGCGAGGCGCACCAGGCGCGGAATCTCTTCCGGCGGGTTCTGCAGGTCAGCGTCCAGGGTGATGACCACGTCGCCCTTGCACTGCTCGAAGCCGGCCATGATCGCCGCGTGCTGGCCGTAATTGCGGTTGAGAATGACCGCCACGACGGGGCTGCCTGGTCGCTCGGCGGCCTGTTGAAGCAGCTCGGCCGAGGCGTCGCGGCTGCCGTCGTCCACCAGCACGATTTCGAAAGCGTGACCGATCAGGGCGCAGGCGGCCTCGGTGCGGCGCAGTAATTCGGGCAGGCTTCGTTCCTCGTTGTAGACCGGGATGACGATGGACACATAGCGGACGGGATAGGCTTTCAAGGGCGCGCTTCCACGATGGATTCAATGGCCCCGACCACCCGCTCGACATCGTCGCGGGTCATGTCCGGGAACAGCGGGATCGAACACAGCCGCGACGAATTCCACTCGGTGTTCGGCAGGTGCACGTTCGGGAAACGCTGTCGGTAATAGCGGTGCAGGTGCGTGGCGATGAAGTGAATGCCGGTGCCGATGCGCTGCTCTTGCAGGGCCTTCATGAATCCGTCGCGGTCCAGGCCGCAGCGCTCGGGGTCGATGCGCAGGATGAACAGGTGCCAGGCGTGCTGTTGCGGGTACACGGGTTGCGCCAGTGGCATGACCGGGCTGCCTGCCAGGCGGTCCAGGTAGTGGCTGGCCAGCCGGCGGCGTTGCTCGTTGATGTGATCCAGCCGGTGCAATTGCACGAGGGCGATGCTGGCGTTGATGTCCGCCAGGTTGTATTTGAAGCCCGGCTCGATGACTTCAGCCTGGGGTTTGCGGCCCAGGGTCAGGCGGTCGTAGGCATCGACGCCGAGGCCGTGGAATTTCAGCTGGCGCACGCGATCGGCCAGCACGGCATCGTCGGTGACGACCATCGCGCCCTCTGCGCAGGTCATGTTTTTGATGGCATGGAAGGAAAAGATCGCCGTGCCGCGGCTGCCTACCGGCATGCCCTTGTAGCCCGTGCCCGCCGCGTGGGCGGCGTCTTCGATGACCGCGATGCCGTGGCGCTCCGCCAGCGCGTAAATCGGGTCGAGGTCGCAGGCGGCGCCGGCGTAATGCACCGGCACAATGGCTTTGGTGCGCGGGGTGATGGCCTGTTCGATCAAATCGGCGTCGGTCATCAGCGTGTCCCGGTCAACGTCGACAAACACCGGGGTGGCGCCCAGCAGGCAGATCATGTTGGCCGTCGAGACCCAGGTCTGCGAAGGCGTGATCACTTCATCGCCGGGGCCGACGCCCAGGGCGAGCAAGGCGATGTGCATGGCACCTGTTGCGGAGGAAACAGCGATGGCATGCCGGGCACCGACCCGCTCGGCGAACTGCGCTTCGAGCTGCTGGCATTCGGGGCCCGTGGTGATCCAGCCGGAGCGCAGCACGCGGGTTACGGCCGCTACTTCTTCATCGCCGATACTGGGGCGGGAAAAAGGAAGAAAAGCCTCATTCATAATGAGAACGTCCCACTGAAGTTCAAGTTTTGAACACACCCGTCCGCTGGCGCTAACATGCACCGCCTGGGAAGTTATTTAAAACACGTGCAGGTATTCATAACGGTGCCGTTGGGCATCGTGTCATTTATGTAACTGAGTCATCAGATGATGAGATCTGATTACGTTGTTCCGGTATCACCCGATCTGGAGATTAATCTCGCACATATGAAAATAACGTTCGTGACGCGTAACATTTCCGTGTGTTCGTCATGGAGCGATAGCCAATGGATACGGGGCTATCAGCTGGATATGACGGTTGTTCGAGTATTGCCGTGGTTAGAAGCGTCATGTTTAAACATCTGACTGTTATTTCGTGCTCAGACAGCTTGGGCTCAGCATGCCGGCAGTTATCGGTAGGGTGTTATAAGCAGCCGAACTGCGGATCTGCTTTAATTCCTCCGTTGAACTTTTTTGACAGGCTGGGTGGCCGTTTTCATAAGTTAGCGCCCGGATACTTAATCGGAGCTGAACATGAAGCATGCTTTGGCAAGGCTGCAGCTCACCCCACTGGACACACGCAATGCTGTTCGCAGGACCGGCCTCAGCCGGGAAGAAGCGAATGCATTCACCCCCACTTTTGCAGCGCGCCATCCGACGCCTTCCCGGCTAAAGCCGCCCCCACAACGGTGTTCCGCAGCCGGTCCCTCGGCGCATGGAATCTGTAATGGAACTGACTGGACACACGCAATGCTGTTCGTAGGACCGGCCTCAGCCGGGAAGGGGCCATTGCATTCACCCCCCACTTTTGCAGTGCGCCATCCGACGCCTTTCCGGCTAAAGCCGCCCCACGGTCGTGTTCATCGCCGGTCCCGCAATCCGGTCTGGAGTCAGCCCCACAGTCAGTGCTACAACCCGTCTCACCCAACGATGCATCACTTTCATCCATCCAAGAGCACACCACCCATGATGGACAGTCTCAGCGGCATCACGGCGTTCATCACCGTGGCCGAAACCCGCAGCTTCACCGAAGCGGGGCGTCTGCTGGAAATCTCGTCGTCCGCCGTGGGCAAGAGCGTGGCGCGCATGGAGGAGCGCCTCGGCGTGCGGCTGTTCCATCGCAGTACCCGCAGCGTGACGCTGACCACCGAAGGCGAGCTGTTTCTCGATCGCTGCAAGCGCATCGTCAGCGAGGTCGAAGCGGCGGAACTGGAACTGCATGAGCTGTCCGCCACCCCACGCGGCAAAGTGCGCATCAGCGTGCCGATTCAGAACGTACTGATCATGCCGGTGCTGGCCGGGTTCATGCGCGCCTACCCGGACATCGAGCTGGAAGTGGACATGTCCGACCGTATGGTGGACGTGATCGAGGAGGGTTTCGATGCCGTGATCCGCACCGGCGCGCCCCAGGATTCGCGGTTGACCGCGCGCAAGCTCGGCGGTTTTCAGCTGCAATTGGTGGCATCACCCGCGTACCTGGAACGCTACGGTGAACCGGCGCACCCCGACGAGCTGATTCACCACACCTGCCTGCTGCACAAGTTTCCGGCCACCGGGATGATCGAGCGCTGGCCGTTGCGCGTCGGCGACACGCACATTCAGCCGAACCTCTCGCGGGCATTGACCTGCACGACGACGGACCCGCTGGCGCATCTGGCGATCGATGGCGTCGGGATTGCCTGCCTGCCGGATTTTTCCATCCGCGCGCCGCTGGCCGACGGCAGGCTGAAGGTAGTGTTGGGGGATTACACCGACCACACCGGCAACCTGTGGATGCTCTGGCCTGCGTCGAAGCAGACGGCCCCTCGGCTGCGGGTGTTGATCGACTATTTCAAGGACAACATCCTCAAGGGCTGACTCAGCGCTGCAACGCTTGAGCGATAGGCGCCCGGGCGACACCGAAGCTGAGCATCACCGCCAGGCCCAGCAGCCCCAAACCCGCGCCCAGCCACAGCGCCGCCGACACGCCCTGGTGATCGACCATCAGCCCGCCGAACAGCGAGCCCGAGGCGATCGCCACCTGAAACATGGTCACCAGCATCGCCGAACTGGCTTCCGGCAACTGCGGCGAGGTCAGTTGCATCCAGCTGCTGACGCCCAGCGGAATCGCGCCATAGGCCACCCCCCACACCAGCACCGCCAGCATCACGCCGACGCCTTGCAAATGCGGCAACGCCAGTTGCGCCAGCACCATCAGCACAATCACGGCGCCCAGCGACGCGCGCAAATGCGCGGTGAGGGTCCCGGCCATGGCGAAGTTCGCCAGCATGCCCACCAGCCCGAAACCCAGCAGCACCCCAGTAATCGCGTTGGGCGAGAACCCGGCGTACTGGCCGAGAAACGGCGCGACGTAGGTGTAGCCGGTGAAGTGCGCGGCGACCACGGTGCCAAGCAACAGCATGCTGCGCCGCGCTGTGCCCCGGGACAGAAATGCCCGCAGCGCACGGGCTTTGAGTCCTTCGCTGGAAGGCAGCGAGGGCAGGGTGATGGCCTGCGCTGCGAGAGCGATCAAGCCTAATCCGGCGGTGACGACGAAGGACATGCGCCATGAAAAGACCGTGCTGACGAAGGTCCCGAAGGGCACCCCGAACACCGTCGCCAGGGTGATGCCGGCGAAGATCAGCGCCGTGGCTTTAGCCGCCCTCGACTCGCTGACCAGACGCCCGGCCGCCGCAATCGCCACGGCCCAGAAGCCGCCGAGAGAAATCCCTAATAGCCCGCGACCCAGCAGCATGATCGGCAGCGACGGTGACACCGCGCAGATCAGGTTCGACAGCACCAGTAGCAGGCTGAGCAACAGCAACAGAAGCCGGCGGTTGATGCGCCCGGCACCCAGGATGATCGCCGGCGCGGAGATCGCCGCGACGATGCCCGGTACGGTGACCATCAGCCCCGCCACCCCATCGGTGACGTCAAGGCTTTCGGCGATCTGCGGCAGAACGCCCACCGGCAGGTATTCGGCAGTCACAAAGGCAAACGCGCCCAAGGCCACGGAATACACCGACAGCCACTCGCGCCAAGAGGGGGACGCCGAGGACATGGGCGTCACGTGGGTCGAAACAACGGGCAAGTCGTGCATGGGGAAAGCTCCACCGTAATGAGTGGAGCCATGCTAGGGAGCGAGGGCGCGGGGAAAAACAGGCTGGGGTTCCGATCACTGTGGATCGATGACTCCGCAATCAGTCAATCTGCAGGTGCTCTGGACCGCCTGATCCCGCGGAGGCTCAGGCCTGGGCCATGCCGGGCACGTCCATGTTGATCCGCCGCCAGGCGGCTTCGGCAAAGCTGTACGCCGAAAACGCGATCAGGCCCAGCGCCATGACCATCAACACCACGCCGCCTGCCGGCAGGTTTTGCAGCGCATTGAGTGCATCTTTCAGCCCGGGCGGGTGCATCGCCTGATAGCTCGAGCCGCTGATGGCCAGCAGCACGCCGATTTCGACGAACGCCACGCCGCGCGCGATCAGGCCGAAGCGGGACACCGGGGTCACGTATTTCATGACTTCATCGTCGGCCTCGAAATACTTCTCGAAGGACGCTTTCCAGCCCTTGAAGAAATGCGCAATGCCTACGCCGAACGGCACCAGCGCAACCAGGTAGACGACCAGATTGGAGTGTTTCCACGACAGCAGGTAAGCCAGCAGGTCTTCGGTTTGACCGCCGCCGGAACCGCCGGAACTGCGCAGGCCGTCGATCAACAGGCCCAGGGCAAAGAACGCCAGCGCACCGTTGACCAGACCGCCGGCGAGCAGGCCGCCGCGAATGACCAGGCCCTTGAACTCCCTGCCGTGATGGTCGACGTCGCGAGTGGCTTGCAACACCCGCCAGGCCGCGAATGCCAGCAGACCTGCCACCACCAGCCCGACCAGAAAGTGACCGAAGGGCTGGCTGAACAGGGCTTCGAGGCTGCTGTGGCTGTCCTTGGGGCGTGACGAATCGCGGGCGGCGAGCAAGGCGAAAATGCCGATGATCAGGTACATAACGCCGCGTGCGGCATATCCCGCTCGTGCGAGCAGGACGAGGGTGTGATGCGGGGACATCGAAGGTTCTCCGGGAAAGCGATTGATCAGCAGACCCGAGACGGCACGAGGGGTTCGATCGGGTTTAGCGGGAGGGCCCTGCGATTGCTTTTGGTGGGACCGGCTTCAGCCGGGAAGAGGCCGGTATGAACACCCTCAAATTGGCGGTGTGGCTGCTGACGCCTTCCCGGCTAAAACCGGTCCCACAAGTCTGCGTCAATGCCAGGCCTCACTAGAGAGCCGCGTGCAGTCAGTCGAATTCGGTCAACCCGCCGTAGATTGAATGCGCTGACGAATCCAGGCGCGGCTATGCTCCAGCACACGGTCTGCCATCAGGGTGGGAAAGTGGATGAAGCCATGGGGCGCTTCCGGCAGCAGGTGCACTTCGACCCCTGCGGTCTTGCCCCAGCGATCCGCCAGTTGCAGGGTGTCATCGCGCAGCGGGTCCAACTCGCCGACCCACATCAACGCGGGCGGGAAACCGGAGAAATCCCCATACAACGGCGACAACGGCGGCGCCTGACGCTGGACGTCGCTGATGTCGGGCGTGAGCATGCGCAGGGCCTCGACCATTCCCGGGCCGTCCAGCACCAGCGTATCGGGGCCTGCCGTGCGCACGCTCGGCGTACCGGTCAGGTCGTAGACGCCGTAGTAGAGCAGGGCGCCGCACACGCGCTTGAACAACTCGGGCCAGGCCTTGAGCTGCAGCAGCGTCGTCCCGGCCAGATGCCCGCCCGCCGATTCGCCGACGACGATCACCGGCAGCCCGGCGAATTCCGGGCAGCCATCACCCAGCAACCAACGCGCGGCGACGAGGCAATCCTCCATCAGCCCTTCCACCGGCGTTGAGCCAGCGAGCCGATAGTCAACCGAGACCACCGCCACTTCGCACGCCCGCACCATCGCCATATTGAGGTCGTCATTCATCTGCGCATTGCCGATGACCCAGCCGCCACCATGAATGTCCAGCACCACACCTTTGGCCTTGCCCCTGGGCCGGATGATCCGCACCGGCACGCGATGACCGTCGACACTCGCCGTGGTGGTTTCAGCGTGCAAGCCATGGCGGGCCAGATTGGCTGCGCCATTGAGCTGGCCAACGCGCAACAGTGATTGGATCAGAAGGGGCGTGAAGCGATTGCGGATACGAAACCGCGGCAGCCAGGCCAGCTTCTTGTTGAACCGCCGCGCCTGCGCCAGTTCGTCGTCGTGAAAATGCAAACCGTCCTTGCTGTCCAATTGCGTGCGCTCTCTCGGGCTCAAACCCGCCAGTCATGGGTACTGTCTTGGTCTTCGCCCGAGGCCGAGAGTTTCACGCGCGGGAGTAAAGCAATCTCAGGCCCCCGAGGCAGAAGCGACGGCGCCAAGGTGCCCTCGGTGGATTTGATCGGATCGTGCCCACGCGGAGCGCGGGAACGATCAAAACTACCGAGTACTCATCGGCGGCGTCGGCTTGATCAACTGCAGTTGCTGACGATAATCATCGGTCACTTGCCGCGCCTGGCTGTTGCTGGTGATGACTCGTGGGGTGATCAGCACGACCAGCTCGGTGCGTTTCTTGCTCTTGACGGTGTTGCCGAACAGCCAGCGCAGGCCGGGGATGCTGCCCAGGTACGGGACGGCAGACACGGTGTCGGCGTTGTCCTGTTTGATCAGGCCGCCAAGCAACACGGTCTGACCACTCTGCACCGCCACCTGGGTCGACACCGAACGCGTCGAGATCCGTGGGTTGCCGTTGGCGTCAGTGGCCGTGTCGTTGGCGTCGCTGACCTGCTGCTGAATGTCCATGTACACCAGACCGCCCGGATTGATGCGCGGCACGACGTCGAGGATGACCCCGGTCTGCACGTATTCAACGCTGCTCAGGGTGGCGGTGGTGGTCGAGGTGTTGACCGTGGTCTGGCTGATCGGGATGTTGTCACCGACCTGAATCTGCGCCTGCTGGTTGTTCATCACCACCAGCGAAGGCGCCGACAGCACTTGCGTGCGGCCACTCTGTTCCAGCGCGTGAAGGGCGATCTGCAGGTTGTTGCTGACGAAGGAATAGAACAGCGAATCGGTGGCACCGAGCCCGGCACCCCCGCCGCCCAGAGCGCCCTGACTGCCGGCGGTGTTCGCGACAGTAGTGCTGGCGGAATTGCCGGCCAGACGACCGAGGTACCACTGCACGCCGAGGTCCAGCTCGCCGGTCAGGTTCACTTCCAGAATCCGCGTTTCGATCTGCACCTGCATCGGCGCGTTGTCCAGTCGCTTGATGGCCGACTCGATCTCGGCCCACTGGGCCGGACGCGTGCGGATCAGCAACTGGTTGCTGCTCTGCTGCGCGGTGATGCGCGTGCTGTCGTCCAGGCGCTTGCTGGCGCCCGAGCCACTCGAGGCGGCGTCCGAACTGTCGCTCTGTCCGCTGCTGTCGGCGCTGTCCTCGGAGGTTTCGCCGTCCTGCTCTTCTTCACCTTGCTGAGTGCCGTTCTGCAAACCGCCATTGGCGCCACCCATGCCCGAGCCCAGGCCGCCGCCCATCCCGGAGCTGCCATTCAGGCCCTGACCACTGCCGCTCAATCCGCCGCTGCTGCCGGTGCCACTGCCATTGAGCGAGGACAGCGAACGGGTGCGCAGCCCCGGCGCGACCTTGGCCGCGCTGTCGTCCTTGATCTGGCCGTTGCCGTAAATCTGCCGCAGGTATTTGGCCAGGTCCGTGGCTTTCATGTTGCGCACGTCGTAGACGTACATCTGCGGCTCGTTGCCACCGCCTTCGTCGATGGTGTGAATCCAGTCGCCGACTTCGCTCAGGTAACGCGGCTGGGAAGAAATCGCCACCACCGAGTTGGTCCGCTCGATGGGCAGAAACTTGACCATGCCGGCCAACGGCATGCCGCTGTCCGGGCCGAACATCTTCTGCAGCTCCGGCATCAGTTCGCTGACGCTGGCGCGCTGCAAGCCATACACGGCGATAGACATGCCCTTGAGCCAGTCGACGTCGAAGGTGTCGATGGTGTCCTGATAGTTGGCCAGTTCATCCGGCGTACCGGCGAGGCTCAAGACGTTGCGCGCCGGATCGACCAGCAAGAACGCGTTGTCACGGGCGAAGGGTTTGAGCAGCTTCTGCATCTCGGTGGCCGAGATAAAGTGCAGCGGGAACAACCGCGCCGACAGCCCGGTAGCCGGGCGCGCCACCGGCATCTCCGGCACCAGCTTGCCGGCCACGGCCTGGTTGGCCGGGAGGATCACGTAACGGTCGCCCTGGCGGATCATCGCGTTGTCGGTCCACGACAGCAGCGTTTCCAGAATCGACAGCGCCTGCTGCTTGTTCACCGGTTGCGAGGTGGAGAAGCTGACGTCGCCTTTCACGCCCTGATTGATGCTGTAGTTCTCGTGCAGCAAATCCCCCAGCACGGTGTTGATCACCGCTTCGATGGGCTGATTGGCGAAGTTGAAGGTGATATCACCAGCCGCCGCCGACGCGCCTCTTCCACCCGCGCCACTCTGGGCCGGACCGGCACCGCGCACGAAGGTCTGGTTGCCACGAATGATCTGCTGGCGCGCGGGCGCAGGCCTGGCGCCAGGATTGTTCGGACTCGGCGCTTCGACCGGATCGCTGACCGGGCCTCGCTGCGAGCCGGTGCCATTGAGTGCTTCCTGCATCAGGGCCGGATCGTTTTCAAAACGTTCCGGGGTGGACGCGCATCCAGCCAGGGCCACGGCGGTGGCCAGGCACAACAACGGGCTGCGCAGTCGGGAAAACTCAGGGGTGCGATTGTTCATGGTGTGGGTACGTTTGGAAGAGTAATAGGGGGGACTTTCGACGGCGGCGGAAGGCGCAGCAGGGGCAGTCGCAGTTCGCGGGTCTGGCCCTGATGGCTGAAAGTGGCGTGTTGCGGCGTGACCGAATCCAGGGTCCAGCCATTGTCCAGCGTGCTGCCGACGGCCAGCTTGAGGCGGCGCTTCTGCGGCAGTTGCAGCAGCACCCACTGTGAAGCGCCATCGATGATCACGCCGCTCAGGCTGATGCCGTCCAGGGACGAGGCCTGGGATTTGCCGGTAACCAGATCAGGCTTGCGGTCCGGGCTGAACATCGACTGCTGCCAGGTCAGCGTGAGCGCTTGAGCCGGCAGCGAGGGCAACGCCGCGGGCCCGGCGGTTGGTGCCGCTTCACGGGCTTCGCCGGCCGGCAACCAGTCGATCTCCTGACCGGCGCCCATGCTCAGGCTGACGGCAACGGCGGCGAGGGCGACCGTGACAGCGCCGAGCGCGAGGGTAAGGGAGTCGAACTTCATGCGTCAGGCTCCTCGGACGGTGTCAGTGGTTGGGGTTGATCATCCAGATCGGCCTGCTCGGCGGGATCAGGCTGCTGCCGGGAGTCGGTCTCTGGCTCGGCGGCGGGGGCTTTGGACGGCAGCGCCTTGTGCGGTGCGGCCTGTTGCAGATACCCGCGCAACAGCAGATGCACCTGCAAGCGGCCGGCGCCACCACTGGGCGGGGCGGAGGTGGCGCGGCGAATGCTCAGGTTGTCGATGAACAGAAACGGCTTGCCGTATTCCAGCTCGTGGAGCAAACCCACCAGCGGCTCCATGGCGCAGTCGAGGGTCAGGCTGACTTTGACCTGACGATAGGGCTCGGCACTGTCACGCTCGGGGGTGATCGGCATGCGTTGGGTCACCTGGCAGCCGGGGCCCTGATCGGCGTGGGCCTTGACCAGATCGAGGCTGCGTTGCATCAGGTCGGCGGCCACGGCGCTGGGGTCTTCGCCGGGCAACAGACTGCTGCGGCTCGACGGGTCGCGGCGGGCGGCCTGCAATTGCTCCTCAAGGCTGCCGCGTTGAGCGAGTGCGCCGGCATAGCGTTGCTCTTGATGGCGCAAGGTCTCGGCCTGTTCCTGCAGGTCGCTCAACGGGTCGAGAAACCAGCTTTGCACCAACAGCCACCAGGCCGCCCACAGCACAAGGGCCAGGGCGATCAGCGCGGCACCGCGACGTTCGCGCGGGGTCAGTTCACGGCGCATCGGCGGCCTCCTTGGGCAGCTGGGCGCGCAGGGAAAAGCGCTCTTTGCCGGTCTGCGCATCGGGCTGAATGATCCCCTGGAACTGCGCGTCGGTCAGGGTGCGGCAGTCTTTCATGCGGCCGATGAGGGCACTGGCCTTGGCGCTCTGGCCGGTGATCGACACGCTGCCGCCGTCGGAGATTTCCAGCTGCTCGACCCACGTGTCAGCGCCCAGGCAACCGGTGAGGTCAGCGAGCACGCTGGAAGTGGTCGGTTGCGCGGCCTTTTGCTGGGCCAGATAGCGCGCGGCGCCCTGGGTGTTGATCAGTTCGCGGCGCAGGTTCTGTACGGCTTGCACCTGGCTGCGTTGTTCGTCGACGTGCTGTTGCATCGCTTCGACTTGCACCGTACGCGCATCCAGCCAGAGCACCATGCAGGTCAGCAGCAAGGCGCCACAGACCACGGCAAGGAAGCGCGGCAGGCGTGCGGAACCTGCGGTCGCTGGCTTCAGCTCGGCCGGCAGCAGATCGACATTCAGCCGTTCGCCCTTGGCGTTGCGCGCATCCACGGCATAGAGCGACAGGCCACGGTCCTTGCAGCTGTCGATGATCGGCTGCAAACGCTCGCGCAGCACCGCCACCAGCAGCACCTGCGCCAGGGTTTTGCCTTTGCTGGTGACGCGCGCGACGTAATGCATCTGCTCGCGGGGGTAGGGCGTGTACTTGTCCAACTCGAAACCGACCACGCTGTGCAGGTCGCGCAGCGCTGCCAGCGGCAATTGCAACGGCTGCGCCAGGACCATGCCGGCGGGGAGCATCAGGATCAGCCGTTCGCCGCTCTCGTGGGTGATGTGCTCGGGCAGGGGCCAGTCGATCAGCCGCTCGCGCACCTGGGGCATCAGCCGCGCGCGGACGCTGGCGGGCAGCATCGCCTGCAACTCGTCCAGCCACGCCTGCCACAGATGCTGCGCCGGGCTGTCGCGCCACTGACTGCGCACCCGGGCCTGCAAGGGCGCCAGTTGCTGTAAAAATGTTTGCTTCATTCTTGCCAACGCAGAACGCGATACGGTCGCGCTCCCTCCTTCGATGGGTTCAATAACAACGTGACGTTGAGCGTCGTGGTGTAACCGCCGGGCAATGTCGCCTGGCTTCGAATACTGATGACCGGTCCTGCGTCTTCGGTTGCGGGCCCGGCCTGGGGCAGCCCCAGCGCTTGCCGCAGCCAGGGCGACGTCATGCGCGGATCCGGCGCGCTCAGGCCGCTCCATAACGTGACGTGCGGGCTGGCGCACTGGTACAGCGGCTGGCCGATGCCCGGCAGTTCGCGCACTTCTTCGACCATTCGCAGCGGTGCCCGGCCACCGCCACGACGCTGTTCCAGGCCCTGCGCCACCTGCCGCGCCAGATCCGGATTCGCGCCGCACGCCACCAGCAGGCGGGTAAAGGATTCCGCCGGTGCCGCGTTGAGGTCGAGCTTGCCGGTCTCGCTGCCCAGGCTCACCGCCAGCGCGGCGTCATCGAAACGCAATTCATGGGGCTGGTTGTCGGCTTTCCAGTGCCGCACCGGGTCGCGGTCCAGCTGCGCCAGCACCGCCATGCCGATGCCGGCTTCAGCGGCGAGGACCCCTTGGGTGTGCTGGCGTTGCCACAGGGCCTGGCGGTTCTGCAAATGCACCCAGCCGAGCAAACCGGCCAGCAGGGTACTGAGCAGCGCCAGCACCCACAACACCAGCAGCAACGCGACGCCTTTTTGCCGACGTTCATTCATAACGTGTGCGCCTCGCCGGACAGGTCCAGGCGCAGGTTGATGCTCTGTAATGGCCAAGGCACGGGGCCGCCCAGTTGCGCGTCGATGCGCACGCTGATCGGCAGGCGCCCCGGCCAAGGCCAGTGATCCAGCCATGCAGTCGATTCACCGGTGGGCGACACGCCGCGGTAGCTCAGTTGTAGCGAGCGCACGTCGTGCAACAGCACTTGGGGCTCTTCGGCCGGCAGCAAGGCCTGGCCCCTCAACCGCTCCAGACTGATCTGCAAACGCTGACCGGCCGCCAGCGTCACGCTGTGCCGGTACAAACCGCCGCCCAATGTGGCGGGCAGCGGCGCATAAAAGCTCATGGCCTGGGCGTCGCCCTCGAACACCGGCGCCTGGCCGGGCTCGGACCCGCCGGCCGCCAGTGGCAGCGCCTGGCCGATGGCGTGGCGCAGAAAATTCTGGGTCGACCGTATTTCATCGAGCCGCGTGCTATAGCGCTCGGCCTTGGCCATGGCGCGGTTGGCACCGGTGATCGCGGCGCCAACCATGGTCAGCAGCACGCCGAGCAGGCTCAACACCACCAGCACTTCGAGCAAGGTGAAACCCTGGCATTGGCGCGTCATTGAACGGCGCCTCATTGCCCGGCACCCGAGTCTGAGCTGCGCACTTGCAGGCTGCTGTAATGGGCGCGCCGCGCGCCGTCAGTCACCTCAAGGTCCAGGCGCCAGGCCGTCGCCGGTGCATTGCCGCGGGGCAGTGCGCTGACCTCCATCTGCCAGGTCACGCCGCTCCACTTGCCCTCCGTGCGACCCGGCTGCAAGCGGCCGGCGCTGGCCTCATCAATCAGCGAACGCGCGGCCAGACTCAGCCGGTCGCTGCGTTGCGCCTGCTGCAAGGCCCGCGCGCTCTGCCCGAACGCCACCACCAGCACGCTGCTGCACACTGCCAGCACCGCCAGGGCAGCAAGCATCTCCAGCAATGTGAAACCGCGCTGACGCGTCAATTGAGCGTGCGCAACTGAACGTTGCCGGTCAGCCAGTTGATGTCCACGCGCCAGTGTTTGTCGCCCCGGGCCAGCAGCAGATGGCCGCCGCTGGAACCGCCGTCGGGGTAGAACTCGAACGCCGGGCCCAGGCCGTCGGCGGTCTGCAATTGCACGCGCATGTCGTCGGGCAGTTGCACCGGCTTCAGGTGCGGGCCCTGAAGGCGCCCGTGGCGCAGGTCAAAGCGTGTCTGCGCCGGTTGCCCGCTGACGATCGCCTGCACCCGCGCCGCGCGCAGGGATTGCACCACTTCGCTCAACGCCCGACGCTCACCAGCCGCGTGCAAACCCCGACCCACGCCAAAGCTCACCAGGCCGACGCTGATGCCGATCAGAACGATCACCACCAGCAATTCGAACAGGGTGAAGCCGCGGGCGCGGGGCAGGGCGCGCATGTTATTCCCAGTTACCGATGTCGGCCTTGTAGCCGTCACCGCCAGGCTGGCCGTCCTGACCAAAGAAGATCAGGTCAAAGCTGCCGTGCTCGCCCGGGTAGCGGTAGCCGAACGCGTGGCCGAACGGATCTTTCAGGTCCGAAGGCTTGGCGTACGGGCCGGCCCAGCCAGTGGCGTTGGCCGGCTTGGTCACCAGTTGCTGCAGATTGGCCGGCGGCGTGCCGACGTCCAGGCCGTAGCTTTCGACCTTCATGCCGAGGCTGGCGAGTTGCGCCTTGCCCGCGCCGTACTTGCCCTTGTCGACGTTGCCGCCGACCTGACGCACGACGATGGTGGCGACAATGCCCAGCAGCACGATCACGGCGAGCATTTCCAGCAGGGTGAAACCGCCCTGGCGACGGCCTTGGGCAGCGTTGAATCGGGACATGTGTATTTCCTCAAATGTTACTGGTAAGGCTCATCAGCGGCAGCATGATGGCGAGCATGATCACCGCCACCATCACCGCCATGACAACGGTCAGGCTCGGCACCAGCGCCGCGAGCAGACGGTCGATGCCGCGCTTGGCTTCGACGTCGAAGACGTCGGCAACCTTGAGCAGCATGCCGTCGAGGTTGCCGGCCTGTTCGCCGACTTCGATCATCTGCAGGGCCAGTTCCGGCAGCAGCGGTTGCTCGCCGAATGCCTGGGCCAGCGTGCCGCCACCCTTGACCCACTCGGTGGCCTGCTCGACCTGGGCGCGCAGGGCGTAGTTGCCGCACACCTGACGGACGATGGTCATCGCCTGCAACAGCGCGACGCCATTGCTCAGCAGCGTGCCGAGGGTGCGCGCCAGACGCGCGGCTTCGATCCGCTGCAACAGCGGGCCGATGACTTTCATAAACAGCAGGCGTCGGTCATGACGCTGGCGCCTTTGCGGATCGCGACGCAGCACCGCGACGGTCCAGATCAGGCCGACGATCGCACCGAGCAGCAGCAACCCGTAAGCGCTGAGGAACTCCCCCAGCCACAGGATCGCCTGGGTTATGAAGGGAATCGGCACGCCCAAGTCACGAAAGATCGGCACGAACTGCGGCACCACGTAGGCCAGCAGCAGGGCCAGGGAACCGAGCACGCCGACCACCAGAAAGATCGGGTAGATCAGCGCATTGATGACTTCGCCGCGCAGCATCTGGCTGCGCTCCAGGTACTCGCTGAGTTGACGCAGGGTGTTTTCCAGAGAGCCGCCGGCTTCGCCTGCGCGGACCATGCTGATGTACAGGCTGGAAAACTGGCCGTGCTCTTCTTCCAGCGCCTGGCTCAAGGGTTTACCGGCCTTGACCTGTTCGCGAATTCGTTCGAGCAGCGCCTGACGCTTGGGCTCGTGGGTCTGTTTGAGGAGGATGGTCAGGGCGCGTTCCAGCGGCTGGCCGGCGCCGAGCAGGGTCGCCAGTTGCTGAGTGAAACTCACCAGCGCCGCGCCGTTCATGGCGCCCCGGCGCATGGCCGCACGCAGGCCGCTGTTGGTACTGGCCTCAAGGCTGAGCAGCAACAGGCCGCGTTTGTGCAGGACGGCTGTTGCCGCGGTCTGATCGGCGGCTTCGAGGGTGCCGTGTTGGGCGACGCCGTCGGCATCCAGGGCGCGGTATTTGAAATGGGCCATGGTCAGTCGCCACGCGTAACGCGCAGCACCTCTTCAAGGGAGGTCACGCCGGCCACCGCCTGGCGCAGGCCTTCTTCATACAGGGTGCGCAGGCCACCACGGCGGGCCGCCTGTTCCAGCGTCGAGGCATCGGCCTGACGCATCAGCAGGCCGCGCAGTTCTTCGTTCATTACCAGCAATTCGGTGATGGCGCTGCGGCCGTGATAACCGCCGCCGGGCAATTCGCTGGCGGGGCGATACAGGGTGATGGGACGCTGATCGGTGAAGCGGTCCAGGCCGTGCTCGGCGACCAGTTCCGGCGGTGCTTCGAAGGCGATGCGCGTGAGCGGATCGAGCCTGCGCACCAGCCGCTGGGCCAGAATGCCTTTGACGGTCGAGGCGATCAGGTAGCTTTCGACGCCCATGTCCAGCAGCCGCGTGATACTCGCCGCCGCACTGTTGGTGTGCAGGGTCGAGAGCACGAGGTGACCGGTCAGGGACGACTGGATGGCGATGCGGCAGGTTTCCAGGTCACGCATCTCGCCGATCATGATCACGTCCGGGTCTTGCCGGACGATGGAGCGCAGGGCGCCGGCGAAGTCCAGGCCGATGGCCGGCTTGACCTGAATCTGGTTGATGCCCTCGAGCTGATACTCGACCGGGTCTTCCACGGTGATGATCTTGCGCTCGGCCGTGTTGAGCCGTGACAGCGCGGTGTACAGCGTGGTGGTCTTGCCGGAACCGGTGGGGCCGGTGACCAGCAGGATGCCGTGGGGGTTTTCCAGCACGTCGAGGAAGTTCTGCAGGCGCTCGCCGTCCATGCCCAGGCTGGGGAAGTCGAAGCTGACGGTCTGCCGATCCAGCAGACGCATCACCACCGACTCGCCGAAACTGGTGGGCACCGTGCTCACCCGCAAATCCAGCTCTTTACCCTGGATGCGCAGCATGATCCGGCCGTCCTGGGGAAGGCGCCGCTCGGCAATGTCCAGCCGCGCCATGATCTTCAGTCGCGAAATAATGGCAGCTGAAGAACTGGAGGGCGGTGCTTCCGCTTCGTGGAGCACGCCGTCGATGCGATAGCGCACTTTCAGCTGGCTCTCGAAGGGCTCGATATGAATGTCGGAAGCGCGTTGCTCGACGGCCCGCTGCAGGATCAGGTTGACCAGCCGAATCACCGGCGCCTCGGACGCGAGGTCCTTGAGGTGCTCGATGTCTTCTTTGGCGCCGTCGTGCTCGTCGAGGGTTTCGATCAGCGAGCCCATGGCTGAGCGGCCCTGGCCGTAATAACGCTCGATCAGCCCGTCGACCTCGCTGCCGGCGCCGACAGACACGTACACCGGCGCCTGACAGGCGTAGGCCACGGCGTCCAGCCCATAGGCATTGCCCGGGTTGGCGGCCAGCACGTGCACGCCATCGGCGTGGGCGCCGATGGGCAGCAGGCGATAGTGGCGCAGAAAGCGTTCGCTCAACTCTGGCAACGGCTCGCCGGACAGCGTCACGTTTTCCGCCAGCAGCAGCGGCGCCTGCAGCGTTGAGGCCCACGCCTTGGCCAAGTCTAGTTCGGACACCAGCCCCAAGCGGGTCAGCAATTCGGTCAGCGAACTGCCTTCCGATTCCTGGGCCAGTCGCTGTGCCCGTTCCAGATCACCTGTCTTGAGCCCGGCATTGGCCAACAGCCAGGCACACAGCGCTTCGGCCGAGTGCGCGGTGAGTTGCTGGCTATTGATAGGGGACAGAGGAATGGACACAGCACCGGTTCAAATAAGAGAGGCCTCTGACGAGACCTCGGGGGGATCAATTACATAACGTGCTTAACAGTATGCTGCTTAACAGCAACTGAACGGCAGTGCGTTAGTTTGTCGCAGATGAAGTTTTAGCGGACGGACGGCCACGCTTGTTTTCATCAGCCTGATTCTGTTTGGTGGCTTTTTTCACGGCTTTTGCATCTTGCGTCTGGGTCATGACGGTAGAATCTGCTGCGCCGGAGATAGTTTCCTGAGTGTCGGAATCAGCGGCCATAGTTGCAGTTGCGAACGACAGGGTCAGTGCAGCGATGGCGCCCAGTACTGGCAGTTTCATGTGTTGTTTCTCCAATGTTTGTCATGTGTTTGAAATGATCGAAACGCTGGCTCGCAGCGCAGGTTCATCACTCGCTCGGGGAGCGAACCCCAGCATTTACGGGGTTTCAGGGGGTGAGCGGTGAAAATTGCTAAACCTACAGACCTGTAGGTTTAGCAAGAGTTCAGATGATGTATCAAAAAATGTCGAGTTTGTTCGAGATTGATTATTTTGTTTGACATCAATTGAAAACAATTGCCTTAATTTAAACGTCTCGGGCAATGCTCGTGCAGTTGGGTGGCTCATCGCCATTAACATAAGTTACAGAAGATCATATTGCCCCTACTCATCGTCCTGTTATAACGCCACTTTCCGTTCGCCGATGTTCTTTCGAGAAATATCGGTATAGGCAGCTTATTGCCTGAAAACAAAGGCTTTTGGCGTGTCAACTGCGACAAATGAGCGCGGGTGGTACTTGGAGAGCGTCCCCTATGCGAAACCGTAAAACTTTCGGTGCCCACTCGGCACTGGCTTTGTTGAGCCTGGCCATCTGCCACGCCAACGCAGCCGATACCACCACCCAAGAGCAACTCGCTGCCAAGGAACTGCGCGCGGACAAAGCCGCAGAAAAAACCCTGGCGAAGATGACTCAGGAAGAAAAGCTGGCCTACATCGGCGGCATCGGCGGCTGGGACGTCAAACCGCTCAGCCAGTACGGCGTGCCACAGATCCACGGCGCTGACGGCGGCGCAGGCATCCGTTACACCAGCGAAGGCAACGATCCGGGCGTGGTCTATCCGTCCGGCCCGAACCTGGCGTCCACCTTCAACCCGCGCCGCGCCATCGATTTCGGCCGCGCCCTGGGCTACGACACCGCCAGCGGCGGCTACCAGTTCGTCACCGGCCCGGGCATGAACCTGTACCGCATGCCGTGGAGCGGCCGTGCCTTCGAATACCTCTCCGGTGAAGACCCGTTCCTCGGCGCCAGCCTGGGTCCTGCGGTGATCAACGGTATCCAGCAGCGTCGCGTTTGGGCGGAAGCCAAGCACTACGCCGGTAACGACCAGGAAACCAACCGCTTCATCCTGAATCAGGTCATGCCTGAGCGCGTCCTGCGCGAGATGACCCTGCCGCCGTTCGAATCCGCCACCAAGAACAGCACCGTGGCGATGATGATGTGCTCGTTCCAGAAAGTGAACGGCGAGTACGCATGCGAGAACAAGCACCTGATCGCCGACATCCTGAAAAAGGAATGGGGCTTCAAGGGTCTGGTACAGAGTGACTACAACGCCGTCGTCCACGGTCTGCCAGCGGCACAAGCCGGCACCGACCTGGACATGATGGGCGGCCAGATGAACAGCAAGGTGCTCAAGCCTTACCTGGACAGTGGCGAGCTGGACATGGCGACCATCGACGACAAGGTCCGCCGCATCCTGAAGAACATCTACCTGTACCAGTTCGACAAGTTCGCACCGCTGACCACGCACAACATGAACAGCGCTACCAGCAACAAGGTCGCCCTGAACATCGCTCGCGAAGGTATCGTGCTGCTGAAAAACCAGGGCGACGTGCTGCCGCTGGACAAGAACAAGGTCAAGCGCATCGCCGTCGTTGGCGACCTGGCCAAGTACGCGCCGCCGACCGGTTTCGGCAGTGCTCACGTTGACGCCACCCGTTACATCAGCGAGCTGAGCGGTCTGCGCCAGATCGCACCGGGTGCTCAGGTGGAGTTCCTCGACAGCCTGTCCCTTGACCCGACAGCGATGCACTGGACCACCACCGACAGCAAAGGCAACAGCGTTGCGGGCATGAAGACCGAGTACTTCAACAACGCCACCTGGTCCGGCGATCCTTCGGCCACCCAGATCGACACCTACGTCAACCTGGACTGGTCCACCGACAGCGTGCCGAGCAACGGCGACACCGCCAACACCTCGATTCGCTGGAGCGGTCAGGTCACCCCGACCATCAGCGGCGACCAGGTCTTCAAAATCCGTGCCGACGGCGCTGTGCGTCTGTGGGTCAACGGCGAGAAGGTCATCGACAACGGCGACGGTGAGAACATCACCAACAAGAGCATTCCGCCGACCATCCCTGTTTCCGGCAAGATCAAGCTGGAAGCCGGCAAGGCCTACGACGTGAAGCTTGAGTACTCGCGCCGTGACGGCTACCTGTCGACCATGGGCGGCCTGGTGGGCGTGCAGATGTCGACCGCTTCGCTGACCGCACCTTCCGACCTGTCGCAATACGACGCGGTCGTGGTTGCCGTCGGTAACAGCGCTGAATACGAAGGTGAAGGTTTCGACCACAGCTTCGATCTGCCTGAATACCAGAACGAACTGATCCAGAACATCGCCAAGGCCAACCCGAACACCGTGGTGACCATGCACGGCGGCACCGCCCTGAAAATGAGCGACTGGATCGACCAGGTTCCGGCTGCGTTGCACGCGTTCTACCCAGGTCAGAACGGTGGTCAGGCCCTGGCCGAGATCCTGTTCGGCAAGGTCAACCCGTCGGGCAAGCTGCCGATCAGTATCGAGCGCAACATCGAAGACAATCCGCTGTATAAGGATTTCCCGGCCTTCGATAACACACGCACCAAGGTCAAGGAAATCACCTACGCCCACGACCTGACCATGCTCGGCTACCGTGGCTACGACAAGACCAACACCAAACCGCTGTTCGCGTTCGGTCACGGCCTGTCGTACACCCAGTTCACCTACAACAACATCTCGGTCACCCCGGGCGTTGCAGTGGGCAACACGCCAATCAAGGTCTCGTTCGACCTGACCAACAGCGGCAAGCGTGCCGGTTCCGAAGTCGCCGAGCTGTACGTCGGCCAGCAGAACCCGACCGTCGAGCGCGCCGTCAAAGAGCTGAAAGGCTACAAGAAGGTCTTCCTGCAGCCGGGCGAAACCCGTCACGTCACCATCGAACTCAACGATCGTTCGCTGGCGTACTTCGACGAGGCAAGCAAGCAGTGGGTGATCGATGCCGACACCTTCAACATCAGCCTGGGCGCGGCCTCGGACGACATCCGTCTGAACGCCAAGCTGGTCAACTCGTTCCGCCAGGAACTGTCGACCACCACCAGCAACCCGCTGCCACGTTCGGCGCTGAACTCGGTCAAAGTGACCCTGCCAGCGGTGAAGACCGGCGGTGTGCTTGATCAGGCCGAAGGCACCGACGCAGCCGATGGCAACAGCGACTACGACGGCAACACCGAGTACTGAGTGATCACAACGGGAAAGGGCTGAAACACTGGCCGGTGTCGGGATCTGATCCCGGTGCTGGCTGAGGCCTGAACCCGCGTGGCAACTTGAGCTCGAGTGACAGAGAGTGAGGCGATCCGGCCAGCCCGGATCGCCTCATTTTTTTTAGGCGCGGATAGCGCGCTCGACCTGGGCCATGTAACTGTCGAAACGCTGCACCAGATCCACTTTGTCCGGGAAGCGCAGCCACTGCAGCTGCAACCCGTCCATCATCGCCAGTATCTGGTGGATGAGCGCATCCAGGTCCACATCCCCACGCACCTCGCCGGTGGCCACCAGATGGTCGAGCCGTGCCCGCATACGCCCGTGAATCTTCACGTAGCGAGACTGAAACCACTCCCACCCCGGATGACTCTCCACCAGGCTTTCGGCATTGAGCATGCTGAACGCGCGAATCACGCCGGGCGCCGTCGCGCTGGAACGGTTGATCTGCCGAAGGCCGCTGACGAAGCCCTGCAGCGTCGGCTCGCTGTGCAGGCTGCTGATCACCTTGTGGTTGACCTCGTCGCGGCGCGCGAGCACGCCCATCAGCAAGGCGACCTTGTTCGGAAAGTGGTGCAGCACGCCCGCCACCGAGATGCCGGCGATGTCGGCGATGCGGGCAATGGAGGAACCGGTGTAGCCCTCCAGCGAAAACAGTTGCAGCGCGGCGTCGAGAAGTTCTTCGCGGCGCTTTTCACCCTTGGGTGCGCGACGGGTGCGGGGGAGTGTGTCTGACGTATTTCCTGTCATCGGGTTTACCTGGCGTCTCCATGATTTGCAGGTGTCTGGGCGATTCAGCAGGCCTTTCCCGTCGCCGGATTGCGAGGCGCAAAAGGCAAAACGGGCGCGGCACGTCGTCGCGGCGGCTGAAACGGCACGCTCTGTTTAAGGGCGCGACCGGATTTTGGCAAGCGAAAACTGATATTCAGGACTGTCGCCGAGCGGGCACCACCGTTCGGGTGAGGCCCTTCCAGAAAGTGGGAACTCCCGTCGCGCGTGCCTCTCCTTTGAAGTAACTGACCCACAAGGAGGATCCACTGTGAACGAACAAGCCAATCCCGGAATCGCCTATCTGATCGAATGTGCCCAGGAGACGACGATCGATTCGCGGCTGTTTGCCATTTACGAAGCCCTGGCCGAAGCGGGCGGGCTCGTTCCCCAGGAATACTTGATCAAGGTGGCGCGCGAGACCACGGCCGGCCCCAAGCAGCAATTGTTGATCAGGCTGATCGGCCGAGCCAGTCGCGCACAGGTCCACTGATCAGGCGGGGCACCCCGTGTGGGCCCACTGACGCCGATTGAACCCTTTCACGACTCGGAGCGCTTGCCCCGCCGGCAGCGCTCCGAGCAGTAACGCACCTCATCCCAGCAGCGCGCCCATTTTTTCCGCCAGGTGAACGGCAGTCCGCAGACCACGCAGGTTTTCACGGGCAGCTCGCTCTTCTTCAAATCGCCTCTCCGGCGTCGAGTTTGCCCAGCAGCGACTCACCCCTTTGCCACAGCGCGTCCTGCTTAGCCTCGGTCATCCGATCAAGATTCATGTAGACCATGCCCATGCGTTGATTGGCCCGCAGCAGGTTGCTGTGGCGCATCACGAAATGCCAGTACAGCGAATTGAACGGGCAAGCGTCTTCCGTGGTGCTTTCCTTGACCTTGTAGGCGCAGGTGCCGCAGTAGTCGGACATGCGCTTGATGTACTGGCCGCTGGCGCAATAGGGCTTTGAACCGAGGTAGCCGCCATCGGCGTGCATGACCATGCCGAGGGTGTTGGGCAGCTCCACCCATTCAAAGGCGTCCATGTAGATCGCCAGGTACCACTCGCAGATTTGCGTGGGCGCGATGCCGGCCAGCAGGGCGAAGTTGCCCGTGACCATCAACCGCTGAATGTGATGGGCGTAGGCGTGTTCAAGACTCTGGCCGATGGCCTGGCTCATGCAGTTCATTTTGGTCTGGCCGGTCCAGTAGAACTCTGGCAGCGCGCGGGTGTTGCCGAATGCGTTGCCGTCGGCGTAGTCCGGCATCTTCAGCCAGTAGACGCCGCGCACGTATTCCCGCCAGCCGATCAGTTGGCGGATGAAACCCTCGGCGGCGTTCAGCGCGACGCCGCCCGACCAGTACGCCGACTCCACGTCGCTGCACAGCTGGCGCAGGTCGAGCAAGCCGATGTTCAGCGCCGCGCTGATGCGCGCGTGGAACAGGAAAGGCTCGTCGATGGCCATGGCGTCCTGATAGTCGCCAAACGCCGCCAATCCGTAATCGAGGAAGTACTGCCACAGGGCCTGGGCGTCGGCGTGGGTCACCGGGTAGTCGAAATTGTCCAGCGAGCCGTAGTGACCGGAGAACCGTTCACCCACCAGTTCCAGCACGTCGCGGGTGATGGCGTCCGGGGCGTAACGCGCGGGATAGGGCGCGGCGACCTTCTTCGGCAGCGCCTTGCGGTTTTCGGCGTCGAAGTTCCAGGCACCGCCCACCGGCGTGCCGTCGCTGTTGAGCAGCAGCCGCTGCTTGCGGCGCATTTCGCGGTAGAAGAACTCCATGCGCAGCTGAACCTTGCCGCTGGCCCATTGGGCGAACGCTTCGCGTGAGCACAGAAAGCGCGTGTCGCTGTGCCAGACCAGCGGCAGGCCGCATGCTCTGACCGAGTGCTCCAGACGCCAGTCGCCGCACTCGGTGGCGTGGACTTCCTCGGCTTGCAATGACGCGTACCAGCGCTGCAATTCGGTCGGCACGGAGCCTGTGTTCAGCGCATCGTCCAGCGTCACGTACTGGACGATGATGCCGCGCTCCTGCAGCGCCTGGGCGAAATGGCGCATGGCGCTGAAGATCAGGGCGATTTTTTGCGGGTGATGGGGGACATGGGTGGCTTCTTCCATGACCTCGACCATCAGCACGGCATCGCGTGCGGGGTCCAGTTCGGCGAGGGAAGCCAGGTCGAACGACAACTGGTCGCCGAGGACCAGGCACAGACGGCGGACAGGCATCATGGGCAGGTCTCGGGTGACAAGGACGGTTTGCCGGGCATCGGCTTTGCCTGGGCGTGAGGGGCAGGGGGCGAGTGAAGGTAGGGCAAGGGATTCCTGAATGGCGGCAAATGATGGCAGGGAAGGGAGTGAAGCGCCGAGCAGAGCGTTCTGCCCGGCGCGCAGTCAGGGGTCCAGGCGGTCAGGGGGCTATCCGGACACGTGGCGCCTGACGCACTGCATCAGGCCTTGCAACGGACCGGACTCCACCGGCGCGGGGACGCAGACGGTGCGCTCCCGGTCGCCTTCGCTGATGGTCAGCGTGTAATGCTGCATGCCGCGCAACGCACGGGCCGGGCGCCGACCTTCCGGCAACGCGAAGAACTCGGACGCGTCGACCAACTGCCGCAGCTCTCGCTGGTCGGGTTCGGGCAGGGCGTCCACTTCGATGGTGTTGGGCTTGTTCAGCCCGGGAAAAAAGGCGACCCCGCCGCTTTCGCTGAATGAGATACGCATGTGGGTGGTTCCTCGTCATGGCGGATCATTGCGCGTTAATGCCCACGGCCGCCCAGCCTTCTTGTACCGCGATTTGGGCCGCTTCGCCTACACCGTACAGCCGGCCGGCAACGTCATGGGTGATCCGCGCAAACCGCACGAAGCCGGCATTGGGGCGCAGACGTGAATCGCGCAGCGCGTCATACCAGATGCGCCCGGCCTTTTCCCAGGCATGACCGCCGATGCGCGTCGCCACTTGATAGAACGCGTGGTTGGGAATGCCCGAGTTGATGTGCACGCCACCGTTGTCGTCGTAGGTGTGGACGAAGTCGTCCATGTGGCCGGGTTGCGGGTCCTTGCCCAGCACGGCGTCATCGAAGGCGGTGCCGGGGGCTTTCATCGAGCGCAGGGCGCTGCCGGTGATCTGGTCGGTGAACAGCCCTTCACCGATCAGCCAGCTGGCTTGTTTGGCGGTTTGTTTCAGGGCGTACTGCTTGATCAGCGAGCCGAATACGTCAGACATGGACTCGTTCAGCGCGCCGGCCTGGTTGAAGTAGACGAGCCCGGCTTCGTCTTCGGTGACGCCGTGGGCCAGTTCGTGGCCGATCACGTCGAGGGCGATGGTGAAGCGGTTGAACAGTGACTGATCGCCGTCGCCGAAGACCATCTGCGCGGAGTTCCAGAAGGCGTTGTTGTAGCCTTTGCCGAAGTGCACGGTGGCGTCGAGGGCCATGCCGGCATCGTCGATGGAGTTGCGGTCGAACACGTCGAAGAAGAAGTCGAAGGTGGCGCCGAGGCCGTCGTAGGCTTCGTCGACGGCAATGTCGCCGCTGGCGGGTTGGCCTTCGCCGCGTACGAGGGTGCCGGGCAGGGTTTCGCCGCCGTCGGCGGTGTAGATCGAACGGCGTTTGCCGGTGAGGGGGGCTGCGGCCAGGTGCACGAGGCGTCGGTCGGGTTGTGCGCTGAGGCGCAGGGAGCGAAAGGTGTTGTCTTTGGCCCGCGTGCGCAGGGCCGCTTCGCGCTGGGCTTTGTTGCCGTTGCGGGCTATCTGGTCGAGCAGGTAGGGCGGGATGAGGCAGAGGATGGGGTTACGGGTGTGGTTCCTGCACATGGGCAATGCTCCTGAGTGACATCGTTCAGTTGAGCGAGGCGTCGCGGTCTCGCTTTAATCGACAAGCGCGGTTGATCTTGCGTTCCCCGAGGTCAAGAGCGTCTGCCTGGGGGCAGACTGTTTCGCCTTCGGCGAGTTACTTGGAAAAGCACCCCAAGTAACCAAGGGTGCCTGCTCCTGGTTTGGCCCTTCCTTCGTCAGGGTTCCTTCACTCCGGTCTCGCTCCGTGGGCCCGCCGCCATCCGCCATCCATGGCGGGGGGCGGCTCTCGCGGCATCCATGCCGCTCGGCCCACTCCGCGAGACCTGCGTTCAGCCTGCACCCAAGTCGCGATTGGCGGTGACTGGACTTTTTGCGTATGAAGATCAAAGGCGCCTCTAAAGCAGATCAAAAGCTTCCCGGCTAAAGCCGGTCCTACAGTCGGCGCCCATCCCTCTGGGTGTATGCGATTGCTTAGTAGGACCGGCTTTAGCCGGGAAGAGGCCAGCTCAGGCGCCGACATGATCGTTCCCACGCTCCGCGTGGTAACGCAGCCCAGGACGCTCCGCGTCCCGAAGACGACGCTCATTCAGGCCGGGGGAGGTGACGCGGAGCGTCACAGGATGCATTCCCACGCGGAGCATGGGAACGATCACGCGAGAGCACGCGGTCCAATCGTAGGACCGGCTTCAGCCGGGAAGCCTTTGATCTGCTTTTGATCTTCTCCGCGGTAGTTCAAGCACCGCAAAACGCGACTTTGGTGCAGGCTGACCGGAGTGAAGGAACCCTGACGAAGGAAGGGCCCAACCGAGAGCAAGCACCCTTGGTTACTTGGGGTGCTTTTCCAAGTAACTCGCCGAAGGCGAAACAGTCTGCCCCCAGGCAGACGCCCTTGATCTTCTCTCAGCCGCACCGCGCACTCCGGGGACAGATTAATTTACGGTGAAGCGCTGTAAATAAATCAGTCCCCTCCAAACCGATGCCGCGCCGGGTTCTTCAGCCACAGTTGCAGTTCGGCCTCGGCCTGTTCCAGCGCGGTGCGGTTGAGCAGGCGGCGCAGCAGGGCGACGTTCACGGCGCGGGCGCGGAGGTTGAAGGCGGTGCTGCGCTCACCCGCCGCATCGGGCTGATAGACGCCGAGCTTTTCGTACAGCTGCTGCAGCCGGTTCTGCACGCTGCGCAGCGACAGGTTGCGGCGGGTGGCGATGGTGCGGTCGGTCAGGCCGAGGGCGATGTCTTGCAGCACCTCGTATTCGCCATCACTCAGCCCGGACAACTGATCGTGGGCCTTGAGCTGCACGCCGCGAATCTCGCGGTCGATCACGCACTGCTGCTCGATGAACAATCCCCGCAACGCCAGACGCAAGCGTTCTTCCGAAGCGGTCTTGAGGATGTAACCGTAGGCCGCGCCCTGGGGCACGATGCGCGCGATACCCCGCACGTAGGCCTCGTCCGAGTAATTCGACCAGAACAGAATCGACGTGTCCGGCTGCTGCCGCCAAATGGTCTTGGCCGCTTCGACACCGGTGCGGCAGGGCATCTGCAGGTCCATCACCACCGCATCCACCGGGCTCTGACTGAACATTTGCTCGCCGATCCGGCCGTCTTCGGCCTCCAGCAAGCGCGTGCATTCCGGCAGGGCCACTTCGATCACTTCGCGCAGGAACGCCCGGTGCACCGGGTCGTCTTCAATCAGCAGGACTTGCATGGCGTCTCCGTTAAAAACGCAGGCGCGCAAACAGCTGCCGCCTCATCAACGAGGGCGAGATCAGCCAGCGGCAGGCACACCCTTACCCGGGTGCCTCGCCCGTCGGGCCCGCGTTCGATAAACAACTGCGCCGCCATCAGTTGCGCGCGCACCTGCATGTTCTGAATGCCGCCGCTGTTGAAACCATTGCCCATGTCCAACCCAAGGCCGTCATCGTCAATCGTCAGTTGCAACAGACCGCCTGTGTGGCTGATGTGGATGACGATACTGTCCGGCATCGCGTGCCTGATCGCGTTGTTCACCGCTTCCTGAATGATGCGGAACACTGCGACTTTCACCGACTCGGGCAAGCGGTCGCCCATGCCGTCGGTGCTGTCCTGCAGGCGCGTTTCGATGCTCAGGCCGCTGTCGCGCACGCTGCGCCGCAACAGGTCTTCAACGCCTTCTTCAAAGCCGAACAGCTGCAGCACCGTCGGCTTGACCGCATCAATGAGCTGTCGCAGCTCCTGCATGCTGTCCTTGAGGGCCCGGGCAATCCCGCGCAAGTCCTCGCCCGGCACGCTGGGCAGGGTTTGCAGGCGGGCGATGCGCCGGTGCAGGCGGGTCATGTCGGCGAGGGTCTGGTCATGCAAGTCCATGCCCACCCGCTGCCGTTCGCGCTCCAGCTCCTCGGTCAGACGCAGCGCGCCCTGGCGCAGACCTTCCTCCCGCGCACGCACTTGGGCTTCGGCGATTGCCAGGTGCTTGGCCTGCTCGGTCTGGCGCAGGGCGTACACGTAGGAGGCCAAGAGATCGGCGACGTGCTGGGTGTGGCGCACGTCGTCCAGGGTGTAGAAATGCTCGGTGTGTTTCGAGCAGCTCAGCGCGCCGATGATTTCGCCCCGCGCGCGCAGAGGCACGTGCAAGCGGCTGCGCAGGCGGGCGTCGAAAATCGGGTGGTTGACGGCGCCGGGGAAGGCGAAGCGTGCGTCGTTCATGGCGTCGTGGGTCAACAGAAACGCCTGCTCGCCCAACAGCACGGCGCGGATCGGGCTGGTGTGCACCGGCATCGGCTGGGCGACATCGCCCCACAGGGTGTGCACGCCGCTTTCATAGGTGATGTGCTCGCGGCCGTCGAGCACGAACAGGCACACGTCGAGGTGGTCGTGGGGCAGAATCGGGCTGATTTCCCGAGAGACGGCGTCAATCATCGACTGGAAATCCAGCTGACCGGCGAGGGCGCGGGAAATACCGAGAAAATGATGCAGCACGTCTTCGGCCAGGGTGTGCGGTCGCTGTGCCATGGGCTCCAACCTGTTTTTATTGTCTGGATAGAACACTTTTTGTAAACGAACAGGGATGCAGTCCGGGCATTATGGCCCCTGTGCAGCAAAAAGAACGCTGGATCCTGCAGGTCGCTTGCGGGATCCCGCATCAGGTCTGCACGATTGACCACTGACGCTCTTCACCGGCCAGTGCAGACTCGCCGCGTACTGTTCGTAACAAGGTGCAACCGACGCCGTCGGCCACCCTGCAGCCCCCATAAAAATAACAAGGGTTCAACTATGAAAAGTCGTCGTCATCCGCTACGCCGTTCATTGCTGTGTGCCGCACTGGCTGTGGCGCCCCTGATGGCTCTGCCCGTCGCCTCCCACGCCGATACGGCCGACAAGAAGATCGCGCTCTCCAACAACTACGCCGGCAACTCCTGGCGCCAACTGATGCTCGCCAGCTGGCAGCAGACCACCGACAAAGCCGTCAAGGATGGCCTGATCGCGTCGGCTGACAGTTTCACCACCGCGGAAAACCAGGCCACCGAGCAGGCCGCGCAAATCCAGAACCTGATCCTTCAGGGTTACGACGCCATCGTCATCAATGCCTCGTCGCCAACGGCCCTCAACGGCGCGGTGAAGCAGGCCTGTGACGCCGGGATCATTGTCGTGTCCTTCGACGGCACCGTTTCCGAACCCTGCGCGTACCGCATCTCCATGGACTTCAAGCAGACCGGCATCGAGCAGATGGACTACCTCGCCGGGCGCTTCCCCCAGGGCGCCAATGTGCTGGAAGTGCGCGGGCTGGCCGGCGTGTCGGTGGACGAGCGCATTCACTCCGGCATCACCGCCGGCGCGCAGAAACACCCGAACCTGAAAGTGGTCGGCGAGGTGAACGGCAACTGGTCACCGACCGTGGCGCAGAAAGCCGTTTCCGGCGTGCTGCCCAGCCTGCCGAAAGTCGACGCCGTGGTGACCCAGGGCGGCGAAGGCGTCGGCATTGCGCAGGCCTTTGTCGCGGCAGGCCGTCCGTTGCCGGCGATCATCTTTGGCAACCGCGAAGAAGAGCTGAGCTGGTGGAAAAAGCAAAGCGACGCCCAGGGCTATCAGAGCTTCTCCATCAGCAGCGGACCGAGTATTTCCAGCCTGGCGTTCTATGTCGCGCAGCAGTTGCTCGACGGCAAGCAGATGCCACATGACCTGTTGTCGCCTGCGGTCACCGTCACCCAGCAGACCCTCGACGCCAGCCTGAAGGACCTGCCCAAGGGCGGGATCGTCAGCGAGACCTACAGCGTCGACGACGTCGCCAGGCTCAAGCCCGCCGCGTCCCAGTGAGCTTTCCCCTGTGAGCCTGTCCATGTAAGCAAAGCAGGCCGCGCTGCCTGCGGCCCGCCAAGGAATTCCGACCATGAACGCAAATGGACCTGTGCGGGTGGCCTTCGCGGGCGCCGGCAAATCGTTCGGCGCCGTGCGCGCCCTGAGTGACGTCGACCTGAGCGTGCGCGCCGGCGAATGCCTGGGCCTGATCGGCCATAACGGCGCGGGCAAGTCGACCCTGATGCAAGTGCTCGCCGGTACCCTGGCCGCCGATTGCGGCCAGTTATTGATCGAAGGTCGCGACCTGCGCGAAGGCTATTCGGTGCAAGTGGCGCGGCAGCACGGCATTCGCTGCGTGTTTCAGGAGCTGTCGCTGTGCCCGAACCTCAACGTGGCTGAGAACACCCGGCTGATGTCGCCGGCTCTGCGCGGCTTCGGCTGGCGGCGTCGGGCCGCTGCGCTGATCGAAGCGATGCTGGAGCAGATTTTCCCCGGCCACGGCATCGACGCCGATGACATCGTCGCTGACCTGTCCATCGGCAAGCGGCAGATGGTGGAAATCGCCCGGGCGTTCATCAACGTCGATGAGCGCCTGGATCTGATCATCCTCGACGAACCCACCTCATCCCTCGACGCCCGTGTCGCCGAACAGCTGTTGCGCCATGTGCGGCGGTTCGTTGAGGGCGGCGGCAGCATCGTGCTGATCAGCCACATCCTCGGCGAAATGCTCGGCACCTGTGACCGCATCGCGGTGATGCGTGACGGCAGAATCGTTGAAACCCGCGCCGCGCGCGACTTTACCCATGATTCGCTGGTGGAAGTCATGGGCGGCACGGCCCGCGAACAGCAGCAGGCAGTACAAGCTTTCGCCTCCCGACGTGAGCAGGGCATTCCCCGCGTGCAACAGCGCCCGGCGCGTCAGGCCGATGGCCGCTCGGTGCAGGCGTTTGCCGGCGAGATCGTCGGGCTGTCCGGGCTGGCCGGGCACGGCCAGAGCCAGTTACTGACCCAGGTGCTGCGCGACTGCGTCAAGCACGGTACCGGCGCCAGTTTCGTCGCCGGCGACCGCCAGACCGACGGCGTGTTTGCGCTGTGGTCCATCGGCGAAAACATCACCATCGGCTCACTCAACCAGCTCAAGCGCGGCGTGCTGCTGAACCCTGACGCCGAGCAAGCGATGGCCGATGACTGGATGAAGCGCATGGGCATCCGCACCCCTGACATGCGCAATCCGATCCTGTCGCTGTCCGGCGGTAACCAGCAAAAGGCGTTGTTTGCCCGGGCCCTGGCGTCCGACAGCCAGATCATCCTGATGGACGACCCCATGCGCGGCGTCGACGTCGGCACCAAGCGCGAGGTGTATTCGATTCTGATGGAGGAGGCGGCCCGCGGCCGCACGTTCATTTGGTACACCACCGAGCTGGAAGAGCTGACCTATTGCGACCACGTGTATGTCTTCCGTGACGGCCAGGCCGTGCTCGACATGCCGCGCAGTGAATTGAGCGAGGAGCGCATCCTGCGCAGCTCCTTCGCCGAGGAAACCCCATGAATGCCCCGTTGAATTCCGTTGCCCGCGCCCCCGTCGCGACGCGCAACAACGCCGCGCGCCGTGCCCGCATGCTCCGCGCCGCCTTGCCGGCGGTGTCGCTGGTGGTGTTGCTGGCGACCATCTTCATCATGCAGCCCCGGGCCATGAGCTACATGGGCCTGAACCTGATGCTCAACCTGGCGGTGCCGATCGCCTTGGCAACCATCGCGCAGATGCTGATCATCAGCGTCAACGACCTCGACCTGTCCATGGGCAGTTTCATCAGCTTCGTCGCCTGCGTGGCGGTGACGCTGCTCGATCAGCACCCGTTCCTCGGCTGGCTGGCGCTGGCCGGGTGCGTGGGCGTGTACGCCTTGCTCGGCGCGTTGATCCACAGCCGCAACCTGCCGTCGATTGTCGTCACCCTGGGCATGTCGTTCATCTGGGTCGGCGGCGCGATTCTGCTGCTGCCGTCGCCCGGCGGCACGGCGCCGCAATGGCTGCAGGCGCTGGTGCGGATCAAGCCGCCGCTGATTCCGCTGGCGATCATCGTCTGCATTGTGCTCGGGCTGGCGATGCACTTTTTCCTGATGCGCTCCACCGTCGGCGTGGTGCTGCGCGGCGCCGGCGGCAATCCGCTGGCGATCGCCAAGGCCGGCTGGTCGCTGCTTCGCATCAAAGTGGCGATGTACGCCATGGCCGGCAGCTTCGGTGTGCTGTCGGGGCTGTTTCTGGTGGGGCTGACCACCTCGGCCGACGCCAACGTCGCCCTGCGTTATACCCTGCTGTCCATCGCCGGGGTGATTCTCGGCGGCGGCGAATTCGTCGGCGGGCGCGTGTCGCCCATGGGCGCGGTGCTCGGCGCGCTGACCCTGGTGCTGGCCGGTTCGCTGCTGTCGTTCATCCGCATCTCGCCTGACTGGCAGATCGGCGCCCAGGGCGCGATTCTGATTTTCGTGCTGGCGCTGCGTGCGGCGGTCAATCGTCTGGAGGTACGTCCGCTATGAGCACTTCAACCGTTGCAGCGCTGCGCGGCAAGCCGTGGCTATGGTCATTTCTCGCGGCGTTATTGATCTGGGTGGCGACCCTGGTGTTCACCGGCGGGCAGGGCGCAGGCGCTTTGCTGTCTGGCGCGCTGGCGTTCTCGACGTTCTTCGCAATTGTCGGCATCGGCCAGATGTTCGTCATCAGCACCGGGCCGGGCAACATCGACCTGTCGATCCCGGCCAACATCGCCCTCAGCGGCGCGCTGGGCATGAAACTGATGGACGGCCAGGACGCCAACATCTGGCTGGGCGTGATCGGCGTGCTGGGCATCGGCGTGCTGGTGGGCTGCGGCAATTTCGCGCTGATCCGCCTGCTGCGCATTCCGCCGATCATCGCGACCCTGTCGGCGAGTTTCATCCTGCAGTCCCTGGCCATTGCCTATGGCCGCAGCGTGCGGGTGCCGCCGCCGGAAGGGTTCTACACCTTCGCCACGGGCCGCGTGTTCGGCGTGCCGTATCTCGCCATTGTGGTGATCGCCGTGGCGGTGCTCATGGGGTACGTGCTGACCCGCACCCGCTACGGCCGTTCGGTGCTGGCCATCGGGCAGAACCCCCGCGCCGCTGAACTCGCCGGGATTCGGGTCGGCCGCATGCGCTTCGCCACTTACGTGCTCTGCGCGGTGTTCGGCAGCTTGTGCGGCCTGACCCTGGCCGGGTTTTCCGGAGGCGCGTCCCTGGGCATGGGCGAGGAATACCTGCTGGCGTCCATCGCCGTGGTGGTGATCGGCGGGACCTCGGTGGCCGGCGGGTTTTCCAACGTGCCGGGCATCTGGGGCGCGTCGCTGTTTCTCTACCTGCTGGTGAGCATGCTCAACACCTTCGGCGCCAGTGCCGGGGTGCGGCTGATCCTCACCGGCCTGATCATCATTGCGGTGATTACCGCTGTCAGCGGACGCAAAAATGCCCGCGCCTGAATTAAGGATCGACCCCGTGTCCGACGACCTCTACGAATGCCATGACAAGCGTTTCCATCGCCTGATTCTGCCCAACACCCAGCTCGAACGCCTGTACGACCAATGCCGCTGGGCCGAAGGGCCGGTGTGGTTCAACGACGGCGGGTACTTGCTGTGGAGCGACATCCCCAACCAGCGCATGCTGCGCTGGACCCCGGAGCAGGGGGTGTCGACCTTCCGCACCCCGTCGAACTTTGCCAACGGCAACACCCGCGACCTGCTGGGGCGGCTGATTACCTGCGAGCACGGCACCCGTAGCGTCACCCGCACCGAACCGGACGGGTCGATCACGGTGCTGGCCGAGCGATTCGAAGGTAAGCGTCTGAACTCGCCGAATGACGTGGTGGTGCATCGCGATGGCGCGGTGTGGTTCACCGATCCCAGCTACGGCATCCTCACCGATTACGAGGGCTATCAGGCCGACGAAGAGCAACCGGGCCGCCATGTGTATCGCATCGACCCGGACAGCGGCGAGATCGCCTGCATGGCCAATGATTTCGTGCAGCCCAACGGCCTGGCCTTCTCCCCGGACGGGCAGACCCTGTACATCGCCGATTCCGGTCGCTCCCACGACCCCGATGGCCCCCACCACATCCGCGCGTTCGAGGTGATCAATGGGCGGGAGCTGGGGCAGTCGAGGGTTTTTGCGGTGATTGAGCCGGGCGTGCCGGACGGCATGCGCGTGGATGTGCAGGGCAATGTCTGGACCAGTGCCGGCGACGGCGTTCAGTGCTTCGCCGCCGACGGGACGTTACTGGGCAAGATCCGCCTGCCGGAGAAGGTCGCCAACCTGACCTTCGGCGGCCCGCGGCGCAACCGCCTGTTCATCACCGCCAATACGTCGTTGTATTCGGTGTACGTAGCGGTGGCGGGAGCCCAGATGCCTTGAGCGATGACAGGGCAGGGCGCGCGGGATTTACGCCGCGCGCCCTGTTCTCAGAGCTTGAAACGGCCGACCACGGTGCGCAGTTCGCCGGCCAGCAGCGACAGTTCGTCCGCCGTTACCGCGTTGTCCTCGATGCCTTCCATCAACACGAAGGTGCCGTTGCGGATCTCGGTGACGTTGCGGTTGATGTCTTCGGACACGGCGTGCTGCTGCACGGCAGCGCTGGCAATCTGGGTGTTCATGCCGACGATCGACTCGACGCCTTCGTTGATCGCGTTCAGGCTCGAGGACGTCTGATCGGCCGAGCTCAGGCAATCCTGCGCCCGGTCCTTGCCCGCTTTCATCTGGTCCACGGCCGCGTTGGTCGCCAGTTGCAGCTGCTGGATGATCCGCTGGATTTCCGCGGTGGAGTTCTGAGTGCGTGAAGCCAGGGTTCTCACTTCATCCGCGACCACGGCAAAGCCACGGCCCTGCTCACCGGCGCGGGCGGCTTCGATGGCGGCATTGAGGGCAAGCAGGTTGGTCTGGTCGGCGATGTTGCGGATCACTTCAATGACCCCGCCGATCTCCTGGCTGTGCAGCGCGAGGGCCGCGACCTTTTGCGCACTGAGGTCGACTTCGCCGGCCAGTGCTTCGATGGTCTGGCGGGTCTGCTGCATGACGCCCAGGCCTTTGCCGGATGCCTGGCTGGCCTGTTCCGCTGCACGCGCCGCGCCTTCGGTGTTCTGGGCGACGTCGGCGACACTGGCGGTCATTTCGTTGATGGCGGTGGCAACCTGTTCGGTTTCGCCTTGCTGGGCGTTCATCGACACTTTGGCGCGGTCGATGGACGCACTCAGGCGGGTCGCGGCGTCGGATACCGAGCGCGAACTGCGCTCGACCTGGGCAAGGGATTCACCAAACGCCTGGACCATTTGATTCAAGCCGGTGCCGATGTCGGCCATTTCGTCTTTGCCCGCCACGTTGACACGGGCGGTGAGGTCGCCTTGGGCGATACGACGGGTGGCGCTCAACATGGCTTCCATGGCTTGGCGCATCGCGCTATAGATACCGCTGAACGCATAAATCAGCAGCAGACCGGCGATGGCGAACATCGCCAGCATGGCGGTGCGTTCGGCCGACTTGTCGTGAACCCGTTGTTCCAGCACCGCCGACAGCGCTGCCTGCAAGGCGTCCTGCGCCTTATACAGCTCGGCCACCACGGCGTTGCCTTTGGTCGGCAGGCCCTGCATCCCGGTGATGGTGTTCTGTGGTGAGGTGATCAAGGTTTGCAGGTCACTGCGAAAGCTGTCCAGGCTGGACAGCCCGCTGCTGACGGGGGACTGGATGCGATCGGCGAGGGCTGTTTCCTTACGGCGCAGCAGGTTGAGGCTCTGCAGCAGCTCCTGGCGAATCTGGGTTTCTTGCTTGAGCAGCGATTTGATCGTGCCACGGGTGGCGTCGGTCAGCGGTTGCCCTTCATGCAGACCACTGGCCAGACCGCGCAACTGGCCGACGACGTTGATCTGGCGTGGCAGTCGCAGGGTGCTCTGATCGATCAGGAACAGCGAGGCGTAGTCTTCGTCCAGCACCATCCCGGAGGTGGCGGAGATGAAGTAGATGAAGTTCAGCGTCTGGGTCATCTGATCGCTCCATGCATCGAACAGGGTCGCTTGATCGGCACCGGCTTTAGTCTGGCTGATCAGCCCTTCTGCGCCGGAGCGCAGGCGCTGCACGCGGTCGGCTGTTTCCAGCTCGACGGTGAACTGGCGGTCCGTGGCTTCCAGCTTGGTGTAGGCATCCAGGAGTTTGGTCTGATTGGCGGCGAGGTCAGCCTGGGCTGTCTCATCCCCGCTGAGCAGGCGGTTGGTCAATGCCCGCTGCAGCATCGACAGGCGCAGTACGGGGGTGACGTCCATCAGGTAACGCTGGCCGACTTCTTCGGAGTGGATGTTATCAATGCTGGCGTTGAGCTGGTGCAGCAGGCGCGCGCCCAACAGCCCCAGGGGGAGCAAAACGATGATGGCGAGCAGTGCGAATTTGGCAGGAAAGCGCAGTCGGTTGGTCAGGTACACGGCAGGGGAAAGAATATTCATACTGTTCTCAAAGCCCCGAAGCGGGGCGATTGGGTTGTTGTCGGTGAGAACGGTCCTTTTTCTCGGGTCGGAGTGCGGTGACGACGTCTCTGGGAGGAGAAGGCGCTATGGTTGATTGCGCCTCGCTCCAGTCCATCTGTCGGCCGGTATCGTATTAACTTTATAAAAACTTATACAACAATATATATTTGTACAGCTTTGGAACTGGACGGATTAAGTGATGTCTTTGTGATATCAGTCTTTCTCAGCTCAGCCGAAGTCTGTTTTGCCCCTGATCGTCGGTAATTGACCACCCGTCATGATCCTGAGCGGGCAATGATGGCCATGAGATATCATCTAACCCGTATTTTTAGAACGGAGGGCGCACGCCATGAACTGTTCGCTGGAAATTGAGCAGAAGCGCCTGTCCGCGGTTCACGCTTTGCAATGGCTCGAAACCGCTCACAGCGAGGATTTCGACCGCCTGTGCCGCCTGGCTGCCGCGCACTTTCGCGTGCCGACGGTGCTGGTGTCCCTGGTGGAAAAAGATCGGCAGTGGTTTCCGGGCCGTGTGGGGTTTGACGCGAGTCAGACGCCCATAGAGCAGTCATTCTGCCGCTACACCATCCAGAACGCCGAAGTCATGGTGGTCAATGACGCTGGCCTGGATCCGCGCTTTGTCGACAACGCGCTGGTCACCCAGCCTGATGGCATCCGTTTCTACGCCGGGGCCCCGTTGTGTAATCACCACGGTGATGTGCTCGGCAGCTTTTGCCTGATCGACACTGTCCCGCGCACGCTGCAGCCCGACGAAGTGGCTGTCCTCGAAGATTTTGCGCAACTGGTCATGGGCCAGGTCGAACAATGCCAGGCGATGCGCTACCGCCACCCGGTCAGCCGCCTGCCGAATTTGCAGCAATTCTTGCTGGACACTCAGGACGTTGCGGTGACCGGGAGTCAGGTGCGGCTGATGGTGGTGATCCGCACCCAGCCGATGGCGAGCGCTGCGGATGTCAGCGTGAACAGCAACCTGGATGCGCAACAGACGCGCCGCGATATGGCCAACTGCCTGCGTCGCCGTCTGGATGGGATTGCCGAGCTGTATCACGTCAGCGACCTGGATTTCTGCCTGCAGATGAGCTGCGAACGCTCTCGCCGGGATGACCTGGTTCGCATGCTGTTGGCGGTGATCACCGAGCCTTTCACCCATCAGCAGGTGGCCGTGGGGCTGGCGTGCTGTGACGATGGTCAGAACTCCGCCGCTGCGCTCATGGGCAAAGCGACCCACGCGGCGGGCAGGGCCGTCTATCGGCAGGTGCCGTGGGCGGCGTATGACGAGGCGGAGGATTGCGCCCAGCGTCGCGCCTTGACCCTGCTCAATGAACTCGCCGACGCGCTGGTCAGTGGCGACATCTTTCTGGAGTACCAGCCACGTTTCAGCTTGCAGGATGGCCGCCTGCTCAGCGTCGAGGCGCTGATTCGCTGGACCCATCCGATGCTGGGCAAGATCGGGCCGGATGAGTTCATTCCGTTGATCGAGGGCGCCGGCAGGATCAGCACCGTGACCCGCTGGGTCATCGACCGGGCGCTGACCGACCTCAGCGGCTGGATCGACGACGAAGTGCGGCTGTCGCTCAACCTGTCGCCGCTGGACTTCTCCGACCTGGACATCGCCCTGACGCTGCAGAGCGCCTGCGAAAAACACGGCGTTGCACCCGCACGGCTGGAAGTCGAGATCACCGAAGGCGAGTGGATTCGTGCCGACAAGCGCGTCATCGCGCAGCTCACCCGCATTCGCGAGCTGGGCGTTGACGTGGCCATCGACGATTTCGGCGCGGGCTACAGCAACTTTGCCTATCTGCACGAGATCCCGGCCAATATCCTCAAGCTGGACAAATCCCTGGTGACGGACCTGGAGAGCAACCCGCGCAACCGCATCATCGCCCGGTCCGTGCTGCACTTGGCCAGTGAACTGGGTTATCGCACCGTCGCGGAAGGCGTCGAAACCTTTCGCTGCATGAGCCTGGTCCGTGATTTCGGCTGCGAAGAAGCCCAGGGCTATTTCCTGAGCCGGCCGCTGAAGCTGCAACAGCTTAAGCAGCAGTGCCAGAACATTGCGCTGACGTTTACCCCTGAACCGTCGAACGCGCAGATTTATGCGGATCTGGGTGATACGGATCAGGTGATAGAAGCGGCGTGACGCTGGCCGGGTTTCCATTGCAGGACCGGTTTTAGCCGGGAAGAGGCCAGCGTGAACACCCACAATTTCGCGGTGTGACGCCTGACGCCTTCCCGGCTAAAGCCGGTCCTACGGTCGAGGTCGCAGCCACCCTCACTGCAAGCATGGGTTTTAGTGGGTGCCGCTTCAGCCAATCTTGCCGGATGCACGCGCTGCTTTTAGTGGGACCGGCTTCAGCCGGGAAGAGGCCAGCGTGAACACCCACACTTTTGCGGTGTGACGCCTTACGCCTTCCCGGCTAAAGCCGGTCCTACGGTCGAGGTCGCAGCCACCTCACAGCATGCATGGGTTTTAGTGGGTGCTGCTTCAGCCAATCTTGCCGGATGCACGCGCTGCTTTTAGTGGGACCGGCTTCAGCCGGGAAGAGGCCAGCGTGAACACCCACAATTTTGCGGCGTGACGCCTGACGCCTTCCCGGCTAAAGCCGGTCCTACGGTCGAGGTCGCAGCCAGTCTTGCTGGATGCACGCGATGCTTTTAGTAGGACCGGCTTCAGCCGGGAAGAGGCCAGCGTGAACACCCTCATTTTTGCAGCGTAACGCCTTACGCCTTCCCGGCTAAAGCCGGTCCTACGCAGGCTGTGTGAAAACCCTCCGCCAAAAATGAACTGCGCGCTCTCACGCGAATTTTGCAAATGTTCGCGTGGTATGCAGACCCAGATTTCGCGTAGGAACGCATTTTTCAGTACGTTTTTTGAGCAGTGCATTCAGGCCCGGGGTTTTCACACAGCCTGTACGGTCGCGGTCGCAGCCACCCTCACTGCATGCACGCGATGCTTTTAGTGGGACCGGCTTCAGCCGGGAAGAGGCCAGCGTGAACACCCACAATTTTGCGGTGTGACCTCCGACGCCTTCCCGGCTAAAGCCAGTCCTACGGTCGGCGTCAACGCCAGTCCTGTCCCTATCAGGGCCGGTCCCACTGATCGAGCGTGATTACTCGCCCGTTACCGGCGTTGGCTGGATGATTTCGACCCAGTAGCCATCCGGGTCCTTGATGAAGGCCAGGCTTTTCATGCGGCCGTCGGTCAGGCGTTTCTGGAAGTCCACGCCCAGTTCTTCGAAGCGCGCACAGGCGGCGTGTATGTCCGGCACCGAGATGCAGATATGACCGAAGCCGCGCGGGTCGGTGTTGCCGTTGTGATAGGAAAACTCAGGGTCTTTCTCGGTGCCGTGGTTGTGGGTCAGCTCGAGGACACCGGGAATGCCTTTCATCCAGACGTTACGCTCGGCGTCGTCCTGCGGGATCTGTGCTTTGTCGACCAGCGCCAGGAAGTACAGGCTGAATTCGGCTTCCGCGAAGTGGCGCTTTTCCACCAGGCTGAAGCCCAGCACGCGGGTATAGAAGTCCAGGGAAGCGGTGGCGTCCTTGACCCGCAACATGGTGTGGTTGAACACGAATTGTGCGGTCGAGGCGTCCGGGGTGGCCGTGACGCCGGGGAAAGTGTTCAGGTCGTGCAGACTCATGGTTGTCTCCGGGTTAACGCTAAAATGTTGCGTAATGATACGGGCTCATGGCTGACGCGCCAAACCGAAGGCGCATAAAGCGCGGCTTCCGGCTTGTAGACACTGCATGACCGGCCCACACTTTGCGGCTCGACCTTCAGGTACCGCCCATGCATCTCTTATTGCGCTCATGCGCCCGCGTTGCTTTCTGTTTCGTGCTGATGATTCCCGGCGTCGCGTCTTCAGCTGGCGCCATGATCATCTGGCCCGAAGGCTGGGACGTTGAAGCCTTGCCCCAGCCGCCGGCGAGCGAAGGCCAGCCCGCCGTGCAACTACGACAGCGTGCGGTCAAAAACGATCAGAACGGTGATCCGGCCATGGTCGTGGAGCTGACCCAGACGCAGCTGCAGCCCGGCCATTCGGTCAACGTACAGGGCGTGCTGCTGGCCATGCGCAAGGCGGTTCAGGTCAATTTTGCCCGCGGCGGTTTTCAGAGTGTCTGCACGCGGATGAAGGACAGCACGCTGAGCGACATTCCAGCCATGGAAACCACGTGCACCATCACCCAGAACGGCAATCACGTCATGACCCAGACGCTGGTGGCGGCGGCCAATCCCGAGTTGGCGTGGTCGTTGTCGTATGCCGGCTCGGCGGAAGGCTACGCGGCCCATAAAGAGGAGGTGTTGCAGATCAGGAATGGTCTGCGGCTGGGAGCGGCGCCGTAGATCGAGGCGGGGTCTGGACAAATCGCGGGCATAAAGAAGCCCGCCGAAGCGGGCATTGGGGCGCTAATCCTTTAGCAGCCTCTATCCTCTACAAACCGGTGTGAAAAAAATGTGAAGCTCACGAGCCATTCAGCTGCAGAGGGAAAATTCATCTGTGGCTGTATGAAGGCTCATGGCCAGCTTTAACACTCACTCAGTGCTGTTTGACGGGATTAATAACGCTTAAGAGACTCAACGGTTGAGCATGCTATAAGCCTGCCGAGTATTGAAAGCGATATATGCCATTAATACGAATCTGTTCAGCTAATTGTCAGGTTCAATATTCAACACCCGTCCCACACTCGCACGCATTATTTAAAATACGCAGGGCGCGGGTCGCGATCATTTGCGTTTAAAGCACTTGTTTCATGTCCTTTTCCCTGCACTTGCAGAGAAGCCCCGCGGGCAGAGCTTCCTCTCGATGTTGCAGATCAATCTTGCAGGCCTGTGTTCTAGGGAGCAGGGGATTAGCGGCCGCGCAACCAGGAGTCAACGGATTCAGCGCCGTATTGTAATTTCCAGTTTTTCAAACCGCGATGGTTGCCGCCCTTGGTCTCGATGACTTCGCCGGTGTGGGGATTCTGATAGACCTTGACCACCCGCGGACGACGGCGTTTCGGGGCCGCTGGCGTGGCATTGGACGCGCCCGTGTGAGGGTCGAGGATGGCGATGATGTCCCGCAAGGTCTTGTCGTACGTGCTCATCAGGGCCTGGAGCTGCTGCTCGAACTCGATTTCCTTCTTCAATCCGACGTCGTTCTTCAGATACTCCAGCTGGGCCAGCTGCTCCTGAAGGGCTTTTTCTGCTGCGCGAAATTCGGCAAGTCTGGACAAAATGATACTCCGGCAATTAATGGCTGTTGTCAGCTCAATGCAAGCAACAATGCAAGCAGCACGACGCGCATCTGGGTCTGCTGCTTTAGTTTTCACCACTTTCTACCGTGTCCCTGGCATCAGGATCAGCCGTCGACATTAACTTCATGGGAATGAACGTTGGTCTCGCGACGGGGTAGTTCAGTTGTGGCGCGAGTAAATAATGCACGTTTTTTACGCGTTGTAAAATAGCGGATGACTGATTGTTAAGTGAAACATCCGGGCGACCATAAGCGGGTCTGACAAAAAAACAATAATGGGCGCTAAACGTTGTAAGTAATTTCTTATACTTTAGCGCCAATGGAAACTGTGCCATCTCAAACGCGGCGGCAAACAGCCGCGTACCTGCACAGAGCAAACCACGTCAGCCAGTGAGGCGTCAGACTACGCCGGCCCGCCCCAGCGTTGAATGATCTGCTCGGCCAGGTCGCCCAACTCGGGGGCCATCAGGTCGGGAAGCGGCATTTCATCTATCAGGAGCGGTGCGTTGTACGGCCGGGTCAGCAGGGCGCCGAGGCACCCTGCCGCCTGGGCGCCCGCCGTGTCCCAAAAATGACACGCCACCACAAGCAGGTCCGCCAGTTCGACATTCAGCTCCCGGGAAACCATCTGGTAGGTTTGCGCAGCAGGCTTGAATTTTTTAACGGTCTCTACGCTGAAACTGCGCTCGAAGAATGTCGCTAACCCGGCGCGCTCAAGGGCCGAAGGGGATGCTCCGCTGGCCGAGTTACTCAGCGTCACCAGCCGAAAGCCGGCGTCACGCAAGCCGTTGAGTGCCGGCAGCACATCAGGGTGTGCTGGCATGTTACCCATCCGTGCCTGGAAGTCATCGATATCACTGGCGGCCAGGTCGACCTGATGGACAGACGCGAGCATGCGCAGCGTGCCTGCGGCCAGTTTGCCAAACGGGGTGTAAAGGCCGCACAAGGTCATCGTTTGCGAATAGAGGATCAGGTTGGCGAACCACTCGCGCAACAGGGCTCGATCACCGAACACCCGCTCAAACAGAGGCTCAAGGGTGGTGATGTCGAGTAAGGTTTCGTTCACGTCGAAAACGATGATCGGCGTTGGTTTCTGCACTGCCATGATGGGGACTCTCTTCTGAGTAGTGCACGCTGCTGCAAGCACGCGTTCGTCGCTTGAAGCCCTGACGTGCCGGATCACGGACAAGGTTAACCCGATCAAGCCGGCGCGACGCACTCATCAATATGAATCGTTTCCTGGATGGGATGGACAGCGTACTTCCGCCTGTCGGGGGCGCGTAATGAGGTGCTAAAGCCCCTGCTGCAGGGCAGGATCATCGGCGTTGAGCTGCTCCAGTTCAGCCAGCAGCACCTGCACTTTCTGTAGCTGCCCGGCCTCCGTCCAGTAACGAATCAGCAGAATCCTCGCGCGGCGATCGGCGGGTGCGCGCTGCAGAATGTCTTCCAGCTGCCGCTGCGCCGCTTCGAGCTGATCAAGATCGTGAAGCGCCACGGCGAGGTCATAACGGTAACCGGTGTTATCCGGTTCCAGCTCAATGGCCCGGGTCAGCGGAAGCAGCGCGTACTCATTCTGTTTATGCCGCAGCAGCCATTGGCCGAGTGCGTGTTGCGCCAGGGCCGACTGGGGCTGTTTTTCCAGCCACTGGGCGAGCAACTGGCGTGAACGATCGGCCTGACCCTGACGGTCGAGCACCTGCACCAGTGCCAGCCCCGCCTCCAGGTTGTCCGGTTCCAGCTTTGCGGCCAGTTCCAGCGCCTCGATCGCCTTTTGCGGGGTGCCGTTGTTGAGGTACAGCTGGGCGAGCGCGAGCTGACGTTGCCCGCTTGGCGGTTCGGCGCTCAGTGCCTGCTCATACTGTTGAGCGGCTTCCTGCAGCGCGCCGTAATACAGGCCCAGCTCATCCGGGCTCAGCGGTAGCAAGGCGCGCACCGCGCTGAAGCGCACCTGATCATCGGCATCGTCCAGCAGGGGGCCGATCAGCGTGGTGCGTTGATCTTCCGGCAGCATGGCGGTCACCGTCTGAATGGCCGCCTGTTGAACCAGCGCAGCGGGGCGCTTGAGATCGCCGCGCAGAATTTTCATCGCCTGGGTGCTGGGGTAATTCACCAGTTCGGCGAGCAGGCCGGCGCGGCGAATGTCCGACAGGTCGGTGCGGGTGAATTGCTGATACAGCACCCGCGCGGCGCCGGGCTTGCCGCCGTGGGCCTGCTCCAGTGCTTCGGCATAGCTGTGATTGACCTGGGGGGCGGCCGGCGGCGCGTGCCAGTTTCGCACCAGCATCGCCATGGCGATGATCAGCAGCAACAGCGCCAGCGCAATTGCCACCTGCCAGCGACGTCGAGCCTTGAGCTGGGCAGGTGTGCGCCGGGAAGACGACTCAGACATATCGGTTTCCGTGTGTGCGTGTGCAGCAGCTTCGGGGAGAGACCGCCGAGTGTCAAACCCTGTGGGGAAGGGTGCCTTCCTCGCGCGCTCGTGCGGTGTTTATCCACGGTCCAGAAAAAAGCCCCGAACCTGGTGGGTCCGGGGCCTTCGAGAGCGGCAGATCAGCGCTGCAGATCTGCTGCCGGTTGAGCGATCCCGCCGTTCATCCCGTGACCTCAGGCGTTCGGCTGCCAGCCACCGCCGAGAGCCTTGTAGATGGCCACGATGCCGCGATACAGATCGATTTCGGCCAGGGCCTGGCTGTCTTCGGCGGCCAGACGCTCACGTTCGGCGTCCAGCAGCACGAGGAAATCAGCGGTGCCTTCCCGGTACTGGATGTTCGCCAGATTGGCCGCCGATCGGCTGGCTTCACTCTGCCGCACCAGCGACACCAGACGCTGCTGACGCTTGTCGTAGTCGCTGAACGCGTTTTCGGTTTCTTCCAGGGCCAGCAGCACTTGCTGCTCGTAATTGGCCAGCGCGCCTTCGGCATCGGCATTGGCGCCGCGAATCCGCGCCCTCACGCTGCCTAAGTCAAACGCCGCCCAGGTGATGCTTGGGCCAAGGCCCCACGCTTGTGCTGCGCCGGAACCAATCTGCGAACCGCGGCTGGCCGTGAAGCCGAGGAAACCGCTGAGGCTGACCCGTGGGAACAGGTCGGCGGTCTGCACGCCGATCCGCGCGGTTTGCGCCGCCAGTTGCCGTTCGGCACTGCGCACGTCCGGACGGTTTTCCAGCAGCTTGGTCGGGTCACCGATCGGCAGGGCCTTGGAGATCGCCGGCAGTTTGGCAGGGGCCAGCGTGACGGTCATGGCGTCCGGCCGTTCGCCGAGGAGGGTGGCGATGCGGTTGCGTTCGCGCACCTGTTCCGCCTGAAGCTGCGGAATGGTCGCTTCCACTGCCGCCAGGCGCGCGTCGGAACGCACCACGTCGAGCTCGTTGCCCACGCCTTCATCTCGCAGTTGGGCAGTCACGCGGCGGGATTCCTGCTGGTTTTTCAGGTTGTCCCGGGCGATGTTCTCGCGCAGTTGGGCGCCACGCAGTTGGCCGTAGGCGTCGACCAGCTCGGCAATCATCGTCACCTGCAGCTGGTAGAGGTTTGCTTCGGCAGCCTGCTGGTCGGCATCGCTGGCTTCCAGCTCGCGCTGGATACGGCCGAACAGGTCCAGTTCCCAGGCCATGTCCAGGCCCAGGTCGTAACGTTCCTGATTGATGCGCTGTTCAGTCTGCCCGGGCACCTGACCGCGGCCGACCTGGCTGCTCGCGCGGCTGGTCACCACCGGCATGGCGTCGTTGCTGATGTCGTCACGAATCGCACGGGACGCCTTCAGACGGGCGAAGGCGACGCGCAACTCGCGGTTGCCCTGCAGCGATTCGGCGACCAGCTTGTTCAGCGTCGGGTCGTCGAACTGCTGCCACCAGATGGTCTCGATGTGGCTGCGGTCATAGGCCCGCTGGGTGGCGGCCTGGATGTTGGCCGCCGCGGTGTCCGGCTTCTTGTAGTCCGGGCCGACGGCGCAGGCCGCCAGCGCCAGCACCAACAGGCTCGGCAGGAAGAGTTTTGCAGCCTTCATCAATGAGCCTCCGGGGCGGTGGTCTGAATGCGTTGTGCCTTGGCCGCCTTGCGCGCCTCTTTGCGTCCAACGTAGTTACGGATCAGTACATAGAAGACCGGCGTCAACAGCAGACCGAAGAAGGTCACACCGAGCATCCCGGAGAACACCGCCACGCCCATGGCATGACGCATCTCGGCACCGGCGCCGCTGGACAGCACCAGCGGCACCACACCCATGATGAACGCGAAGGAGGTCATCAGGATCGGCCGCAGACGCAGGCGGCAGGCTTCAAGCACAGCCTCCAGCGGGGTCTTGCCCTTGTCCTGCTCATCCTTGGCGAACTCGACGATCAGAATCGCGTTCTTGCACGCCAGGCCCACCAGTACGATCAGGCCGATCTGGGTGAAGATGTTGTTGTCGCTCCCGGCAATGATCACACCGGCAATGGCCGACAGCAGGGTCATCGGTACGATCAGGATCACCGCCAGCGGCAGGCTCCAGCTTTCATACAGCGCGGCCAGTACCAGGAACGCCAGCAGCACGCAGAGCGGGAAGACCAGCAACGCGGTGTTGCCCGACAGGATCTGTTGGTAGGTCAGGTCGGTCCACTCGTAGGTCATGCCGTTGGGCAGTTCTTCCTTGAGCAGTTTTTCCATCGCCACCTGCGCCTGACCCGAGCTGAAACCCGGACCCGCCGCGCCGTTGATCTCGGCGGTGATGAAGCCGTTGTAGTGCATGACGCGGTCCGGGCCCGAAGTGTTGGTGACTTTCAGCAGCGTCGCCAACGGGATCATCTCGCCACGGTTGTTGCGCACTTTCAGTTGACCGATCTGTTCAGCGTCCTGACGGAACTGCTGCTCAGCCTGCACGTTGACCTGATAGGTCCGGCCGAAACGGTTGAAGTCGTTGGCGTACAGCGAGCCGAGGTAGACCTGCAGGGTGTCGAAGATGTCGCTGATCGGCACGCCGAGGGTCTTGGCCTTCTCCCGGTCGATGGCGGCATCGACCTGGGGCACGTTCACCGTGTAGCTGGTGAACAGCGCCGCCAGTTCCGGCACGCTGCGGCTCTTGCCGATGATGTTCATCGTCTCTTTGTACAGCTCGTCGTAACCCAGGTTGCCGCGGTCTTCGATCTGCAGACGGAAACCGCCGATCGTGCCCAGGCCTTGTACCGGTGGTGGCGGGAAGATCGCCATGTAGGCTTCCTGAATCCCCGCATATTTGCCGTTGAGGGCGCCGGCGATGGCACCGGCCGACTGGTCGGCTGCCGTGCGATCTTCGAACGGTTTGAGCGTGACGAACACGATGCCCGAGTTCGGGCTGTTGGTGAAACCGTTGATGGACAAGCCCGGGAAGGCCACGGCGCTTTCAACGCCCGGTTGCTTCAGCGCGATGTCGGACATGCGCTTGATCACGTCTTCGGTTCGGTCCAGGCTCGCGGCGTCCGGCAATTGCGCGAACGCCACCAGGTACTGTTTATCCTGCGCCGGCACGAAACCGGTCGGCGTGGTGGAGAAACCCAGCCAGGTCATGACGATCAGGCCGGCATACACCACCAGTGCCACACCGCTGACGCGGATCACCCGACCCACCGTGCTCACGTAGCCGTTACTGGCCTTGACGAAGAAACGGTTGAACGGCCGGAACAGCCAGGCGCCGAACAGCTTGTCGAGGAAGCGCGAGAAGCCATCCTTCGGTGCATCGTGAGCGCGCAGCAGCACGGCCGCCAGGGCAGGTGACAGGGTCAGGGAGTTGAAGGCCGAGATCACCGTCGAGATGGCAATCGTCAGCGCAAACTGTTTATAGAATTGCCCGGTCAGCCCGGAGATGAACGCCGCCGGAATGAACACCGCACACAGCACCAGGGCCGTGGCGATGATCGGGCCGGTCACTTCACGCATGGCGATCTGTGTGGCCTCCATCGGTTCATGACCCAGCTCGATGTTCCGCTCGACGTTCTCCACGACCACGATGGCGTCGTCCACGACGATACCGATCGCCAGTACCAGCCCGAACAGCGACAGCGCGTTGAGGGAGAAGCCGAACAGGTGCATGACCGCGAAGGTACCGATCAGCGACACCGGTACGGCGGCCAGCGGGATGATCGAAGCGCGCCAGGTCTGCAGGAACAGAATCACCACGAGTACGACGAGGATCAGCGCTTCGAAGAGCGTGTGAACCACCGCCTCGATGGAGCCGCGCACGAAGATCGTCGGGTCATAGACGATGCTGTAGTCCATGCCTTCCGGGAAGTTTTTCTTCAGCTGTTCCATCTCGCCGCGCACTTCGTTGGAAATGTCGATGGCGTTGGAGCCCGGGCGCTGGAAGATCGGGATCGCCACCGCCGGCTGGTTGTTCAGCAACGAGCGCAAGGCGTACTGGCTGGAACCCAGTTCGACGCGAGCGATATCTTTGACCCGGGTGATTTCGCCGTTGTCGCCGGCGCGCACGATGATGTTCTCGAACTCTTCTTCAGAGACCAGACGGCCCTGGGTGTTGATCGACATCTGGAAGCTGGTGGCGCTCGGGGAGGGCGGTGCGCCCAGTTGACCGGCGGCCACCTGGCGGTTCTGCTCGCGGATGGCGTTAACCACATCGGTCGCGGTGATATTGCGCGAAGCGGTTTTATTCGGGTCGAGCCAGACACGCAGCGAGTAGTCGCCCATGCCGAATAGCTGTACGTCGCCGACACCGTTCAGGCGCGCCAGCTCGTCCTTGATGTTGAGGACCGCGTAGTTGGACAGGTACAGCATGTCGTAACGCTGATCCGGCGAGGTCAGGTGGACCACCATCGTCAGGTCAGGCGAGGCCTTGTCCACGGTGATACCGATGCGCGTTACTTCTTCCGGCAGCTTCGGCTCGGTCCGGGTGACCCGGTTCTGCACCTGCACTTGCGCGGTGTCGAGGTTGGTCCCCAGCGCAAAGGTGATGGTCAGGGTCAGCTTGCCGTCAGCCGTGGCCTGGGAGGACATGTAAAGCATGTTCTCGACGCCGGTGATCGCCTGTTCCAGTGGCGCAGCGACGGTTTCGCCGATCACTTTCGGGTTGGCGCCGGGGAAGTTGGCGCGCACGACAACGGTCGGCGGCACGACTTCCGGGTATTCACTGATCGGCAGCTGGAACAGCGAGATCGCGCCGGCGATCAGGATCAGCAGCGAGAGCACCGCCGCGAAGATCGGCCGCGTGATAAAGAACTTGGAGAAATTCATCGTGTGTGTCCCTTAACCGCGTGGCGTGGCGGAAGCAGCCACCTTGGCGTCCAGCTTGGGCTGGGCCTTGGGTGCGTTGCTGGCTTCGAGCGCCTGGCGTTGTTGTTGCAGTGCGGTGAGTGTTTCGTCGCTGGCCATCGGCGTGTCCTGGGGGTCAACCGGTGAACCCGGACGCACGCGCTGCAGGCCGGTGACGACGATGCGGTCGTCTTTGCTCAGACCGCTGCGCACGATGCGCAAGCCTTCAAGCTTCGGCCCCAGATCAACGCTGCGGTAGATCGCCTTGTTGTCCTTGTCGACCACCAGCACGAATTTCTTGCCCAGGTCGGTGCCGACCGCTTCGTCCTTGATCAGCATGGCCGAGTAGGTGCCGCTGCCAACCAGCTTCAGGCGTGCGTACAGGCCCGGGGTGTATTCGCCCTTGCTGTTGTCGAACACGGCCCGGCCACGGATGGTGCCGGTGCGCGGATTGACTTGGTTGTCGACGAAGTTCATCTGACCCAGGTGCGGGTTTTCCGCTTCGTTGGACAGGCCCATGTACACCGGCGTCGTTGCGCCGCGCTTGCCGTCGCGGGCCAGCTGGTTGTATTTGAGGAACACGCGCTCGTCGGCGTCGAAGTAGGCGTAGACCTTGTCGGTCGAGACCAGGCTGGTGAGGATGGTCTGATCGGCGGTCACGATGTTGCCGGCGGTGATTTCCGCACGGCTGACGCGGCCGGTGATGGGTGCCGTAACGCGGGTGAAACTCAGGTTCAGGCGCGCCAGATCAAGCTGTGCCTGGATGGCGGCAACGGCGGCTTTGGATTCCTGGGCGGTGGTGGTGCGTGAGTCGGCGAGTTCGGCGGAGATCGCATTGTTGGTGCGCAGACGTTCGCCACGCTGGGCTTCATTGGTACTGCGCTGGGCAGCGGCCTTGGACTGCTGCAGTTGCGCTTCCAGACGATGCACTTCCGCTTCGAACGGGCGGGGGTCGATCTGGAACAGCAGGTCGCCTTTCTTCACCAACGCGCCATCAGTAAAGGCAACCGAATCGATCTGGCCGGAAACACGCGGACGAACCTGAACGGTCTCCGGCGATTCCAGGCGGGCGGTGACTTCGTCCCACTCGTTGACCGGTTGCTCGATCACCTTGGCCACGTTGACTTTCGCCGCCGCCGGCGCAACCGTCGCTTCAGGCGTCCGGCCGCACGCGCTGATGACCACAAGGGTCAACGCGGCGAGGGGATAGCGCAAAGGAGTTAAAGACTGAAGCATGGGAGAATCCGCCGATGTTATTGAGATGGGCGGATAATGTTCTCGGGGGTGTTATTGCACGAATCGAATGACACGAAGGTAACTATCAGTGGTAATGATGTTCGGCGTCATACAAGGTCTGCAATTGATAGGCTGCACCGCCCCGAAGCGTCTTTCTATACCTCCATTATTTGAGGGCTCTTGGCGTTGATCCACCCTAAGCCCCAATGAAATTCCAAGCCGGTCTTACCGAGATGCACCGTGCTTTTAGCGGGACCCGCTTCAGCCGGGAAGAGGCCGGCATTAACACCACACATTTGCAGCGTGACCACTGATGCATTCCCGGCTAAAGCCGGCCCTACTGAATGCACGCGGGCTCTGAGCGGGACTGCGTTTGCTACCGCTGCTCACATGAGGCCTGGCAACGTTGCAAAAACCGCAATGGTGAGTTGAGTTTTCTGGTGATTCACGACGGTCACTGCCGGCAATAGGCTTCAGCATGAATCCACTCATGCAGGTCTCCCAATGACTACCATCGATTCGGCCACCTCGGCGAACATCAAGCCTGGCGTCAGTCGCCGCGGCATCTTGCAAGCGTCCGCGGTGGGAGCAGCGTCCGCGGTCGCTGCTTCATTCGTGGGTGCTGCATCCGCCAGCTCACTCCCATCCGCTCAGCAGGGCAGCATCGAGGTCGATGATGCATTCGATGTCAGGTTCCACACCCAAAAGGTCGGCGACGTCGAGGTGTTCTACCGCGAAGTCGGTGCCAAAGACGCTCCTGTGCTTTTGCTGCTCCACGGCTTCCCGAGCGCAAGCCACATGTTCCGCACCTTGATGCCATTGCTGGCCAGCCAGTACCGCCTGATCGCGCCGGATTTGCCCGGTTTCGGCAACACCCAAGCCCCGCCGCGGGGCCAGTTCGATTACACCTTCGACAACCTCTACAAGGTGGTCGAAGGGTTCACCGAGGCGCTGGGGCTGACTCAATACGCGCTGTATCTGTTCGACTACGGGGCGCCCACCGGCCTGCGCCTCGCCGCCGCCAACCCGGAAAAGGTGACGGCCATCATCAGCCAGAACGGTAACGCCTACCTTGAAGGCTTCAGCGCTCAGTGGGATCCGTGGCAAGCCTATTGGCGTGATCCTTCGGCGGCCAACCGCGAAGCCTGTCGCCCGTCGCTGTCGCCGAAGACCATTCGTGATTGGCAATACGGCACCGGTGCCGATCCCGAGAAGCTCTCGCCCGACGGCTACAACCTGGACATTTTTTACATGGCCCGGCCCGGCGCGGAGGACATCCAGCTGGACCTGATTCTCGACTACCGCACCAACGTCGCCGCCTATCCCGCGTTCCAGGCGTATCTGCGCACGCACCAACCGCCGTTGCTCGCCGTATGGGGCGAGCACGACCCGGCCTTCATCCCGCCGGGTGCGCTGGCGTTTCGCAAGGACATCCCGAACGCCGAGGTCCATCTTCTGGACGCCGGACACTTTGCGCTGGAGACCCATGCGCCCGAGATAGCGCAGTACATTCGGGATTTCCTGGCGCGCAAGCTGAAGGCGTGAGAACGCCTGTGTCTCCGCGTCATCTAGCGGTGATGCGCTGAGGCGCTTGCTCGAGCCTTTTAATAAAAGAGCATGGACTCGGCATAGCGCACTGATTAGAATCATTCGCATTTGGCGCATCCATCGCTCAAGGCTCCTGTCATGATTGACACAGCGACGCTCCCTCCGCAGACCCTGCATTCCCTGTACCGCGACCATCACGGCTGGCTTGAAAACTGGCTGCGCAAGCGAATGGGCAATGCCTGGGATGCGGCGGACCTGAGTCAGGACACCTTTTTACGGGTGCTGTCCAGCTCGCAACAGATCGCCGATATGCGGGAACCACGGGCATTTTTGCTGACCGTGGGCAAGCGCCTGCTCAGCAATTTCTACACGCGGCGCAGTCTTGAGCAGGCCTATCTGGAGGCGTTGGCCCGGTTGCCTGAGGACAGCGTGCCGTCTCCCGAACAGCGCTGGCTGCTGCTGGAAACCCTGCAAGCACTCGACGAGTTGCTGGACGGTCTGCCGGCGGCGGTACGTCGGGCATTTCTCTGGAGTCAGCTCGAAGGCCTGGGCTACCGCGACATTGCGCAGCGCCTTGAAGTGTCGGAGCGCACCGTCAAACGCTACATGGCGCAAGCCTATGAGCACTGCCTGCTGGTGGATTGGTGATTCGGTCGTCACCTTCGAACGAAGAGCGCGAGGTGATTCGCAGCGCTGCACGATGGCTGGCGCTGCTCGAGTCCGGCAGTGCCAGTGAAGAAGATCACCTCATGCTGCAGCGCTGGCGCGACAGTGCGGTCGACAACGAGCGCGCCTGGCAAAAGGCTCAGCAACTGCGACAGCGTTTTTCGGCCTTGCCGGCCAATCTGGCAATGGCGACGCTGGACCGTCCCGACCCGGCTCGACGTGCCGCGCTGAAAAGGGCATTGGGCGTTGTCGCACTGGCTCCGGCGGTATGGCTGCTGGCGCGTCAGTTACCGCTGGAGGTCTGGCGCGCCGACCTGCACACCGCCATTGGTGAACACCAGCGACTGACACTGGCCGATGGCAGTGTCCTGCAGCTGAACACCGACAGCGCCGTCAACGTCGATCTCGGTGCCCGGCAGATCACGCTGATACGCGGAGAAATCGCACTCAACGTGCCGGGTAGCGCGCCGTTGTCCATCGACGGTCCCTACGGTCGTGTCAGGGTCAGTCAGGGTGAGGTCTGCGTGCGTCTTGACGAGAACGACTGCCGGGTCTCGGTGGTCCGCGGTTCGGTGCAGGTCCATCCGTTGCAAGGCCCTGCGCTGGTTTTGCAGGCGCAACAGCAGATCAGCCTGCGCACAGACGGCGCAGGGCCAGTCACCGCGTTCGACGCCATGCTGCCCGGCTGGCGAGACGGCGTGCTGACTGCGCAGAATCAGCCGTTGGGCGATTTTCTGCGAGAGCTCGGTCGATACCGCCCCGGCCTGCTGCGTTGGGAGCCCGAGCTTGAAGCATTACGGGTAACCGGCAGTTTCAAGCTCGATAACACCGACCGGGTTCTGTCGCTGCTGGCAGCCAGTCTGCCGGTAGACATTCATATGCGTACTCGCTACTGGGTCACCCTGGCCCCCCGAAAAACCGCCCCCCCAAAAAATAGTGCGTGAAGCCTGTCCCTTTTTTTCGTCCCGCCGGTCATTCCAGGTAGTGAAAAAAAATGACGAGAGCTTCCCTTTATGTCCGCAGTGTCTCCCCACCGTTTGCGCCCGCTGTTGCATTTCAGTCTGTTGCTGACCCTGAATTCCAGTCCTCTGTTCATCTCGACCAGCTGGGCCGACACCGCGAACAGGCGCGCCTACGAAGTGCCTGCTGGCACGCTGAGTGCCGCGCTCACCCGGTTTGCCGGACAGGCCGGCGTCAACCTGTCGGTAGACCCTGCGCTGGTGAACGGACGTAACAGCGCCGGGCTGTCGGGCGACTTCGCAGTCGAAGAAGGCTTCACGCGACTGTTGCAGGGCACTGGCCTGCAACTGGTGTCCGTCGGCGATCAGGCGTACACGCTGATTCCTGCCGTTCAAAGCACGAGCCTGCAACTGGCGCCGACGTCGATTGTCGGCGACGTAGGCTCCACAGACGGTCAGGAATATGCAGGCGGTCAGGTGGCGCGCAAAGGCTCGCAAGGCATGCTCGGCTCGCGGGATTTCATGGAAACGCCGTTCAGCATGACCACTTACACCCAGGAGGCGGTGAAAAACCAGCAGGCCCGCACGTTGGGCGACCTGATTGCCAGTGACCCGTCGGTGCGCTCCACCAACCCGGCGGGCGGACGGTACGAACAGTTCACCATTCGTGGTCTCAGCCTGTTCAACAGTGACGTTTCCTACAACGGTCTTTACGGCATCCTGCCCACCTACACCATCGACATGGAGATGGCCGAGCGGGTCGACATCCTTAAAGGCCCGAGCCAGATGATCAACGGCATCTCGCCGCGCGGCAGTGTCGGCGGCGGCATCAACGTGGTGCCGAAACGGGCAACCGACTCGCCCATCACCGAATTCACCAGCAGCTATGCCTCCAAGGGACAGGTTGGTGGCGCTGTGGACGTGGCTCGCCGGTTCGGTGAAGACGACAAATTCGGTATCCGCTTCAACGGCGTCAAACAGTCTGGCGATACCGAGTGGGACCACCAGAGCGTCGACCGCGAGATGGCGGTGCTGGGGCTGGACTTCCGGGGCGAGCGCTTGCGCCTGTCGACCGATATCGGTCACACCGAACGTGACACCGACGCACCCCAGGAGCGCGTGCAGGTCGGTGCCAACGCCAAAGTGCCCAACGCCAGCGATGTGCGCGACAACTATGCGCAGGCCTGGAGCAAGGCGCGCACCCGTGACACCTTCGGGGCGGTGAATGCCGAGTACGACGTCAATGATTCGGTCATGCTCTACGGCGGCGTCGGTGCGCGCAAAAGCAACCATGAGTTCCTGCGCCATGCGGTGTCGGTGACCAACAATGCGGGTGACTTCAGCGTGCAGCCCCGCGACTTTACCCGTGACGAAAATGTCCGGACGGCCAACGCCGGGGTGCGCAACTGGTTCCACACCGGTCCGGTCAGCCACGAGGTCAATCTGGCTGCCAGCTATTTCTACATGGACTTCGAGAACGGCGGCGCGCGCTATGCGTCCTCGCCCAGCAACCTGTACGACCCGGTCGAGACGCCGACTCCCGTCAACCCGACTCGATCCGACGCCAAGGTCTATACCGAAAACCGTTTCAGCGGCCTGGCCTTGACCGACACACTGGGTTTTTTCGATGACCGCCTGCTGCTGACACTCGGTGCCCGCTGGCAGCGGGTCAAGGTTGATGACTGGACTGACAACGTCAAGGGTGACACCGCCTACAACGAGGAGAAGGTCTCGCCTTCAGGTGGCATTCTGTACAAGGTGACTGATGACTTTTCGGTGTACGCCAACTACATGGAGGGCCTGAGCCAGGGCAAAATCGCGCCGTCTACCTCGATTAATGAGGACGAGATATTCCCGCCGTTCGTCAGTCGTCAGGTCGAAGTCGGTGCCAAGTATGACCTGGGATCGTATGCGTTCACCGCCAGTGTGTTCCGTATCAAGCAGCCGGCTTACGAGACCAACGCCACCTCGCGGGTCTTCGGCCCCAATGGCAAGCGTCAGAATGACGGTGTCGAGCTGACGATGTTCGGCGAACCCCTCAAGGGCTTCCGCCTGCTGGGCGGGGTGATGTACATCGACAGCGAACTCACCCACACCGTCAACGGTCAGTTCGATGGCAACCGGGCACCTGCCACGCCCGAATACAACGTCAACCTGAGTGCCGAGTGGGACGTGCCGCAGGTCAAGGGCCTGACCCTGACCGGACGGGGCATCTACACCAGTTCGCAGTATCTGGACCAGGCCAACAGCAAAAGCATCGATTCTTCCGAGCGGTTCGATGTAGGTGCGCGTTATGCCTTCAAAGTCGACCAGAAGGACATCACGCTGCGCGCCAATGTCGAAAACGTCATGGACAAGCGTTACTGGGCCTCCGCCGGCGCGTCGGATGACAGCGAGCCCGGCTTGACACTGGCAACTCCCAGGACCTATCTGCTGTCCGCGACCATCGGTTTTTGAATGCAGTTGACTGCCCCGATCAACGCTGGACGATGACGAGGCTCGCGCCATGCCTCGCCATCAACTGTTCGAAGCACCGAAATGGCATCGGAAACTGCCGACCCTGACCCGCTCTAAGCCGCAAATGCTGCCCGGCTGAAGCCGGTCCTGCGGAACGGCACGAAACCAAGTAAAGCCGGGCCGCTGCAGCGGATCAGCGGATCAGCGGATCTGCTTGCCCACGTTAAAACGCAGCAACATCAGCGCTGCGTCGCACGCGTCACCCGCGAAGCGATGCTCGCCAAAGGCCTGGGCATTTACCGTCGCACCATCGAGCAGCATCAACAAGTAGGTGGCCAGGGTCTTGGCGGTCTCGGGCGTGTGGTACCGAGCCATTTCGTTCTCGACCAGTCCAAGCAACTGGCGCTTGTAATCGAGGGCAATCCCACGAATGTCCGAATGTTCCGGAAACTCCGCCACGGCACGGCCGAACAGGCAGCCGGCGAAGCTGGTCGAGCAGAACCACTGGCCCCGCCAGTCGAAGATCGAAATGATTTTCTCGTCCAGGCTGGGCTTATCATCCATACGCGCCTTGAGCTGCCCGATCAGATACTCGGAACGCTGCCTCAACACAGTTTTGACCAAGTCTTCCTTGCCGTTGAAGTTGCGATACATCGTCATCCTTGCGACGCCGGAAGCCTCGATGATCCAGTCAACGCCCACGGGGTGAAAACCGTACTGCGAAAATAGGGCAGTGGCAGTGTCCACGACATGCTGCTTCTTCGATACAGACAACTCAGAACTCCAGAGTCGGGAAAGTGTGAGGGGCGAAAGCCGTAACATTTTGATGTAGACCATTCTATATCAGTGACTGTTCGACGCTCCGCCCCCGGATTTCAAATTATCAGGTGAACGTCACCGTGTCCCCGCCGTCAACGGCCAATACTGTGCCGCTGATCATCGGGTTGCTGGCCAGAAGAAGCGCCGCCGAAGCGATGTCCTCAGGCTGCGCAATACGCTTGACGGGGAGAGACTGACTGCGCTGGCGCATTTTTTGTACCAGTGCCTCGGGATGCATGCCCGTGTCCACAAACCCTGGCGACAGCACATTCACCCGAACCGGCGACAGCTCGCTGGCCAGTCCGCGTGCGAAACCCTCGACACAGGCGTTAACTGCGCTGATCAGGGCGGTCTGAGGACCGGCACGCTGGGCGAACCGGCCCGAGACCAACGTCAGGGACCCGCCGTCTTCGAACTGGGCAAGTCGGGCAATGTGGTAGGCCGCCCAGAATTTGCTGTCGAAGATCCGTTGCGCGTCTTCCAGAGCAACCGTTTGCAGAGGGCCGAACGTCAGCGATGCGGCCGTGACCACTATGTGATTCCAGCGGGTGGAGCTGGCGAAGAAATGCTCCAGTTCTGAACGCTGCGTGATATCGAGCTGGGCGACGGCAACGTCCGGGCCGATGTCCCGCGCCGCCTGATCCAGGCCCGCCAGGCTGCGCGCGGCGAGGGTCACGGTCGCACCTTGCCGGTGGAACAATTTGGCGATGGCAAAACCGATACCGGCGGAACCACCGATGACCAGAACCCGGGTGTTGTGCTCAAACGTGGTCATGATGACCCTCCTTCTGCTGCGATGGCTCGGTGTGCGGGTAATCGAAAATCAGCATCTCGGTCAGTGCGCGTAATCTGGGGCGAAAGGCGGCGTGCAAAGGGTGTTCTCGCCAGCCAGGGAGTACCGAGTCGTCGGTAAACGTCAGGATGAAACCCTGATCGAAGCCCAGTGAGCGGTCACCGCTATCGAAAATGACTTCGACCGATACCAGGCCCGGGACACGTCCGGGGAAACCGTGCAGTTCTTGCAGCAACGCTGACAAGGCGGCGGGGTCCTGGGTTTTCAACAACACGATGCGCTTAAGCATGGGCGTTCTCCCATTCGATCAGGTTGCTCAGCCGGGGGCCGCTCTCGAAATCACACACCACCGTGTCGCCGTGGCTGAGCTGGATACCTGCGTCGGCGCTGTTGCGATCTGCGCCCATATAGAGATAGATCAGCGTGCCCGGCAGGCGCAGTGGAGGGTGCTGCCACAAGGTCTCGAAGAGGTCACTCGCCTGATAGCACAGGCACGACAGCCCCGTACTGAAACGCTGCTCCCAGTGCAGGTCGCCCGCCCGATAGATGGATGTTCGGCCCTGGACCAGCTGTGGCAGTGGCTGCTGGAAGAATTGGTGAGAAATGGCACTGGGCTGGAGCTTGGCGTACGCCAGATAGTTGCGCCTGGACTTGGCAAGTGCGATGTCGGTCAGGTCGTTGCCAAAGGTGTAGCCGATGTAGTCCGGCTGTCCGTTCTCCGCCACCAGAAACAGCGCCACGACTTCGGCTTCTTCACACGCCGACAGCGCACCGGGACTCATGCGCAGTACGTCGCCACTGCGTTTGAGGGTGTTGGCAAAGCCCTTGATAAAGAAAGCCGGCCGCTCGTCCTGCGCCGGTTGCTCCGCGACCTTGCTCTGGTGGGTAAGGCCGAAGCCGCACACCATCCCTTGGCGCGGGTCCGGCGGCAGCAGACATGGGAGCAACTCGAAGCCTGACAGGTCTTCCACTGTCAACGGCTGGATGGCGCGGGCGCGCAGGTATTCCAGCGGTCCGCCGGGATGCTGGCCCGCTGGCGTGTCTCGAAGAAGATGGTACAAGCTGTTGAGTGGATACAGCGTGTACTGCCCGCTGGTGGAGGGACTGGTCACGTAACGCTGCCCGTCCCGTTCGCATTCGAAGATGATCGACATTGGAAGCTCCTAAAGCGTCTTGATTTCAAGCAGGGCGGGTTTGCCGTGAGTTTCCATATAGGCCAGGCACTCCACGATCTTTTCCTGGATGGCCTCCGGAGTGTCGGCACTGCCCGGGCAATACAGGTCAAAAGTTTTGGCCAGCGCGACGAAATCCACCTCGTTGTCATGGAAACTGGTACCCAGGCCGGAGAGGTCACTGGGTCGCTGACGCAAATCGGCGATGCGTTCAGCGTGCTGTTTGGAGTTGAGGTAGAGGCGGTTGTTGATGACCAGTACCAGCAGCGGAATGTCATAGGCTGACAGGGTCCATAACGCGCTGGGTGTATAGAGCAGGTCGCCATCCGATTGCAGGTTGACGCACAGATTGCCGCTGCCTTTATGGGCGAGGGCTGCGCCAATAGCGGCGCCCAGCCCATAACCCAGGCCGGCCCCGCCGCTCATGCCGATGTAGGCCGCACTGCGCTCGATGGGCCAGAGTTGGCGAACCAGCGTGTCGATGGTCACGCTGCCGGTATTGGTCAGCACCCAGGGGTGGTGGCCGATGGCTTCATGAATGGCGACCAGCGCCTGGGCAATTGTCAGTCCGTCGGCGGGCTGATTGACCTGTGCCAGCAGCGCCTGACCACGTGCCTGCTTGTGTGCAGTGATGCGCTGGATGCGTTCGGCAGCCCCGGTCTGCCCGGGAGATTCAGCCACAGCCTGGGCAATGCGCGTGATCGACGCGGCGACGTTGGCATGCAGCGACAGGTCTGCACTGATCAGTTTCTGGCTGTCGGCCACCCAACTGCTGATCAGCAGGGAGTGGGTGCCCAGGGTCGCGATGTACAGCCCGGGGTGCGGCGCCACGCCAGAATTGGCCAGCAGGCCATAGAGGTCCTGGACTTCCAGCGCCAGCAGAAAATCGCACCCGTGCATGACCTCGGCGTCGTGGTCCTGGAACACCAGCGGATGGGTATTGGGCACGTTGTAGCGGCCATTGCGCGTAATGATCGCTGCACCCACGGCGGTGGCGATCCCCAGCAACTGCTCGGCCTGATCATCGGTCAGTCCGGCGTAATCAATGGCAATGACAGGGCGTTGCGCGGCCGTCAGCCGGTCGATCAATTCGGCCAGTTGCTGACCGTCCAACGCCGGTAAGCGCTCCTTGCGCACCGGGCCTGCGGGTAGAGAAAACCCGTCCGCCAGAGTCTCCTCCTGAACCGCGCTGTCGATGGCGATATAGCAGGGGGCATAGGGTTCGGCGGCACAGAGTTTCAGCGCGCGCTGGACCGATTCGAGGGTGGCGCCCTGAGAAATCGGCATGTCCGTCCACTTGGTGTAGCCCGAGAGCAGTTTATCGATGCCTTGAGAGGTGTGTATCCAGTCGATCCAGGGACGACGCAGCGCAGCGTCGAGCGGGCCATTGCCGCCCAGAACCAGCAGCGGAACCCGGTCGCACCAGGCATTGAAAATGGCCATGCTCGCGTGCTGTAAACCAATGTTGGCATGCACCAGCACCACCATGTGCTTGCCGCTGGCCTTGTAATATCCGTGGGCCATTGCCACGGAGATTTCCTCGTGGCAGCACATCAGGATGGCCGGGACTGCGGGGTCCGGGTGATGCACAAGGGAGTCATGAATGCCGCGAAACGAGGCGCCGGGGTTGAAGCAAACGTACTCAATGTCCTGACTGATCAGCAGGTCGACAAGCAAATCGGAAAAATACTTCATCGCGCACGCTCCATGTGAAGGGGATTGTTGAGAGGTGAGGCATCATCGGTTGCACAGTGAAAGGGCAATACGTGCGGGGTCAGCGCGCAACCGAGGCCATGTTGCGTGGGTACGGGCAAGTGAATGGCGTTTTGCTGTCGATCAATCACCGGCATGGGCTCCATCATGGTGACGTCAAAGAACCGGTCATGCTGGCCTGCCTCCACACCCAGGAACCCGTCGTAAACCGACAGCAGGGCACGATGCGCGGCGATCAACGGCCCCACCTCGGCAACCTGAACGCCCAGGTAAACCGGGAGGCCCCAGCGAAAACATTGCTCGATCATCTTCGCCGTGGCGAGTAAGCCGCCGCATTTGGCGATGCGCAGGTTCACCGCATCCAGCGCCTCGCATTGCCAGGCCCGCTCAAGGGTGGAGGGTGAGGTGACCGATTCGTCGAGCATGATCGCAACGTTATGCGTGAGGCGGGCCCGCCGGTATTCCTCCAGGCTGCCCTGGGGCAGCGGCTCCTCGAATAGCGCCACATCCAGTTCACGAAACTGCGCAGCGCTGCTGTGCAACTGTTCCGGCGACCAGCTCATGTTCGGGTCGACATATAACGCCAGCGTCGGCTCCAGCGTGCTGATGGCTTCCAGGCGTTGACGATTGGCGTGCGGGTCGCTGGCGAGCTTGAGCTTGAGCGAGTGCCGGGGTTTGCGTTGCTCGAGGAATGCCTGAACCGGCTGTGACAGGTCGAGCACTTGGGTGATGTTGACCGCGGCGGGCAGGGTGCGGTGCGCCGGGGCGTCTGGCCCGATGACGCGCTGCAGGTATGCGGACAACGGCAGTTGCGCCTGCCGGGCCAGGCTATCCAGCGCTGCCATTTCCACCAGACACCGTGTGTTGTTGCCCACGCCGCCCTCGGTTAAGGACGATAGGCCCTGCTCATAAAGCGTGCGCCCGCGATCAACCGGGTCCTCGCTGGCCAATGCTCGCGCCAGAGTGTCGAAGTCAATGCTGCGCAGCTCACCGAGTACTGACTCGCAAGTTTCGCCCGTCACGTAACGGCGCGGTGCGCACTCGCCGATCCCGGTGTAGGGGCCACGTGCCCAGCGCAGTAGAACGCTATCGGAGGTTTGCCGTCGGTGAGCCCCGTGAATGAACGGGCTGGCCATGGGCTGGCGGACAAGGAAAACCTCAGGCCGCGTCATAAGCAAGGCGTCCGTTGGCTTTGACGAAGTCGGCGGTGAACTGCACGATCTGACCCATGGCAGAGGTGAAGAACAGATAGTGCTTGTCCTGGTTGACCAGCAAGGTTGAGCCGTTGGTGCACAGGCGCTGGAAATGCCGTACAGAGGCGTTCACATCCACCAGAGGGTCTTTGTCGCCGCAAATGAACAGGCTGGGTGCATCAATCGGCTGGGCATCGGCAGCCAGATAAATCTTCTCCAGTGCCAGCAGTTTTTTGCGTTCGCGATGCTGCAGGTGAGTGGTGGCCAGGGTGTCGTTGCGGATGAACTCGATCAGGTGCGGGTTGGCCGTGAAGTCTTCGGCATTCAGGCCCGCGTGCCACAGGCTCTGCCTGTCGTCCAGGTCGATGTCCGCGCGCTCATGCTCGCTCAGGCGGTCATGCATCTTGCCCAGCCATGCCGAGCAGATGACGAGGTTGTCGTAGGGGAGCTCGCCGTAAGCGCAGCTCGCAATGGCTGCCAGCACCGACCCGCCCAGGCAATGCCCGAAGAGCGATAACGGAATATCGTCGGGCACTTCGCGGCGAATGTGATCAATGGCTGCCCGCGCGTCCTCGTGCAGCGTGCGAACGTCCGGGAACTGATGTTTCTGCCCGCTGCTGATGCCGCAGCCTTCTCGGTCCAGTGCATAGAACGCAATGCCCAGATTGGCAAACGCGTTGCCCACCGACCACAGCCAGCCGGCGTGGCTTTGCAGCCCATGGAAATACAGGATGGCACCCTGCGGCCGTTGAGGACGCCACGCGTGCAAGGCGATCCTGCGCCCTGCCTGCGCCATGTAATGAACTTCTCGGGCGATGATGTGCTGTAAAAGATGCATGTTCATGAATGCCTCTCAAGGTCAGAAATGCTGGATGCCCAGCAGGGACAGGTCCGGTTGGAACGGCTTGTACTTGATCTGAAGCGTTTTCCGGGCTGCCTTCTGCTGCTCGATGGCCATGGAGATGGCATTGCCAGGAACGGTGATGACCTTGATTTGCCCCAGCCGCTTGCTGGTGCGTTTGGACTCATACTCGATGTTGATCGCCTGCAGATGGCGGTCCAGTAATTGGCTCAGAGTCTCCGACTCGCCGCAGAGCGAGCCTGCTGCCTCGATGGCGACGGCGTAGTAGGGCGTTTCGCGCCAGACCGGGGCGCATAAATACAGCCCGGCATTGGGGATCCCGCACATCTGTACGGCTTCATGCAATTGGGTTTCGGTGATTTTCTCGCCGGTGAAGGAATGCATGACACCGTTGCGCCGGCTGAAACTGATGCGGGGCACGCCATGGTAGTAACCATGCACGCGATAGATATCCCCGGTGTACAACCGGACCATTCCGTTGGCCTGCCACATCACCAGGTGGTACTCGTCCCCTTCCTTTAACTGGTCGAGCGCAACGGTTTCCGGCTGTAGGCGGTCGCGGATCAGCGCGTCCATGTCGACTGAAGCGGGGATGAACTCGAAGAAAGCCTGATCGACCGCCAGCGGCTGGCTGTCCTGATCGTCGTCTACTGGCAGGGTCACCACGCCTTCGGTCCCGCATGACATGAAGGGCAGCACCTTCGCCTGACCCATGATCCGCTCCAACTGCGGTTTGTAGAGCTTGGCCGAGGCGGCCGTCCAGCAACTGAAGCGCTCGAGGCCGGGCCACACATCGGTCAGCGAAACGCTGTCAGATGCCAGCACTTGTTCCAGCCTGCGAGCCGCCACAGGGTCGGCCGGGCGCAGATGGCTGCCGGTACACGCGCCGTTATGCACGTCGCGCAGCAGGCGCTCGCGGTTTTCCAGCAGGCAGTGGTGCAAGGAGAGCAGGGTGCTGGGGTTGATGGAGGTGAGCAGCCTTACATCCTGGCCCAGCGTCCATAAAAGCCGCGCATACATCTTCTGCTCATGGCTGGCATCCAGCGTCGGGCTGAACCAGGGGGCGTCGTACCAGGGAGGGTTCCAGTCCCCGCTGCCGACCTGCGGATGTCGGTTGCTGATGGCTTGGTAGGGCAGCCCCTCGACGTATTCGGTACTCGGATCGCGAACGGTCTGCGTATCCAGCGTGGCCCACGGATTGGCGTGCAGGGCGGGGTAGTCGTCGGCGAAGAACCCCCACATCGCCTGGATGGCGGGTACCCGGTATTGATGGATCCAGTGCAGCGTATAGGGAATGCGCTTCGAATCGCCGGTGGTTCCGCTGGTTTTGAGCCACCGCACCACCGGGCTGCAACTGAGTATTCCGCCTTTTTGCTGGCCTTCTCGTATCAGGATTTCCTTGAACCCGTCATAGGTCATGACCGGAATATTGGTGCGAGTGATCCTGCCGTTGGAGTGACTTACCTGAAAGCCGTTCTCTTTCCAGAACAGCGACTTGTGGCACACATGAACGACGTCCTCCAGCACGTGCTCTTGTGCTCTGAGAGGGTTGTCGAGCCTTTCCAGATAGTTCGCCCGTGCCTGAGCGCATTCCGCTTTGAAGCCTGGCACCCTGCGCTGCCACCGGTCGATCCAAGAGTCCATCTTGCCCATGCGTTCGTCCTCGATCTCGTGGATGGAAAGAGAGACTGGTATGTCTCTGTTGACAGTATTTAGCGGTTCGAATTTTATGTGTCAAGGTGTTTCCAGTTATTGGATCCAGTGAATTGGTTCTGAAAGGCGTTCGTGGCCAGCATCTCGAAACGTGTGTAAGTCGCTGAAAAAATGGCTAATAAAAGGAGGACGGGTAGCATCACGTCCGCCTGTTCCCGATCATCAAAACAAAATAAATTGCAACAAAGTGTTGACGGGAGGGCGCGAATTTGAAAATTATGTAGAACGACCAGTATCAAAAGGGGGGCGATTCCATGGTTTCCAAGATCACGCTGGGCACGCAGGGTTTACGCGTAGGCCGTATAGGATTGGGCTGCATGGGAATGAGCCAGTGGTATGGCGCGACGGATGACACCGAATCGGTGCGCACACTGCACCGTGCGCTGGAACTGGGAGTGGACTTCTTCGATTCCGCCGAAGCCTATGGGCCTTTCACCAATGAGCGGCTGTTGCAACGCGCGTTTGCCGGGCGGCGAGAGGAGGTGGTAATCGCGACGAAGTTCGGTTTCCGCATCGTCGACGACCAGATCGTCGGTGTGGACAGCTCAACGCGCAATCTGCAAAAAGTCGTCGATGAGTCGCTCCAGCGGCTGGGCACGGATTACATCGACGTGCTGTATCAGCATCGGCTAGACCCATCGATACCGATTGAGGACGTGGTGGGCGCGATGGGGCGGTTTGTCGAGCAGGGCAAGGTGAAATACCTGGGCCTTTGCGAAGTGGGCAAGCGCACCATCGAGCGTGCCCATGCGACTCATCCGATCTCGGTGATTCAGGGTGAATACTCGCTCTGGGAGCGCAACGTCGAGGAGGAGATCCTGCCGCTGCTGGAAAACCTGGGCATTGGCTACGTAGCGTTTTGCCCCTTGGGCCGTGGCTTTTTGACCGGCAAAGCTGCCAGCGCTACACATTACGATGCCAGCGATTTCCGTCAGCAGGACCCGCGTTTTCGAGAAGAGAATTTCGCCGCCAATACCTTTCTGACCGATTCGATTCAGGCGCTGGCTGGGTCTTGGTCGATGACCCCCGCGCAGCTCGCGCTCGCCTGGCTGCTGACTCGTAGCCCGCACATGGCGGTAATCCCCGGCACCAAGCGCGTCAGTTACCTGGAGGAAAACGTTGCCGCCGATGCCGTCGAGCTAACCGGCGAGCAATTGCAGGCGGTGGAGACATTGCTGGGGCAGTGGGCTGTCGCCGGTGCGCGATATGAACAGCGAATGATGCAGTTCATCGACCGATAGGCACTGCCAGGGAGGCCGGGTATGCAACCGTATCGCTTGCTGGATGAAACCGAACAGCGTTTTCATCAGAACTTTTTGCACCGCAATGGCAACACCCAAGTGACCTCATTGCTGACGGTGCCCGGTTGTGTCAGCGCTGTGCAAGCACGCAAGGCGTTTGCACAGCTGATCGCCGACTACCCGTTTCTGCGCCAGAAAATCGTCCCCATCAGCAGTCAACGATATGGCTTCGTGCAGGTTGAAGACCACGTGCACGCAACACTCTGTGCAACGCAACCACCGTTGTGCGCCGACGCATTGCTCAAGCTTGAGCTGAACTGTTTGCTGGGCGACCAGGAGGGCTGGCGCGCATTGGTCGTTCCTGATCCTGCGGTCAACAGGACGCATATTCTCCTGACACGTAACCATGCCATTTCGGATGGCTACAGCACCGCCAGGCTGGTCAACAGCCTGACCCTCTATCTCGGCTCGACGCCGTCCGGCGCCGATGACTTGCAGCCGGGCGCTTTTCATCTGCGCCTGCATCATTGGCGTGAGTCCCCCATTGAGACGGGCAAGGCCAGCTACGCCGATTTCCTGCGCTTGCAGGTCAGTGCTGACGCCGCGCAGCGCATCGGCCAACTGCGCGAGACATCGGGTTTCACGAGCAATGCTATCTGGGGTGGGGTATTTGCCTACAGCTACCTGCGGCACACCGGCGTGCCCGCGCTGGATTTGTTTACGGCGTATTCCCTGCGTGATCCGAGCGGCCACGCCGAGCCTTTGAGCAAGGCCTGCCTGATCGACGTGCGCAAGGCTACGTTCAGCGCCGAACCCCTCGATTTGATGGGGTACATCGAGCGCTACGGGTGGGTGGTTAGCCAGGACAAGGCTCAGCTCCGTGCAAAGGTGGCGACCCCGGTGCGCCACGTCGACGTAGCAGACAATCCGACGCGGCCAGCGCTGGCATTCACTAACACCGGGCTGCTGGACCGCTTTCTGACGCCCCCGACCGGCCGCGTCCTGGGGTTCTCCACCCTCGTCAACCGTTCCGGCGGCAACTATGAGTTCGTCCTGCACCTGGGCAGGTTCAACGGCACGTGGCACGCAGCGCTTGCCTTCAGTTCCCTGAAGGTCCATCGCGCGGCGGCATGCGCCTTCAAATCGCAGATCGAGGCGGCGCTTTGCGCATTGCCCGCGGCATTCAATCTTCCATGAGGCGTTGACATGAATAACTCCGGCAATAAAAAACTCACGCTGCTCGCCACGTGCCTGGGCTTCGTCGTGGTGCTGCTCGATGTGAGCGTGGTGAACGTGGCGCTGGAAAGCTTCAAGACCGAGTTCGCCACGGATGTACTGCAACTGCAGTGGATCGTGAACGCTTACACCTTGCTGTTCGCCTCGTTTCTGCTCACGGGCGGCGCACTGGGTGATCGGTTTGGCCACAAAAAAGTGTTTTTGTCGGGGTATGCGGTGTTCACCCTGGCCTCACTGGGCTGTGGCGTGGCGAACACGTTACCTATGCTGATAGGTTTCCGCGCGTTGCAAGGCATCGGTGCCGCATTGCTGGTGCCGACGTCGCTGGCGCTGGTACGTCTGGCCTACGACGTTCCCGCCGAACGCAGCAAAGCAATTGCGCTCTGGGCCGGTGTTGCAGGGATCGCCCTGGCCGCCGGGCCGGTGGTGGGCGGTCTGCTGATCGGCATGTTCGGCTGGCGCAGCATCTTTTTCATCAACCTGCCCATCGGACTGATCGGGATTGTGTTGTGCCTGGCCAACGCGCCCACTATTGCCGCCAACCACAAAGGCGGGTTCGACCTCTGGGGACAACTGCTGGCGCTGTTCACTCTCGCTAACCTGACGTACGCGTTGATCGAACTGGGCCGGGCGCGCGGTGTTGACGAGCGCGTTATCGTTCACGCCCTGTGCTTTGTGGCCGGGGTGATCGGGTTTATCTGGGTGGAGTCGCGCTCGGCACGTCCCATGGTGCCGCTTTCGGTCTTCAGCAATCCCGCATTCAGCCTGGCCTCGATCCTGGGGGTGATTGTGAACTTCGTGTTCTACGGGTTGATTTTCGTTTTCAGTATTTTTCTGCAGCAGGTCAACCACTACACGGTGATCAACACCGGTCTGGCCTTCCTTCCGATGACAGGCGTGCTGTTTTTCGGCAATCAGCTCGCAGCCCGGTGGCTGCCCAAATTGGGTGAACGGCGCCTGCTCGCGCTGGGCCTGGCCATTGCATTGCTGGGGGTCGTCTCTTTGTTGCCCTTCGTAGGGGGCGCGCCCTACGCGGATATCGCGTTGCAGATGTTCATTATCGGCTTCGGCATATCGCTGACGGTTCCCACGCTCACCGCGACGGCCGTCAACCACGTCAGCGGTGACAAATCCGGAGTTGCCTCGGCCCTCGTCAACGCCTCGCGCCAGGTCGGTGGTCTGGTGGGCGTGGCGGTCTTCAGTCTGATGATCAACGTGGCCGACGCCTCACAGTTCGGCCACGGATTCGCCCAGGTTATCGCCTTGTCCTCGCTGCTGTTGGCGACGGGCTGGGTGTTGACGCTCCTGTTGCTGCGCAAGCAACCATTGGCCGTGCAATCGGCGACCTGAAGCAGTGCTCGATAACCCCTGAAAGCTATGGAGAGTGAACATGCAAGCAGTCATGAATACTGAGTCAAATCCAGGCTATGCGCCGGTCCAGCTAAGCGCCCAGCAAGTTCTGGATTTCCGGGCGAATGGATGGATGAAGCTTGAAAACGTGATCTCGGCTGAAACGGTGCAGATGCTGCTGACGGAAGCCAAGACAAGGATGGGTGAGGTTGCACGCACCGTTGACCGCAACGACCCGGGCAAGCAGATCGAGAATGCCTACCGCTGGTATGCGCGCTGGGATGAAGTATCAAGCACCTGTCCGCAGATCAAGGCCCTCAGTCATTCCCCTCAGTTGGCCAGCATTGCGTCACAGCTGGTGGGGGAGGAGGTGCGTTTCTATTCGGATCACGTATTCGCCAAGAACCCTGAATCGGAAGCGGGGGGCGATACCCCCTGGCACCAGGACTTTCCTCATCACCCGCTGGACCGCCAGGGCGCGTTGAACATCTGGATCGCGCTGGTCGATCTCACCCCTGAGATGGGCACCATGCAGTTTCTCAACCGCAGCCATCGGGCGGGGATGCTCGGCCGGTACTTCAACCGCAGCGACGATGTGACGCTGATCGACGAGCATCCGTGGGTGCTGGATGAATTTGAAATGTCGCCGCCCATCTCCCTTAAAGCGGGTGATGCCACGGTGCATGACATGAACGTCATTCACGCCGCCCCCGCCAACAGCTCGAACACGCCGCGCTGGGTGTATTCGACCCTCTGGCTGCCTGTTTCGGCGCGCTACACCGGGGCGTCCAATCACCGAACCGACCCCCTCGGACTGACGCTCGACATGCCCATGGAACATCCTAAGTTCCCCGTCATTCCAACCCGCTGAAACGCACCTCGCCGGCCGGCAATTGCCGGTCGGCGTTCGGTTGCACTTGAGGAGCTGAACATGCCACAGGTTTATCTGGAATATTCCGCGGGAATTGGCGAGGACGTCGATTTCAAGGGTGCCTGCCAACGGCTTCATAATGCCCTCGTCGAGGCATCCGGCCTGCGGCTGGACTTGGTCAAGACGCGCCTCATTCGATACGACGGCTATTTCATCGGCAATTGCGATGAGCGCCAGGAGTTCATACACCTGAACGTCTCGACGGTGTCCGGCAAGGCCGGAGATGATGAAAAACGGCATGCGATCAGCAGTGCGCTGCTCGCCGTACTCGCCGACGTCTTCGAGCCGTTGATGCAGCAGCACAAGGTTGATCTGTCCGTACAGATCACTGAAGTACCGGCCAGTGGTTACGTGCGCAAGCGATCAGCGACGCTGGCGCCGTGATCCGGTGCGCGTAAGCAGCCATTCAGTGGTGTGTGGAAGTTGCCGTCGGCGCACTGAGCCCGCGCATCAGCGTGTCAGGCGGTTTACGCCCCATCAAGACGCATCCTTTATGCGGGAGATTTCAAGCTCAAACCAGTTTTTTTCCAAATCGCCAGTGGCTGCCAGGAAGGAAGACTCTTGACGTTGATCAGGAAGGGGGGGGGATCGAAAAAACCGCTACCCCTTGGCACTTCCAGTTTTAGGCGATAAATCGGCATCGTTCAAAAAAGTTGTGAAGCTGCAAATGCTGTTGGCCCTTCCCTTTTTGCCAAGCTAGTGAACGCCTGAAAGGAGTTTCCATATTCAAAAGAGGATCGTGCTGCCCCTGATTGTCGAGCCAATCTGCATCGATAAGATCAAATGCAAGCAGCAGATGTTTTTACGATTCATCGGCCTCAATATGATCAAGTCGGGCATAGTCCCGCAGCAGATTATGCTCTCTAGGGTGCTCGTCACGACGGAAGGGGGCATGATAAAGGGGCTCATCGGAGGACTGGAGCGAAGAGTACCGAATCAGCGTCAACATTTGCGCCTCTGCACGTCTAATATTTTCACATGACTGGATAGCTACCATGAGCTGTTCTACCTGTTTCCCCCGTTCCAGCTGAGTTGTTTACTACGCGCCTAGAGACTATCCGGATCACCAAAAAACATCTGAATCCGCGACCGCAACCATCTCTCCCCCGGATCATTGTCCTGCGACCCGCGCCAGGCCATGTGCAGCTCGAACGTACGCGATTCGATCGGCAACTCTTCCGAGCGCACACCCCCTGCAGCCGTCAACACGGCGGCGGCGTAGTCCGGCACAGTCGCTACAATGTCGGTCCCGGCAATCAGCGTCGCCAGCCCGTTGAACTGCGGAACCGCCAGCACGACGTGGCGTTTGCGGCCGATTTTTTCCAGGTGTTCGTCGATGAAACCGCCCAGGTCGCCGGCAAACGACACCAGTGCGTGAGGGCGGGCGCAGAAGTCGTCCAGGGTGATCGGCCCCGGCATGGTGTCGGCGCGCAGCAGTTTGGGTTTGCTGCGGCGCAGCACTTTGCGCTTGGCGTTGGCGGGGAGGTCGTCGGTGTAGCTGACGCCGATGGAGATTTCGCCGGAGGACAGCAGTGCGGGCATCAGGATGTAGTTGGTGCGACGCACCACCAGCACGATGCCCGGTGCCTCCGAGCGCAGGCGCTTGAGCAGTGAGGGCAGCAGGGCGAACTCGACTTCATCGGACAGGCCGATGCGGAACACGGCGGTGCTGGTGGCCGGGTCGAAGTCGGCGGCGCGGCTGACGGCGGTGGAAATGGAGTCCAGGGCAGGGGACAGCAGGCCAAAGATCTCGATGGCCCGTGCGGTGGGTTCCATGCTGCGGCCGGTGCGCACGAACAGCGGATCGTCGAACAGCCCGCGCAACCGCGACAACGCCGCACTGATCGCCGGCTGACCGAGGAACAGCTTCTCGGCCGCGCGGGTGACGCTGCGTTCATGCATCAGTGTTTCGAAAACGATGAGCAGATTGAGGTCGACGCGACGCAGGTCGTTGCGATTCATGACGGGGGTCTCGGGGACATTGGGTCGATACAGGTTCAAAACAGCAGCGGCGGCCCAGACGCACGCCACGTGTTCAACTCAGGCAGGGATATTACGGGTAAATACCGGTTGTCTGCATCGTTGAATTTTCCGGCGTGTCTGGAAATGCGCTTCGTGCGCTGCCGCCGATAGGCGCCGATGAAACCTTGACGGGCAGAAACACACCAATCCCTATGTACTGGCCCTTTGTAATCTGCGTCGATGCAGCCAGCGTGGCGCCCGGCATTCATCGATATTGGGCGACCGGGTTGCAATGTCGCGGTGAGCACCCAACAATGTGCGCCCTGCAGGCCCGGGACGGCTGCTACAGATTCGGCGACCGCTTGCCCCATCAGAATCGACAGCAGGCATGTTGACTATTAATAGCCACTGATAGTGTTACCGGCGGCGTCCGGATAGAGTTCAGGGCATCAAGGTTCATAAGGCGAGGTTCGAAATGTCCCGCACGATCCGTTTTCATCAGTTCGGTCCGGCCGAGGTGCTCAAAGTAGAAGAGCTGCCGGTCGCGTTGCCTGCACCCGGTGAGGTGCAAGTGCGCGTCCAGGCGATCGGCGTCACCTGGTACGACGTGCTGTGGCGACAAAATCTGGCTTCATCCCAGGCTCGCCTGCCGGCCGGTCTGGGTTCCGAAATGGCGGGCGTCATTACTGCCATCGGCGATGGCGTGACCGACCTGAAAGTGGGCGACAAGGTGGCCAGCTTCCCTTCGGCTGACGTCAATGTGTACCCGGTCTATGGCGAGCTGATCCTGTTGCCGCGCACTTCCGTGACCCATTACCCGGACGTGCTGACGCCTAATCAGGCGGCCGTCCACTACACGCCGATGCTGGTGGCATACTTTGCGTTCGTTGAACTGGCACGGGCCAAACCCGGGCAAACGGCGCTGGTGACCGATGCCAGCCATTGCGCGGGGCCTGCGTTCCTGCAGCTGGGCAAGGCGCTCGGCGTCAAGGTGATCGCGGCGACCAAGACCGACGCGTGCCGCGAATACCTGCTGAAAATGGGCGCGGACAAGGTGATCGTCACCGAAGAAGAGGATTTGCTTCTGACGATCAACCGCTACACCGACAACCGCGGCGTGGACATTGTCCTCGACGGTCTGGGTGGTCCGCAGATGTCGATCCTGGGTGATGTGCTGGCGCCACGTGGCAGCCTGATTCTCTATGGCCTGCAAGGCGGCAACCAGACGCCGTTCCCGGCGTGTGCAGCGTTTCAGAAGAACATTCAGTTCTTTGTGCACTGCGTGGGCAACTTCACCGGCAAGCCGGAGTTGGGCATCAAGCAGGACGAAGAGGCGATCAAGCGGGCGTTGCGCGACATCAACCAGATGACGGCGGATGGCATGCTGGTGCCGCAGATCACCAAAGTGTTTCCCTTCGATCAACTGGTCGAAGCCCACCGTTTGATGGACGGTTGCCCGGTAGGCGGTCGTGTGGTGGTTGAGGTTGATCCATCCTGAGCGCAGACCATCGCGCTCATTGAATGCTCGACGCTTTTGATCCAGCGTCGGGATTGAGGTGCCGGAGACCGATTTGAAGGTATCCGCCCTGTCAGTCACGGGTCATGTTGTATCACTTAAGCCTTCCCGAATCTTCTGGAAGGCTTTTTGTTTATGGAGTGTTTAATATATTGATCAACGCGCGTCATGCGTGGCGTCGGCAAGTCTTTTAAATGCAGTCGAATCAATACATTGCCCGTTTTACTAAACACAGTTTTAAACAGCCCTGTTTAATTCCGATTCGGATTTGCCGAAAGGAGAACATTCACGTGTCGGCAGTGACTGGCTTGTAATTGTTCTGTAGGCGTCGATAATAGTTTCAATAATTAAATGCTCAAGGAACGAGTCGATGCCTATTGACCTGCCGCCCTCTGCTTTGCCTGGTAATCGGTCCGCCGCGGCCATAACGGTTGGGCCAGCCTCCTGCAGGGGTATCAAGCTTCTTATGGCCAACAGTGTCGCCAGGCTGATCAGTCGGGTAGTGAAACCATGAGTTCAATGCACGAACAAGCCATGAACTATGTGTATCAGCAAGTGCTGCAGCGGCTGTCGGGTTATTTGAATCGCAACGAACGAACAGCGCTGCAGTTGTTGATCCAGCGTTTGATTGTTGCCGCAGGCGGAATTGACAGGATTGGCGGCTATAAAGTGTTGGTGGCATTTAGCGGCGGCAAAGACAGCGCCTATACCGTGGCCATGTTGCGTGCTGCGCAACTGACCATCGCCGCACGCGGGCCGGCAACGTTCAGGCTGCGGGTGGCCAACATGCGTCATGCGGGCATTACCTCGGCGGTAATGGGCAACATCGACCGCTGCTATTCGGCGCTGTTTCTGCACGACGACCCTAGGGTCGAGCTGCTGGTGATCGATCATCAGTACGTGCAGATCTTCGAGCCCGATTTGCCCTTTTCGACGGCGGGTCGTGAACAGAATCGCTCCGACCTGCTGCTGGGCGGCCACCTGACCGCTGGCGATGCGCGAACCACCTTCTGCAACAGCTGTTATCTGGGCATGGCGGATTTCATGGTCCGCGCTGCCAGCTGGGGGGACGGCGTCCACGCGGTAATCAGCGGCGACTCGCTCAAGGAGCAAAAACAGTACGCGACCTGGATCATGCGTCTGGCGCGCCATGGCGGTCGAAAAGTCGACCCCTGGCACACCTTGGGTTTCAGCGGAGCATTGAGCGTCATCGACAGGGTCGGGCGCGCCTATTACGAGGAGCTGTATGGCGAGTCGGCAGACGGGACGGGCTACGGCCGGCCACCGGTATACCCGCACCGCAACATCGCCCCGACGTTGCTGACTGCCGCGGACCTCATCGGCTTTCGCACGGAGGAACACTGGGGGCTGCTCACTGACTTTCTGGGTTTCCGCTTTGATGACCTGGCGTTCAGCTTCAGCGAATCGGACTGCGCCAACCCGCTGCTGATGGCCCACCTGCGCGGGCTAAAGGCCGAATTCATTGAGGGGAGGGCGTACAGCGAGGGCATCGCCGAGTACCTGCAGCTGGCGGGTGCCATGATGCGCCGCAAACGCATGCCCGCTCGATTGATCGCCCAGGCGCTGGCCGCCTACGACAGCCCGGAAAAAATCGACGACCGCCGTCAGCTGGCCGAAGGCTACGGTCAGGAGGCATTTGGCCTGGGCGAGACACAGTGGGTGTGCCTGCTGTTCTCACCCTTCGTCGACGCCGGCGCCCGGCTCGAGGATTTCCTGCGTCGCTATCACCCCGGCATGCTGGTAGGGCTCAGCGATCTGCACAAGACCCTCGCCGGTGAGATCGTCCCGGACCTGGTGCCGCACTGGCTGGTGGAAGTCAGCGGCCTCAGTCTGAAGGGGCTGCAATCGCTGTACGCCAAGCGCCACGTGGACTTCAACGACGACCACTCGATCATCGCCCGGGTACGCGCCAGCGACCCTGACAAACGCCGGGTGGCGACGGTCGATCCGCACACCGGCGCCCGGACCACGGAACTGATTTCGGGGCGCTGAAGGCTGCTCCGTGAACTGATGCGAAGTGATGCGACGAGCCTCGGGCGGTCGACGGGGTTCTTTCTCAATGACCCTGCGCCTGACGCATGGATGGGGTGTTCGATGAATCACAACAAGACCGACTTTGCCTACCAGAGGGTGTACCGCTACCTGCTCAGGCTGACCAACGAAATGTCGTCCGGGCCGGCTGTACGTCTGCCTTCGTTGCGGCTGCTGGCGCGAAGGCTGCGCGTTTCGATTTCCACGGTGCAGAACGCCTACAGCCTGCTCGAAAAGGAAGGACGAATCTGTTCCGTGCCCAAGTCCGGCTATTTCGCGCTGCCCAATCCCAGTAACGATATGCCGCTGGAAGGCGGTGACGTGTTCACGCGTTTCCATGCCAGCGCCCGGCGCCCGGACATGTTCGTCTTCGGCGCCGATGAGCCGACGCTGTTGGTGTCCCTTCACGGCGCGCTGCTGAGCGTTGAGCGCGACCTCATGCGTCACTACCCTTGCCAGCCCGACCCGCGTTTTCAGCCCTTCGGCGATGTCGAGCTGCGCACGGCCCTGGCGGGCCACTACACCTCTTCCACCGAGCATTGCTGGCACCCGGACAACGTGTTCATCGGGCCGGACAAGACCGGCGTTCTGAAGACGGTCATTGAAGCGTTGCAACTGCGTGATTGTGCCGTGCTGGTGGAGTCGCCGTGCGGCTGGAGCATTCTGCGCACACTGCAGGCGTACGGGATTCGGGTGATTGAAGTCTGCACCGACGCGCAAGGGGGCATCGACGTCGATGAGCTGGGTGCGCTGATCCAGCAGGAAGGCGTGAAGATGGCGATTGTGTCGTCGCGGATGGACCCGGTTCGCGGGCAATTGATGCCTTTCGCCCAGCGTGCGCGGATGGCGGAGGTGTTGAACCTGCAGGGATTGTGGGTGCTGGAGAACGATACCCATGGCGGCTTGTGTTTCGAGGAGGGCCGTTCGCCGTTTCGGGATTTGATTGATCCGCAGCGGCTGCTGGTGCTGGGGGCGTTCGACAAGATGATCGGACTCGAGGCGCCGTTCGGGTATCTGTTGAGTCGGCATTCGCGGGCGCTGTTGCATCAGCAGTGGGTGTTGCGTTCGTTCCGTTTGCCGCCGGTTCGGCAGAAGGCGATTGCGCGGTTGTACGCGTCGGGGCAGCTGGATCGACACATGGGTGAGTTGCGGGGTTGTCTTGAGCGGCGGGTTGGTGAGTTGGCGAGTGGGGTGGAGCAGTATCTGGGGGATGAGGTGGCGTTTGTGCGTCCTCGGGGTGGGGCGTCGATCTGGCTGGAGAGTGTGCATCGGGTGGATACAGCGCGGGTGTTCAATCGGTTGCTGGAGCAGCGGATCGTGGTAGCGCCGGGGGAGTTGTTCAGTGTGCGGGGGTTGCATCAGCAGTGTGTGCGGGTCAGCGCGACGGTGGATTGGGATCAGAATATTGAGTCGATGCTGGTGATTATTCGTAATGCGCTGGTGCAAGAGCGGATGGGATAGGTCCCTTTCAGATCAAGATCAAGATCTAGATCAAGATCAAGGTCTTTAAGATCAAGAGCGTCTGCCTGGGGGCAGACTGTTTCGCCTTCGGCGAGTTACTTGGAAAAGCACCCCAAGTAACCAAGGGTGCTTGCTCTCGGTTTGGCCCGACTTCGTCGGGTTCCTTCACTCCGGTCTCGCTCCGTGGGCCCGCTGCCATCCGCCATCCATGGCGGGGGGCAGCTCTCGCGGCATCCATGCCGCTCGGCCCACTCCGCGAGACCTGCGTTCAGCCTGCACCCAAGTCGCGATGGGTGTCGTTTGGGCGTTTTGCGTAGGAAGATCAAGATCAAAAGCGCTGCGCAGATCAAGAGTTTCCCGGCTGAAGCCGGTCCTACGGTCGAGGTCGCCGCAAATCCCACTGTACGCATGCGATGCCTTTGTAGGACTGGCTTTAGCCGGGAAGAGGCCGGTTCATACAGCATCGATTTTGATCCTGAAACCGGCTTGGTTGATCGTTCCCACGCTCTGCGTGGGAATGTATCCCCTGGCGCTCTGCGCTGAAATCTGTCCGCCAATCCATTTCCGTTTGCCTCGACCGCATTGAGCTGTTATCTGTACGTCCGTCCAGTGTTCCGATCGACGGCCAGCCTTTTCAGTGACTTCCATTTCCAGCATTTCCCCCGATACCCGCGCAGTTTCTGTCGAGCCTGTGGCGGTGGCGGCTGTCGATCCGGAATCGGGGTATCGGGTCGCAGTGCGGGAGTTGTGTGAGTTTACGGCGAAGGCGGGGGATCTGGATTTGCGGTTTACGCCGTCGCCCACGGCGCAGGAGGGGATTGCCGGGCATCGGACGGTGGCGGCGCGGCGTGGGCCGCAGTATCAGACCGAAGTGGCGTTGAGCGGGGTGTTTCATGAGCTGAAGATTCGGGGCAGGGCGGATGGTTACGACGCTGCGCTGAACCAGCTCGAGGAGATCAAGACCTATCGCGGCGACCTGAGCAGCATGCCCGCCAACCATCGGCAGCTGCACTGGGCCCAGGCGAAGGTGTACGGCTGGCTGCTTTGCCAGCAACTGCAGTTGGCCGAGGTCAATCTGGCGCTGGTGTACTTCAACATCATCAGTGAGCAGGAAACCCTCATTCAGCAGCGTTTCACGGCGGCCGAGTTGCAGGCGTTTTTCGAAGCTCAGGCTGGAATCTTTCTGCAGTGGGCGCGGCAGGAGCTGGCCCACCGCGATGCCCGCGACCATGGGCTCAGCGCTCTGAAGTTTCCCCACGCCGATTTCCGTACCGGGCAGCGGGCGTTGGCCGAGTCGGTGTACAAGGCGGTGAGCACCGGGCGCTGTTTGATGGCCCAGGCGCCCACCGGCATTGGCAAGACCATCGGCACGGTGTTTCCGATGCTCAAGGCCGCGCCGACGCGCAAGCTGGACAAGGTGTTTTTCCTGACCGCCAAGACCCCGGGCCGCAAGCTGGCGCTGGATGCGCTGAGCGTGATTGGCCGAAGTGCGCCGGAGCTGAACCTGCGGGTGCTGGAAATGGTCGCGCGGGACAAGGCCTGCGAATACCCGGACAAGGCGTGCAACGGGGATTCATGCCCTCTCGCCAAAGGTTTTTACGACCGACTGCCGGCGGCGCGGAGCGAGGCGATGATCAAGCCGTGGCTCGATCAGGCAGGCGTGCGTGAGGTTGCGCTGGGCCATCAGGTTTGCCCGTATTACCTGAGCCAGGAGCTGGCGCGCTGGTCGGACGTGGTGATCGCCGACTACAACTACTATTTCGACCTCAGCGGCATGCTGTTCGGGCTCAGTCAGTTCAATCAGTGGCGGGTCGCGGTGCTGGTGGACGAGGCCCACAACATGGTCGAGCGGGCGCGGTCGATGTACAGCGCGACCCTGGATCAGCACAGCATGAATCAGGTGCGGCAGAGCGCGCCGGAGCCGGTGAAAAAAGCCCTGCAGCGGCTCAATCGTGACTGGAACGCCCTGCACAAAGAGCAAGTCGCGCCGTACCAGGCCTACGCCGCCACACCGGCCAAGTTTCTGAACAGCCTCAATCTGTGCATCACGGCGTTCGGCGACTACTTCAACGAGCACCCCCACGCGGCCAACGGCGAGTTGCAGAGCTTTTATTTCGAGGCGATCCAGTTCGGTCGTATTGCCGAGCTGTTCGACGAGCACTTCCTGTTCGACATCAGCAAGCGTGAGCTGGGCAGCAAATCGCTGTCCCGGCTGTGCCTGCGCAACGTTGTGCCGGCCGGTTTCGTGCGTCCGCGCCTGACCGCTGCGATCAGCGCGGTGCTGTTCTCCGCGACCCTTAATCCACGGCATTTCTACCGTGACTTGCTGGGCCTGCCCGACACCACGGCGTGGGTCGACGTCGAGTCGCCGTTTCAGCGCTCGCAGCTGGACGTGGAAATCGTCAGCCGCATTTCGACCCGCTACACCCATCGGCAGGCCTCGCTGGCGCCTATCGTCGAGCTGATGGCGCGGCAGTTCGAGGCGCGGCCGGGCAATTATCTGGCGTTTTTCAGCAGCTTCGATTACCTCCAGCAAGTCGCCGAGCTGATGGAACGCAGCCACCCTGATGTGCCGGTGTGGAAACAGTCCCGGGGTATGGCCGAGGCGGAACGGCAGGCCTTTCTCGAGCGCTTTACGCCAGCCAGTCAGGGCATCGGTTTTGCGGTGCTGGGCGGCGCGTTCGGCGAGGGCATCGACCTGCCGGGGGCGCGGTTGATCGGCGCGTTCATTGCCACCTTGGGCCTGGCGCAGATCAACCCGGTCAACGAGCAACTCAAGCAGCGGATGAGTCTGTTGTTTGGCGCCGGTTACGACTACACCTATCTCTACCCCGGCATGCAGAAAGTGGTACAGGCCGCCGGCCGGGTGATTCGGGGTCTGGACGATCGCGGCGTGGTGGTGCTGATCGACGATCGCTTCGCCGAGCGCAAGATTCAGCAGCTGTTGCCGGCGTGGTGGCAACTCTGATCAGCGTCTGTTAATTGTCTCAGGACGTTACGGATCAATAGCCGAGCGCCACGGTCCAACTGCCAGTAAACTGCCGCGCTAATGGCGTTTCAGGCGGCGGTTAAGGTTGCTTTCCGCCTCGTCGGGACCTTTTCTTTTTGTCATTTCCCTATTTTTCATCCACGGAGGTTTCGCATGAGTATCAGTCCATTCGCGGGCAAATTGGCGCCTGCAGAATTGCTGGTCGATCTTCCTCGTCTGGTGACGGCCTATTACACCGGCCAGCCCGATGCGTCGGTGGCGACCCAGCGTGTTGCCTTCGGTACCTCCGGGCACCGCGGCAGCTCTTTCGAATTGAGCTTCAACGAGTGGCACGTGCTGGCCATCAGTCAGGCGATCTGCCTGTACCGCAAGGCTAACGGCATTGATGGCCCACTGTTCCTCGGCGCCGACACCCACGCCCTGTCGACCCCGGCGGCCGCTTCGGCGTTGGAAGTGCTGGCGGCCAACGGTGTCAACGTGATGATTTCCGAGGGCGACGAATACACCCCGACGCCGGCGATTTCCCACGCCATCATCTGCTACAACCGCGGGCGCACGACCGGTCTGGCCGACGGCATCGTCATCACCCCTTCGCACAACCCGCCGCAAAGCGGCGGCTTCAAGTACAACCCCACCAACGGCGGCCCGGCTGACTCGCACATCACCAAGTGGATCGAGAACAAAGCCAACGAATTGCTGGCCGAGCGCATCGTCAACGTCCAGCGCATCACCCACGAAAAAGCCCTGCGCGCCGACACCACCCATCGCCACGACTACATCAACACCTACGTGGCTGACCTGAAAAACGTCATCGACATGGACGCCATTCGTGGCGCCAACCTGCACTTGGGCGTTGATCCCCTGGGTGGCGCGGGCGTGCGTTACTGGTCGGCGATCGGTGAGCATTACGGCCTGAATCTGGACGTGGTGAACAAATTCGTTGATCCGACCTTCCGCTTCATGAGCGTGGACTGGGACGGCAAGATCCGCATGGACCCTTCGTCCAATTTCGCTATGCAAAGCCTGATCGGCCTGAAGGACCGCTTCCAGGTGGCCTTCGCCTGCGACCCGGACCATGACCGCCACGGCATCGTGACGCCGACCGGTGGCTTGCTGGCGCCGAACAATTACCTGGCGGTGTCCATCGATTACCTGTTCCAGAACCGTCCCGATTGGCGCGAAGACGCGGCCGTCGGCAAGACCGTGGTCAGCAGCGGGATGATTGATCGCGTGACCCAGCGTCTGGGCCGCCGCCTGTATGAAGTGCCTGTGGGCTTCAAGTTCTTTGCCGAAGGTTTGTACGAGGGTTCGCTGGGCTTTGGCGGTGAAGAAAGCGCCGGTGCGTCGTTCCTGCGCCGCGACGGGACGGTCTGGACGACGGACAAGGACGGTTTGATTCCGGCATTGCTGGCCGCGGAAATCCGCGCGCGCAAAGGGCGCGATCCGAGCGAGATGTACAAGGCGTTGACCGATGAGTTGGGCGAGCCGGTCTCGACCCGCGTTGAGGCGAAGGCGAACTTCGAGCAGAAGGCGCTGTTGAGCAAGCTGTCGCCGGAGCAGGTGACATCGACGGAGCTGGCGGGGGAGAAGATCGAAAGCATCCTGAGCAAGGCGCCGGGCAATGATCAGGCGATCGGTGGCCTGAAGGTCATTACCGAGAATGGCTGGTTTGCTGCGCGGCCGTCGGGGACTGAGGATATTTACAAGATCTATGCCGAGAGCTTCAAGGGCGAGGATCACCTCAAGCGTCTGGTGGCTGAGGCGCAAGTGCTCGTTGACGGCGCTATAGCGCCTTGAAAGTGTGTAGGGGACTGATTTATTTACAGCGCTCCACCGTAAATTAATCTGTCCCCGGTTAAACCTGCGCTGTGGCGTACGAAGATCAAGAGCGTCTGCCTAAGGGCAGACGTTTCGCCTTCGGCGAGTTACTTGATAAAGCCCCAAGTAACCAAGGGCTAGTGCTCCCGGTTGGGCTCCTCCTTCGTCGGAGTTCCCTCACTCCGACGACGCTCCGTGGGCCCGCGCCGAACGGACATCCATGTCCTGACGGCGCTCTCGCGGCATCCATGCCGCTCGGCCCACTGCGCGCCGTCTGCGTTCGGCCTGCACCCAAGTCGCGATTTGTGGTGTTTGAGCCATCGCGGAAGAAGATCAAATCAAGATCAAGTGCAGATCAAAAGCTTCCCGGCTAAAGCCGGTCCTACAGTCCGCGCCAACTCAATCGATTGCACGCGTTGCTTTGTTGATCGTGCCCACGCTGCGCGTGGGCATGCATCTCGGGACGCTCCGCGTCCATTCCCGGCTAAAGCCGGTCCCACTGAATACACGCGGTGTCCTGTAGGACCGGCTTCAGCCGGGAAGCTTTTGACCTGCATCTGCCCTTGATCTGCTCTTGATCTTCTTACACAAAAATCCCAAACACCGCCAATCGCGACTTTGGTGCAGGCTGAACGGAGGTTTCGCGGAGTGGGTCGAGCCGCATGGATGCGGCGAGAGCGCCGTCAGGACAGGGATGTCCGTTCGGCGCGGGCCCACGGAGCGGGACCGGAGTGAGGGTACTCCGACGAAGGAGGAGCCCAACCAGGAGCAAGCACCCTTGGTTACTTGGGGTGCTTTTCCAAGTAACTCGCCGAAGGCGAAACAGTCTGCCCTTAGGCAGACGCCCTTGATCTTGATCTACCGCTTTTCAAGCCACATCCACGAGGACGATTTCGCTGTCTTCGAGGGCCGTCACCCGCAACACACGCTCATCCTCAACCGCCACACCATCTCGCGCTTCGGCATGAAGGCCGTTGACCTCAATAACACCCGTCGCAGGCACCAGATAAGCCCGGCGGCCAGCATCCAGCACATACTCAGCCGACTCCCCGGCCTTCAGATTCGCCGCCACCAACCGGGCATTGGCCCGAATCCGCAGCTCGATATCATCATCCGCCTTGCCGCTCGCCAGCGTCACAAAACCTTCGCGGTCGCCTTTCGGGAATGGCTTGGCGCCCCAGGACGGCGGAGCACCGACCTCGTCCGGCATGATCCAGATCTGGAAAATCCGCGTCTCCTTCGACTCCAGATTATATTCACTGTGCGCCACACCCGTGCCAGCACTCATCACCTGCACATCACCCGCCTCGGTACGGCCACGGTTGCCCAGGCTGTCCTCGTGAGTAATGGCGCCCTCACGCACATACGTGATGATCTCCATGTCCCGGTGCGGATGACGCGGGAAGCCCGTGCCGGCTTCGATCACATCATCGTTCCACACCCGCAGCTGGCCCCAGTTCATGCGGCTCTCGTCGTAGTAACTGGCGAACGAAAAATGGTGATGGGCGTTCAGCCAGCCGTGGTCGGCGCCGCCAAGGGATTTGAAAGGTCGAAGTTGCAGCATGATCACTTCCTCCGTAGCAGGGCCGGGCCTGTGGCAGGGCGCCGCTGGTGATGACTTGTCAGTCGATGGGGCCATGATCTATCAGCTAATTATCGATAAAAAGCGTAAGTTCTGCATGAATGCAATCGGTTAATTAGATGTTTAGCCGTTGTTACACGCTATAAACCCGTTGCCCTTTATCGGCTAACTCCCTGACGGCAAAGCATTTCACTGGTTCTGAAAGACGAATGGGGCGACCATAGGCGCCCTGTCGATAACCCGATACCCGGAGCCCGCGTGCCGCACGATTTTTCCGCCGAGCTACCCAACGAGCCCAACTCACTGCCGCCGGACCTCAACACCCCCGAACGCCTGCCGTTCTTCAAACGGCTCATGGCCCGAATGATGGGCGGCGGCCTGTCGCGCATGCAGGCGCAGCACGTGCCGTCGTGGCACCAGGGCCACGCCGATGGCTACCTCAACGGCCATGCCGAGGGCATGAACGAGGGTTACGCCGAGGGGCATCTGGATGGCATCGAAGAAGGCCGGCAGGTGCTGGTGATTCGCGACACCCGGCCCCTTGAGCACCGCGGTCCGCGGGGTGACGATCACCTGTTCGACGACTGGCGCCTGCCACTGACCAACGAGTTGAAAAAGCGCATCAAGGCTGACGTCGCCGAGAAGCTGCCCGCTCACGCGCAACCGACCGCCGCCCAGTGGAAGATGATTTTCAGCGACACGCCGTCGACCTACGTGATTGCCGGTGCCGGGGCAGGCAAATCGACCTCCCTGGTGTTGCGCGTGCTGCTGCTCAATCACTACCTGGGCTTCGAGCTGGACGCCATGACCGTGGTCACCTTCACCCGCGAGTCGCGCAAGGATTTCATCCACAAACTCATCGAGATCATGGCGCTGTGGGGCCATGACCTGAGCCTGCGTCAGGCCCGCGAGGTGGTGCGCACGTTCCATTCGCGCATCCTGCCGCTGGTGCGCAGCCTGCCGGGTTTCGAGCAGTTGCAGGCCTTCGAGAACCTCAGCAGCCAGTCCGGCCAGCTCTTCGACGACAGCGCCGACAGCAACCCATTCGACCTGCGCATTAATGACGCCCAGCGCCAGCAGTTGAACCTGTGTTACCGCGATCTGTACGCCGCCAATTCACGCTTTCGTGACGTCATGGCGCCCCTGTACCGGCAGTCCCTGCAACTCAAGGAGCTGGACCGCGATCACCCGGACGTGCAGAAGCGCATCACCGTGATGGGCCTGTCGTCCAAGCGCGACGAGGAACTGTGCGACGTCATCGAAGACCTGTGGATTCGCGCTGGCGCCTGGCCGATCCAGGGCGTCGAGCCGATGCGCCAGACCGTCGAAGTCAGCGGCCTGACCTTCCACGTCCACGGGTATGCCGCCGAGCTGGATGCCTGGATCGTCCTCGGTTTCGACCCCAGCGAAGACCAGCACTTGCGCCGCCCGGACGCCAAGCTGCCGGTGTGGGCCGAGTGGGTGATCAAGCGCACGCTGTTTCAGGCGTTTTGCCGCAAGCCGGTCATCTGGCTGGAAAACTACCAGGCCTCGCGGGGCATGATGCAGTCGTTGTCCGGCGCGGCCGTGGCGGGGCCGGGCTTCGATTACAAGGTCAAAGGCGAGCTGAGCGCGGCGCCGCTGCTGGACTGTTTTGTCGCCGCTGCCAGCTTCATCGAGAACCTCGGGCTGGACGTCCCGGACGCCGTGGCGCAGATGAGCTTCTCGGATCAGGACCCCGACCGGTTTTTCTTCGAAGCACTCAGCCTGTTCTGGAAGGCCTTCGAGAATCACCTGCTGGATCAATCGCCGCCGGTAATGACCTACAACCGGATGTTCTCGCTGTTCGGTGAAAACTCGCCCGAAAACCTCAAGCTGGTCAGTGACGCGGGGCTGCGACCGCTGTCGCATTTGATGATCGATGAGTTCCAGGACGTCTCGCCGCAGATCGTCTCGTGGATCCGCGCCAGCCTGCGCGAGATCCGCAGTCGTGGTCCGGCGCTGCATGTCGGGCGTGGCGCCCAGCGTTCATCGCTGCTGTGCGTGGGCGATGACTGGCAATCGATCTACGGCTGGCGCGGCAGTTCGCCGAAATTCTTCATGGAGTTTGCCAAGGAGTTTTCCTCCCCCGCGACCACCAAGGTCATGCTCAGCGACAACTTCCGCAGCCACCAGCACATCATCGACGCCGCCGAACACATCGTACGCGCCGCGCCGGCCATCAGCGGCAAGAAGGCCCGCGCGAGCGGCGCCGAGCAGGCGCTGCTGCCGGTGACCGTACTGGACCGCGACGATGACCGGCTGCTCGCCAGCCTGACGGAACATTACAATGCCGGCGACTCGGTGCTGCTGCTGTACCGCAAAGGCAGTGAACGCAGCCGCTTGCCGGAAGCCTTGCAGGCCCTCGCCGATGCCGATTACCGGTTGCCGCCCCAGGAACGTCGCCTGAAGCAACTGACCTACCACAGCGCCAAGGGCCTGCAGGCCGACGCCGTGTTTCTGCTCGGCGATTGTCAGCATCTGACGCAGTCGCCGTACAAGAATCAGGTCTATCAGCTGGCGGGTCTGGGCCGGGAAGGGGATCTGGAAGCGTTCGACAACGCGCAGAAAGATGAAGTGTTGCGTCTGGCCTATGTCGCCATCACCCGCGCGGTTCGTCACTGCTACTGGTTTATCGACGCCGCGGGTAACGACGATGCAAACATCCCGCGCGCGTCGGCGCGGGTTGCAGGGGACAAGCCGTTTTTCGATGATCGCCGAGGCGCTGCTTCACTCAGCACTTCGTTGAGCACGTCACTCGGCACTTCAGTCGAATAGAGCATGACGCCCAGGCCTTCAGGCCCGATTGAGGTACAGCGAGCGTCTCGGAATGAAGGTTTCGATCTCCAGTTCGATGGCCTCGATGATGCGCTCGACATCCGTCGCATTCATCACGGTGGCGCAGGGGATGGCGGCGATGGCGATCACCGTCTCGCCGCTGGCCCGGTCGAACAGGCGGGCCACCATACTGCCGGGTGCATCCATGTTGGCTTCGAAGCCCACCGGATGAAAATGCCAGCGCATCAGCTGGCAGGCGTTCGGGAACGTGACTTTGTTCATGGACCCACCTCGTTCAATCGAGCACTTCACAAGCTCCGCAGGGTAGGAAAACGGCAGGTCTGTCCAGGCTTCGGTAGCGATCGACACGTCGCTTGGCCAAGCCCGGCACCCAGACCAAGGGTCAGGTAAAGGTAGCACCGCGTTTAGACCGTGTCGGTAAATAAATCCCGGCCGATTGGAAATTTCATCTTTAGTTGATCTTTGTCATGTGACGCTTATATCCAGGCGCATGTTTAAACAAAGGCTGAATCGTTATAGCTATCTAAAAGCTCTCGTACGAAGTTGGCGCGCATAAATATATCTCTTTAAACGTTTAAAGCGTTCGCATGAAAGTTAAGGCGCTGCCGATAACAGGACGAGTGACAATAAAAAGACGCCATGCAGTATCAGCCTTCCAGAGAGATCATCCATGTCGATAAGAAACATGAACATTGCGCCTCGCGCATTCCTGGGATTCGCTTTCATTGCCGCGCTGGTCATTGGCTTGAGCGTTTTCTCGGTCCACCGGATGGCGCAGATTCGCCAGGCCACCATTGACATGGAGTCCAACCAACTGCCGAGTATCGGCCATTTAACCGGGATGCTGGAGAACAGCCTGCGCTTGCGCATCACCTCGTTTCGCACGCTGGTCAACCGGGAACCGGCATCGCTGCGTGAAACCGATGCACGGATCGCTGAACTGATCGGTAAGTTGCAGGCTGCCAAAAAAGCCTACGCCGCACTGCCGGCCGAGGCGGATGAGCTGGCGCTTTACAACCAGTTTGAAGCGACGCTGGCGACGTTCCTTGGCATTCAGGCCAACGTGCTGGATTTGTCCCATCAAGACAAGGTTGATGACATGCGCGCGTTGATCAACACCCGCATGAAGGAAGCCACTGATCTCATGGGTGCGCAGATCAACCAGTTGATCGCCATGAACACGAAGAGCGCCACGGAAGCGGGAGAGATTTCCAGACAGGAATATGAAAGCGCCAACCTGAGCATGATTGCGGTGTCAGCGGTCGCCGTCCTGCTCACCATCCTGTTGGCGTGGGTGCTCACCCGAAGTATCGTCAACCCGATGAGCCGAGCGGTTCGTGCCGCAGAAGAAATTTCATCGGGCGATCTGACCCGGTCCATCGAAGTCGACGGCAAGGACGAAGCGACCCTGCTGTTGCGCGCCCTGGCAACGATGCAGCGCAATCTGCGCCAGACCATCGAGCTGATTTCCGGCTCGTCCACGCAACTGGCCTCGGCGGCCGAGGAACTGAGCGCGGTGACAGAAGAGTCCTCGCGCGGTTTGCAACAGCAGAACAACGAGATCGAGCAGGCGGCAACGGCGGTCAACGAGATGACGGCCGCCGTCGAGGAGGTCGCGCGCAACGCGGTGTCGACGTCCGAAGCGTCACAGCAGTCCAACCAGACTGCGCGTCAGGGCCGTGAACGGGTCATCGAGACGGTTAGGTCGATTCAGGACATGGCCCAGCAGATCCAGGCCACTTCCGGGCTGGTCGAGGGGCTTGCTGCCCAGGGGCGTGACATCGGTAAGGTGCTGGACGTGATTCGCTCGATTGCCGAGCAGACCAATCTGCTGGCCCTCAACGCGGCCATCGAGGCCGCGCGTGCGGGGGAGGCGGGTCGCGGGTTTGCCGTGGTCGCCGACGAAGTCCGCGCGCTGGCCCACCGCACCGCGCAATCGACCACGGAAATCGAACAGATGGTCGCCGGCATTCAGACCCGCACCGGCGACGCTGTGCAATCCATGTCGCGCAACACCGAGAGCACCCGCACCACGCTCAGCCTGGCCAGTTCGGCGGGTGATGCACTGGAACTGATCACCGAAGCCATTGCCCAGATCAACGAACGCAACCTGGTGATCGCCAGCGCATCGGAAGAGCAGGCGCAGGTGTCCAGGGAAGTCGACCGCAATCTGGTCAACATCCGCGACCTCGCCGCGCAGACGGCGGCCGGCGCGAACCAGACCAGCGCGGCCAGCCATGAACTGTCACGACTGGCGGTGGACCTGAAAGCAATGGTGGCGAAGTTTGTGGTCTAAGCGGCTGATTTGGTGAGGGTCACAGGTCTCAAGGACTGGCGGAATCGAGTGGGAGCGAGCTTGCTCGACGGGCTGAGTTCGCGAGCATTACCTGATCCCACCGGGTAGATGTCAGCCATGCCACGCAGCAGGATTGACCAGATCCTTCGGTCGCTCGCCTGCCAGGGCCGCCAGCAGGTTGTCCACGGCACAGCGGGCCATGGCCTCGCGGGTTTCGTGGGTCGCCGAGCCCATGTGGGGGGTTGCCACCACGTTGTCCATCCTCAGTAGCGGCGAGTCCGGGCTCACGGGCTCCTGTTCAAAGACGTCCAGACCTGCCGCGCGGATCTGGCCGTTGTGCAGCGCGGCAATCAGCGCCGGCTCCTCCACCACTTTGCCCCGGGCGATGTTGATGAAGATCGTCTCCGGGCGCATCTGCGCAAATTGTTCCGTGCCAATCAGTCCCTCGGTTTCAGCGGTCAGCGGCACGGTCAGGCAGACAAAATCAGCTTCGCGCAACAGGTCCTCCAGGCTGCGATAGCGGGCCTCAAAGCGCGCTTCCACCGCCGGCTTCGGTGAGTGGCTGTGATAGATCACCGGCATCCCGAAACCGAAATGACCCCGTTGCGCGACCGCTTCGCCAATCCGGCCCATGCCGATGATGCCCAACGTCTTGCCATGCACATCTGAGCCGAAATGCTTTGGCCCGATGTTCTGCTTCCACTGGCCATCGCGAACCATATTCGCCAGCTCCACCACCCGACGGGCAGTGGCCATGATCAGCGCGAAACCGGTGTCAGCGGTGGTTTCGGTCAGCACATCCGGCGTGTTGGTGAGCAGAATGCCGCGCCGTATCAGGTACTCGATATCGTAGTTGTCGACGCCCACCGAGACGCTGGACACCGCCTTGAGCTTCGGCGCCAGGTCCAGCAGCTCGGCATCCAGCTTCACGCTCGCGCCGAGCAGGGCATCGGCGCGGGGCAGGGCGTCGCGCAGGCGGGCCAGGCCGTCGCTGGATTTCGGATCGTCGATCAGCGTGACCTCGGCCTGGGCTTGCAGGCGCTCCATCAAAGGCGCCGAGAGTTTTTTGTACAGCACAACATGGTGAGTCATCGAAGGGCTCCGGATCAGGAATGGGCAGGCGCGGGACCAACGCCAGGCTTGTCGCTCAGCGGGCGGGGCTTGCTGTCCGGCTTGAGCAGCAGCGTCAGCACCACCGACACCAGCAGCGCGCCGCTCATGAACAGGTACGACGCGCTCAAGGTGCCGGTGACGCCGTTGAGGTAGCCGACGAGGTAGGAACCGGCGAAGGAACCCAGCGCGCCGAGGCTGTTGATCAAGGCCATGGCGCCGCCCGCGACGTTGGCCGGGAGGATTTCCGGGACGATGGCGAAGAACGGACCGTAGGGCGCGTACATGCAGGCACCGGCAATGACCAGCAGCGAGTACGACCACCAGAAATGCTCGGTGCCCAGCGCGTACGAACCGTAGAACGCAACGGCGGCCAGCAGCAGCGGCGGCCAGACAAACGCTTTGCGCTTCTGGGTTTTATCGGACGCCCACGACACCAGCACCATGCCGATCACCGCCGCCAGATACGGCAAGGCAGAAAGCCAGCCGGCTTCAACCATGTCCATCTGCATGCCTTTCTTGATGATCGTCGGCAGCCACAGCACGAAGCCATAAACGCCGATGCTCCAGCAGAAATACTGCGCGGCCAGCAGCAGCACGCGTGGCGAGCGGAAGGCTTCGGCGTAGTTTTTCACTGGCTTGATGCCGACCTGTTCGGCGTCGAGGCGCGCTTGCAGTTCGGTCTTTTCTTCAGCGGTCAGCCACTTGGCCTGGGCCGGACGCTCGTCCACCAGACGCCACCAGATAAACGCCCAGATCACCGCCGGCAGGCCTTCAACGATGAACATCCAGCGCCAGCTGAAGTGCGCCACCAGATAGCCGGACACCACCGACATCCACAGCATCGTCACCGGGTTGCCGAGAATCAGCACGGTATTGGCCCGCGAGCGTTCGGCCTTGGTGAACCAGTAGCAGAGGTACACCAGCATCGCCGGCATGACGGCCGCTTCGACCACACCGAGCATGAAGCGGATGCCGATCAGCATGTAGGCGTTGGAGACGATGCCGGTCAGGGTGGCCAGGCCGCCCCACAGAATCAGGCTGACGAAGATGAGTTTCTTGACGCTTTTCTTCTGCGCATAGATGGCGCCGGGCACCTGGAAGAAGAAGTAACCGAGGAAAAACAACGCCCCCAGCAGGGACGACATGCCCGGCGTGATGTGCAGGTCTTCGGCCATCCCCGAAGCAGCGGCAAAGCCATAGTTGGCGCGGTCCAGGTACGCCAGGCTGTAGGTGATGAAGACGATGGGCATGATCAATAGCCAGCGACGTTTGAGGCCGGCGTGTTTCACGGATTCGAGCAGATTGTCCATTTCAGGCTCCCTGAGCATGTTGTTTTTGTCGCAGCAGGTGATGAAGATTCGGTGTGTGTAAACGCGAGGGTCAGGCGCTCTGTCGTCGCGCGCCTGCCGAGACGTTGGCCGCATCGAGGGCGGCGCGGGAGGGCAGGCCTTCCATGTCGCCACGGCTTTGCACGGCCTGGCTGCCGACCCAGTTGCCCCGGGCAGTGGCCTGTTCGAAGCCGAGGTTTTCCAGCAGCGCGCTGATCACGCCGACGGCAAAACCGTCGCCTGCGCCCACGGTGTCGACCACCTTTGGCACCGGCACGCCGGGCAGGAACGCCTCATTGAGTTGGGTGCGGTAATACGCACCCTTGGCGCCGAGTTTGATGATCACCGCCTCGACGCCCATGTCCAGGTAGAAACGGGCGATGTCCGCCGGTGTGTCGAAACCGGTGAGCAACTCACCCTCGGCCAGCCCCGGCATGACCCAGTGGGCGTGGCTGGCAAGGTGGTTGACTTCGCGGATCATCGTCGCCTGGCTCGACCACAGCGAAGGCCGCAGATTGGGGTCGAACGACACGCTGCGGCCGGCCTCGCGCATTTGCGTCATCAGCACGTGGGAAAGCTCCCGACAGGTGTCGGACAGCGCCGCCGGGATGCCCGTGGCGTGCAGATGCCGGGCCTTGAGCAGATCGGGGACGATGTCGTTGACCGACAGATGGCTGGCCGCCGAGCCGCGACGGAAGTACTCGACCACAGGGTCCGCGCCTTCCAGCTCCAGGGATTTGAACTGAAAGCCGGTGGGGTGCGCGGCGTCCACGGTAACGTGGCCGCAATCGACGCCTTCCTGTTGCAGGCTGTCGGTGACGAAGCGGCCCATGGAATCGTTGCCGACCCGGCTTAGCCACGCCACTTTGAAGCCCAGTCGGGACAGCCCGATCGCCACATTGCTGTCGGCGCCGGCGATGCGTTTCTCGAAGTGGCGAACCTGCGCCAAGTCACCGGTTTGCTCGGCCACCAGCATGGTCATGGTCTCACCGAACGAGAGAATATCGATCTCAGACATGGCTCAGCGCCTCCGTTTCCTTCGCGTTGGAGTGAGTGGGCTGCGACTGGCCAAGGCGGGCGAGCAGGGCAACCTGTTCGCGGGTCACTTGCAGCAGGTCATCGCCTTGCAGCGGGTATTCAACGGCGCGGGGCAGGTTTACCGGCATGTGCTGGATGAGCTGTTCCCACGCTTGCAGATCGGCCGGCGCTGGCGGTACGGCGATGAGCTTGCCTGCCCCGTTCCGGGTGATTGCCTTGCAGTGCAGGTACTCGACGTAACGCCCCAGCTGCTGTGCGGCGTCGCGGGCGGACTGTTCCTGCCAGCGCCAGTTGCCGATGTCGAAGGTCATGCCGATGGGCATTTGCAGCGCGGTGAGCTGCGCGAAGAACCGAACGAAGGGCTCGATGCGGCCACCTTGCTCGGTCTGATCGTTTTCCACCAGCAAGTGAACGTCATAGGGTGCAAGACGATCGGCCAGCGCCGCCACGTCGCAGTGCTCGCCAAAATGCCCCAGCGATACTTTGAGCCAGAACGCACCGCACGCCGTGGCGCGTTCGAGGGTCGGGATGAGTTCTTGGTTCGGCTGACTGTCGCCTTCGAGCCACAGCTCAAGGGGAGCGGAGTACAGGCATTCCAGGCCGTGAGCCGCAATGGCGCGGGCGAGGGCAGGGAGGTCTTGGTCGTCGACGCTGGGGCTGAACAGCTCTTCCCGCAGCTCGATGCGCGTGACGCCAGCGTTGACCAGCAACGGGATGAAACTGGCCTGGCCTTGGCCGCGTACATGATCGGCACCGAAGGCGCCAAGGCTGATGGCAACGGATGGTAGGGTCATTATTATTGTCCTCTGAAACCGGTTACATTTTTGTTCGAACGAGCGAACCGAGTAAAAGTTCGCGTCGGCGTGCAGTGGTTGACCTGCGGTATCTGTTTGGGTCGGTCAGGTCTGTCGTCGGGTCGAGCCGCGGGCGATCAACTGTGCAGGGAAGTCGTACAGCCGCACCGGCTCCTGGTCGCCACGCAGTCGGTTCAGCAGGCACTCGAAGGCGGTAATGCCCATTTCGTGGGTGGGCTGCGCCAGGGAGGTGATGCCGCTGCCGACGAGTGGGTACCAGTCCAGCTCGTCGAGGGCGATCAGGCCGATGTCGTTGAACAGGTGGCAGCCCAGCTCATGCAGTTGACGGGTGGTGATCAGGGTAGCGACGCCGTTGGCAGTGAACAGGGCCTTGGGGCCGGGGCCTTGCTGCGCGAGGAAGTCGCGCAACCGGTCGCGCAGTGGTTCGCCGGTTTCGCAGACCTGGCCACGCATGCCGGCGCGCTGAGTGATTTGGTGTTTGAAGGCGTCGACCCGCTCGATCCGCGAACTGGTGCCGTCCTGGGGTTCGGTGACCATGAGTACGTCGCGGTATCCGGCTTCATGCAGATGATCCAGCGCTTGCCGGACTGCCGCGACGTTGTCGAGGCCGACGAGATCGCTGCGCAGTTCATCGACTTTGCGGTCCACCAGCACCATCGGCAGTTCGCGGTGCAGTTCGCGCAGTTCGTCGAGGTGATGGCCGAGGGTGTTCACGATCAGGCCTTCGATGTTGTAGGAGCGCAGTGCCGCGAGGTGCAGGCGTTCCTGTTCGTCGTCGCGGTCGGTGTTGCAGACGACGAGGCTGTAGCCGTGCTTGCGGCAGGCGGTTTCGACGCCGTGCATGACGGCGATGGAGTAGGGGTTGCGGATGTCGGCGACGAGCATGCCGATCAGGCGGGTGCGGCCGCGTTTGAGGCCGCGGGCCATTTGGTTGGGGCGATAGCCGAGGGTGTCGATGGCCTGTTCGATGCGTTTGGCGATGGCGTCGGACAGCAGTTGGCGGTCATCGCCGATGAAGCGCGAGACGCTGGCCTTGGAGACGCCGGCGAGGTCGGCGACGTCGTTCATGGTGACGCGGGTGCGCGTCGGGGTGGAGATGCTGTTCACGGCCTGGACCTTATTGGATTTATCAGCAGGCTTATGGGGAGAGCTCTTTGGCTCTGAAACCGGTTTCAGGAGACACCAGATTCGGGGTTGGCGTCAATATGGCTTTCAGAGCATCTGCCTAACGGCAGATATTTCGCCTTCGGCGAGTTACTTGGAAAAGCACCCCAAGTAACCAAGGGTGCTTGCTCACGGTTTGGCCCTTCGTTCCTCAGGGTTCCTTCACTCCGGTCTCGCTCCGTGGGCCCGCGCCAAACGGACATCCATGTCCTGACGGCGCTCTCGCCGCATCCCTGCGGCTCGGCCCACTGCGCGAAACCTGCGTTCAGCCTGCACCCAAGTCGCGATTCGCGGTGTCTGGGCATTTTGTGTACGAAGATCAAAAGCACATCAAAAGCAGATCAAGGGCTTCCCGGCTGAAGCCGGTCCTACAGTTGGAGGCGATTCCACAGGTTGTATGCGGTGCCTTTAGCGGGACCGGCTTTAGCCGGGAATGGACGCAGAGCGTCCTGGGATGCATACCCACGCGGAGCGTGGGCACGTTCATTGCGCGAGAGTATGCGGTCCAAACGTAGGACCGGCTTCAGCCGGGAAGCTGTTGATCTTGATCTTCAACCGAGATAGTTCAGGCACCGCATAACGCGACTTTGGTGCAGGCTGAACGGAGGTCTCGTGGAGTGGGCCTAGCCGCATGGATGCGGCGAGAGCTGCCCCCCGCCATGGATGGCGGATGGCAGCGGGCCCACGGAGCGAGACCGGAGTGAAGGAACCCTGAGGAACGAAGGGCCCAACCGAGAGCAAGCACCCTTGGTTACTTGGGGTGCTTTTCCAAGTAACTCGCCGAAGGCGAAACCGAGGCCGTTAGGCCGACGCTTTAGATTTTGATCTTGATCTCAACCTGTAAAAGCATCCCGCCAGGCCAGGAACCGCCGCTCCAGCATCGCCAGCACCCCATCGGTCAGCTTGCCCAACACCGCCAACACAATGATCGCCGCCAGCACAATATCGGGCCGTGACGTCTCGCGCCCGTCACTCAGTAAATAACCCAACCCTTTCGTCGCGGCGATCAATTCCGCCGCCACCAGAAACATCCACGCCAGACTCAACCCCGAACGCAAACCGGTGAACAAACCGGGCAGCGCGGCGGGCAAAAACACATGCACGATCATCTGCCGCCGACTGAAGCGATACATCCTCCCCACCTCCACCAGCTTGCGATCAATATTGCGAATGGCCGCAACGCCGTTCAGGTACACCGGGAAAAACGCCCCAATGGCAATCAACACAATCTTGGAGGTCTCACCAATCCCCAGCCACAACAGCAACAGTGGCACCCAAGCCAGGCTCGGGATGGAGCGCAGGCCGGCGAACGTCGGCTCCAGATACGCTTCCGCCTCGCGGCTGAGTCCGACCCACGCCGCAAACACCAGCCCCAGCCCCGCGCCGATCGCGAACCCCGACAGCACACGCGTCAGGCTGGCGCCGATGTGTTTCCACAGCGCGCCGTCGGCCAGATCAGTCAGGGTCGTTGCAATCTCGCTGGGGGCCGGCATCTGGTAGGACTGCACCCAGCCCACCCGTACGGCGACTTCCAGCAAGAGCAAAATAGCCACCGGCACGGCAAGGCCCTTCAAGCGGGTCCGCCAATTCCCATGGGCTTGCCGCACAACCGGTGGCGCGTCAGATGCCTCGTCCTTCAACGCCTGAGCCCTGGGGCTGACGCTGTTTCCGATGCTGCTGCCACTGGCTTGGCTGCCCCGCGTGTTGCTCATGGCTGGACGTCGATCGCGTTGCCGAAACTAGGGTCGATCAATTGGTCGATGATCTGGTCGACGTTCGTGCCTTTGCGCACCAGCGCTTCGGACACCAGAATCGGCGCGGCGGCCTTCGACGCGGTGACGTCCTTGTCGGTCAGCAGGGGGCTGCCGAGGTCAGTGCGGGTCAATTGCAGTTTGGCGACATCCAGCGGCAGGCCTGACTCGGTGGCGAGCAATTGCGCCAGCTCGTCCGGATGTTTCAGCGACCACTCCCGGGCTTTTTCGTACGCGCCAAGGACGGTTTTGATCGCTTCCGGGTGCTCCTTCGCATAGCGCTCGGTCACGCTGACGACGCCAAAGCTGTTGAAGTCCTTGTTGCGGTACAGCAAGCGCGAGCCGGCCTGAATTTCGCTTGCCGCCATGTGCGGATCGAGCCCCGCCCAGGCATCGACGTCGCCTTTCTCCAGCGCAATGCGGCCATCCGGGTGCTGCAGATGCAAGAGTTCGACGTCGTCCTTGGTCAGCTTCGCCTGCTGCAAGGCGCGCAGGGTGAACAGGTAAGGGTCGGTGCCTTTGGTGGCGGCAATTTTCTTGCCTTTCAGGTCGGCAACGCTCTGCAGCGTCGAGTCCTTGCGCACCACCAGGGCGGTCCATTCGGCGCGGCTGTAGACATAAACCGATTTGATCGGGCTGCCATTGGCCCGCGCCAGTACCGCTGAAAGACTGGCGGAGGAAGCGAAGTCGACGCCACCGCTGTTGAGGTATTCCAGCGAGCGGTTGCTGCCCTGGCTGAACACCCAGCTGACGTTGCTCTGTGGCAGCGCCTTTTCCAGCCAGCCAAAATGCTTGAGCACCAGACTGACCGGCGAGTAGTAGGCGTAATCGAGATGCACCTCGGCAGGTGGCGCCTCGGCAGCCTGGGCCTGCGGCAGTAGCGTCAGGGCAAGAGCAACGGCGAGCAGTTTGAAAGAAGTCGGCAGACGGGAAAATGGGGTCATGGGTAAGTGTCCAATCAAGGGGCGGAAGCTGCGCACGGCTGCTTATGGCGAAATCAGCATTCGGAGCGAATCGGTCTGCTTGATTGGAATATTGCAGGCTTTGTGCCATTGGCCAGAGGCCGCCGTTATGCCGTATTTGCGGGGCAGAACAGAGGCAGCGGGGTTTCTGAAACAACAGTCTGTTGATTGACTGTTGCTGGGCGAACAAAGGTAATTGGCACCTCCGCGGAGGTCGCTGTACTGCTCAGCGCGGTGGTCCGCAGCGGCTACACACCGTTGACTCAAAACAACGCCATTTGACCGTTCGGCGATTAATTCGGGAAATCAGGTGGTTGCGTGCAACCTCTTGAGCATTTACTCATCTGATGGGCATTCGTTATACGGAAACATTCGCTCGCCATACTGCGCCGAGCCACACGCTGACAAGGACGTTGCATCGGGCGTCACGCCCATCACGAACCATCAGAATTCCATGCCGATATGAGCCTTTCAACGCCTCCTCTGTTGTCCCGCGCAATGCAGCGCATGACCTATTTTCTGTTGCCGACCCTGCTGATCGCGTCCGCCATTTTCTGGTTCGCCGCCGGTAAAGGCGTGCACGCCGAGTCCAAGAACGGCACTCAGACGCTGGTGTTTCTACGCCACGCCGAGAAGCCCGAAACCGGCCTGGGTCAGCTCAATTGTCAGGGTCTTAATCGCGCTATCGACCTGTCCACAGTGCTGCCGAACACCTTCGGCAAGGCCGACTTCATCTTCGCGGCGAACCCCAGCCGTCATGTAGAAGAAGGCGAACATGATCATTCCTACAGTTACCTTCGCCCGCTCATGACCGTTGGCCCCAGCGCGATCAAGCTGGGCCTGCCGGTGAACATCGACTTCGCTGCCAACGACACCGGTGATCTGGCCGATGAGTTGATGCGCGACAAATACCACGACGCCACTATCTACACGGCTTGGTCCCACGGTTACCTGCCGGAGCTGATCAACAAAGTCGCCGAGGAGGCATCGGGCGAGAAACTCAAACTGGTCGACGACTGGGTTGCCGAGGACTTCGATTCCGTGCTGGTCCTGACGCTCAAGTGGAACGACGGCAAAGCCACGCTGCAGTACGAAAACTACAAGCAGAACCTCAACGGCGGCGCAGTGGGCTGCCCGAGCTGACGGGAATGCATGGGATCCCCTCGTAGGACGCGATGCCATTGTGGGACCGGCTTCAGCCGGGAAGAGGCCGGTGTACTCACCCCCAATTCTGCGGTGTGACACCTGTCATGTTTCCGGCTGAAGCCGGTCCTACAGTCGGGGCGCGATCCGGTCCTGGGGTCGACACCGCCTGATGTGTTCGAGCCCAAAAAATTTGTACGCCTTCATCGATTACGCTAGCGTCAGCCGACCTGACTGCCGGCGATTCCCCATGCTTCGACCTCTCCAGCCCCACGCCTCGCGCCTGATCCCCTTCAACCCGCCGTTCGACTGGCAGCGCATGCTCGATTTCTTTGCGGCGCGGATGACGGCGGGCGTGGAGGCGGTGGTCGATGGGGTGTACATGCGCACGATCGACTTCAAGGGCAGCCAAGGTGCCTTGTCGGTCGCACTGGCGCCGGACGGGCAGCAATTGCTGGCGACCGTCCATGGCGAGGTCAGCCAGCACATTGATGAGCTGATCGTGCCGGTTTCGCACATGTTCGATCTGTACGCCGAACCGCCCATCATCGACCAGGCTCTCTCGCAAGACCCGTGGCTGGCCTCGCTGGTGCAGCGTCGCCCGGGGCTGCGCGTGCCGGGGGCGTTTTCCGGGTTCGAGCTGGCGGTGCGCACGATTGTCGGGCAGCAGGTCAGCGTCAAGGGTGCGACGACGATTATCGGTCGCCTCGTGCAGCGCGCCGGGGTTCAGGTCCACGATGGGCTGCATGAACAATTGGCCTGGCGCTTCCCGACGCCTGAGGCCCTGGCGCAGGCCAACCTGGACAAGATCGGCATGCCCGGCAAGCGCGTCGAGACCCTGCAGCGTCTCGCGGCGGCGGTGGCCAGTGGCGAGCTGTCCCTTGACGTTCGTCATGGCGTCATTGGCGATTTACGGCGACAGTTGCTGGCCATGCCCGGCATCGGCCCCTGGACCGTGGAATACATCGCCATGCGCGCCTGGCGTGACCCGGACGCCTGGCCTGCCGCCGATCTGGTGCTGATGAATCTGATGACCCTGCAGGAGCCGACCCTGCTGCGCCTGCCGCAGCACAAGGCGCGGGCCGAAGCCTGGAAACCCTGGCGCGCCTACGCCGCGATTCACATCTGGAATTCCGCGGCGGACGCGGCGGGCAAGCAGAAGGGCGGCTGACCTGTGAGTTCGAGCGCAAGAAGCGGGTGGTTCGAACCGGGCGCGCGAGTAGTATGTCGGCATTCGACCCGGCGCCCGGACGGTCTGGGTCATGCCGCATGATCACGGATCATGTCGGGTCATTGCCGATGACCAAGGCGCACCACGATCCAGTGCGAAATCCGCAACACGCGCAAGACCGCAAGCCAGGCCACAAGTCAGAGCAGGAGCCAGACGATGATCTTCACCTACCGCTTCATCGATTCCCCGGTCGGTCAGTTGAAGCTGATCGCCAAGGGCCCGCGTCTGGCCGCCGTGCTCTGGGAAACCGACCGCCCCAACCGCGTGCTGCTCGGGCCGATGAGCGAAGATGCCGGCAGCGATATGCTGGACCGGACCGAGCGCCAGCTCGGCGAATACTTTGCCGGTCGCCGACAGCGCTTCGACCTTGAGCTCGAATTCCATGGCACCGCATTTCAGCAGAAAGTCTGGCAGGCCTTGTTGAATATTCCTTTCGGCGAAACCCGCAGTTATCTCGACATTGCCGTGCAGATCGGCAACCCCGCCGCCGTGCGCGCCGTCGGTGCCGCCAATGGCAAGAACCCGATTTCCATCATCGCCCCGTGCCACCGGGTGATCGGCAGTTCCGGCGCGCTCACCGGTTTTGCCGGTGGCCTCTACGCCAAGCACCTGCTCCTGACGCTTGAGGGGTATCAGCCCGCGTCGCGTGGCAAGGGCATTACGGCGGCGGCTTTGACCCAGGCGTCACTGTTCTAGACTGGCCCCCACACACACGCACACCCTGTCAGTAAAAACCCGCACAGAAACCGAATCAATGGAGATGATCATGCCCGGTTCCGCTCAGACGTTTCGCTCACTGCACCACCAGTCCACCGTTTTGCGCCTGCCCAATGCCTGGGATGCCGGCAGCGCTCGGCTGTTCGAAAGCCTCGGCGCCACCGCCATCGCGACCACCAGCGCCGGGGTCGCCTGGGCCCAGGGCTATGCCGATGGCCGTGTGTTTCCGGTGGACATCGCGGTAACCGTCGCGGCCAGCATCGCGCGGCTGATCAACGTGCCGCTGTCGGTGGACATGGAAAACGGCTACTCGGACGACCCGCAAACCGTGGCGGAAAACGTCAAGCGGGTGCTGGACGTCGGCGCGATCGGCATCAATATCGAGGACGCTTCCGACGCGCCGGTGCTGCTGGCCCGCAAGATCGAGGCGATCAAAAGCATGGCGGCCCGCAACGGGCTGGACGTCTTTATCAACGCCCGCACCGACGTTTACCTGGCGAGTCTGGTCGCTGAAGAGTTGCGTCTGGAGGAAACACTGAAGCGCGGCCAGCTTTACAGGGAAGCGGGTGCAGACGGCCTGTTCGTGGCGGCATTGGTGGATGTCGAGCACATCAAGACCGTCGTTGCAGGCATCGACCTGCCCATCAATCTGTTGGCGCGACAGGGCCTGCCCGCCGCCGACGCGCTGGCCCAGCTGGGCGTGCACCGTTTGAGCGCCGGGTCCACCATCACGCAGACCTTATGGGGACAGGCCGAGCAACTGGCGCGGGGCTTTCTGCAGGAAGGGCGATCGGAAGCGGTCACCGAAGGCAGCCTGACCTACCCGCAGATCCAGGCGTTGTTTGAGCGCTAGATAGCACCCATCGCAATAAATGAAATAAGGGGGGGCGATTCTGTGGATTCGCCGCTCTGTTACAAAAATTGCCAAGGGATCGACAGGAGGCGCTGGTCAGGATTAGTCGAAAAGAGTACAAATGTGCTCCATGACGACCCTATCCCCCAAACGCGCTGCCATCCTCACGTTCATACGAGATCGCATCGCCCAGAATGGCCAGCCTCCCAGCCTGGCTGAAATTTCCGAAGCCTTCGGTTTTGCTTCCCGCAGTGTCGCGCGCAAGCACATCGTGGCCCTGACCGACGCCGGCTTGATCGAAGTCGTCGCCAATCAGGCCCGCGGCATCCGCCTGCTGGACACTGGGCCACGGCCGCAGATGCTCGACATTCTCGTACTCGGTCGGGTGGCCGCCGGCGCGCCCATCGGGCCCGACCTCGACAATCACGACACCTTCACGCTCGACAGCCGCACCTTCATGCGCGTCCCGGATTACCTGTTGCGGGTGAGCGGGGACTCAATGATCGACGACGGCATCTTCGACGGTGATCTGGTGGGCATCCTGCAAAGCGCCGAGGCCCGCGACGGTCAGATCATCGTCGCCCGGCTGGACGGCGAAGTGACCATCAAGCGCCTTGAGCGCGGCGATGATCAGCTTCGCTTGCTGCCGCGCAACCCGGCATATCAACCGATCATCGTGCGGCCCGACCAGGACTTCGCCATCGAAGGCGTGTTCTGTGGCCTGGTGCGCCGGGAATGATGGGCGCGGTGGTCAGCCTCGACGCGCTGCTGGACGAGCGACGCGTCTGGAAGGGGCGTCAGCACGTTGCCTCGGTTGCCGCCCAGCCTACCGGCCATGCCGCCCTCGATGCGGCGTTGCCCATGGGAGGCTGGCCGCCTGCAGCAATGACTGAAGTGCTGGTGGCGGCCAACGGCAGCGGCGAGTTGCGTCTGATGTGGCCGACCCTGGCGCGACTGGCGGACAGCGGCGAGCGCATCGTGCTGGTTGCGCCTCCTTTTTTGCCCTATGCCCAGGCGTGGCAGATGGCGGGCATCGACCTGAAGCAGTTGTCGATCATCCACGCCAACGAGCGCGATGCCCTGTGGGCGGTGGAGCAATGCCTGCGTTCGGGCAGTTGCGGCGCGGTGCTGTGCTGGCCGACCAAGGTCGACGACCGTGCCTTGCGTCGTTTGCAGGTGGCCGCCGAAACCGGTGAAACCCTGGCCTTTGCCTGCCGTGGGCATGAGGCGGCAGCCAATCCGTCTCCGGCCGCGCTGCGCATTGCCATCGACGCGCGCCCCAGTCAGTTGCGGGTGCTCAAGTGTCGCGGCGGGCTGGCGCCTTCTTCCCCCGTTCCGTTCATCGCTGACGCTTGAGGTTGCCATGCTCTGGGCTTGTGTCCTCCTGCCGCAGCTGGCGCTGGACGGCGTCATGCGCCGTCGCGAAAACCCTGAAGAACCGCTGGCTCTGATCAGCGGCACGGCCCAGCGCCGGGTGCTGCAGACGGTCAACCCGGCCGCCCGCGCGATGGGCTTGCGTGCCGGCCAGTCTCTGACCGCAGCCCACGCCATGACCCGGGAATTCGCCACCGTCGAATACGACCCGGACGAAACCGAGCGCTGGCACCGTTTGCTGGCGGCCTGGGCCTACCGTTTCAGTTCCCATGTCAGCCTCAAGTACCCGCGCGTGCTGTTGATGGAGGTGGAATCCAGCTTCGGCCTGTTCGGTCCGTGGCCGGTGTTCGAGGCGCGACTGCGTCAGGAGCTGACCGAGCTGGGCTTCACCCACCGCATCGTCGCGGCGCCCAATCCGCTGGCGGCCCGCATGCTCGCCAACGCCCATGACGGTCTGGCCGTGACCGATGCCGACACGCTGCAGGAGGTGCTGGCACAGATGCCGGTCAACCGCATCGGCCTGCCAGCCGAAGTCGCCACTGCACTGGCGCGCATGGGCCTGCATCGCGTGCGCCAGGTTCATGGCTTGCCCCGTGACACCCTGGCCCGGCGTTTTCCGGCGGCCGTGCTGCAACACCTCGATACGCTGTTCGGGCGCAGGCCCATGGGGCTGGAGTGTTATGTGCCGCCTGACCGTTTCGATACCCGCATCGAGCTCAACTTCGACGTCGAATCCCATCAGGCGCTGCTGTTCCCGCTCAAGCGCATGATTGCCGATCTGGCGGTGTTTCTGGCCGGACGCGACAGCGGCGTGCAACGTTTTGTGATTCATCTGGAACACGTGCCAAGCGTGGGTAGCGTTGCGCCGGACACGCAAATTCCCGTCGGCCTGCTCAGCGCCGAGCGCGAAGCCAACATGCTGTTCGAGCTGGCACGGGGTCGTCTGGAACAAATTGGAGTGCCGTCTCCGGTCCGCGCGTTGCGATTGCAGGCCAAGGATCTGCCGGCGTTCGTGCCGACCCACCGCGAGCTGTTCGACGACCGTCCGCAGCAGACCATGCCGTGGGAGCAGCTGCGCGAGCGCCTGCGCGCACGGCTTGGGGACGAAGCGGTCGCCGGTCTGGGCTTTCAAGCCGACCATCGCCCCGAGTGTGCTTCGTTGCCCGCGTGCCCGGGCAAACCGCCGGCGCTGCTCCACAAAGTACCGCGCCCCGGCTGGCTATTGCCGGAGCCCGAGTTACTGACCGAGCCCGGCGTGCGTGTGCTGGCGGGGCCGGAGCGCATTGAGTCGGGCTGGTGGGACGGCGGCGATGTACGCCGCGACTACTACCTGGTTGAAACCCGTAACGGCCAGCGTGGCTGGGCGTACCGCAGCGTCGGCGACAGCAGCCTGTTGCTGCACGGCTGGTTCGCATGAGCGGGGGATACGCCGAGCTGCATTGCCTGTCGAATTTCAGCTTTCAGCGCGGGGCGTCGAGTGCTAAGGAGCTGTTCGAGCGGGCAAAGCTGCATGGGTATCAAGCGCTGGCGATCACCGATGAATGCACCCTGGCGGGCATCGTGCGTGGGTGGCAGGCCGCAAAGGAATGTGAGCTGCCACTGATCATAGGCAGCGAAATCACCATCGAGAACGGGCCGAAAATCGTCTTGCTGGTGGAGAATCTCGCCGGCTACCAGGCCTTGTGTCGCTTGATCACCCAAGGGCGGCGCCGCAGCAAGAAAGGCGAATACCGGCTGCTGCACGAGGACTTTCAGCAGCCGGTCCCAGGGCTTTTGGCGCTGTGGCTGCCTGATCTTGATCAGGACATCCCGACCCGACGGGAGCAAGGCGAATGGCTACGGGGGATCTTTCAGCAGAATCTGTGGCTGAGCGTCGAACTGCATTGCGGTCCGGATGACCGAAAGCGCCTCAACACCTTGCTCGGCATGGCGCGGGCCATGGCGATTCCTGCCGTCGCCAGTGGAGACGTGCACATGCACGCCCGCGGTCGTCGAGCGTTGCAGGACACCATGAGCGCCGTCCGCCACCACACCACCGTGGCCGAAGCGGGGCATCGGCTGTTTGCCAACGGCGAGCGGCATCTGCGGCCGCTCTCGGTATTGAGCGAGGTTTACCCGGCGAGCCTGCTGATTGAAACCTTGAACATCGCCCGGCGTTGCACCTTCGACCTCAGTGAATTGCGCTACGAATACCCCCATGAGCTGGTGCCGCCTGACCAGTCCCCCAGCAGCTGGTTGCGGCACCTGACCGAGCAGGGCGCTAGTCGGCGCTGGCCTCAGGGCGTGCCGGAGGTCGCCCGCAGCAACATCGAAAAAGAGCTGAAGGTCATCGCGGCCAAGCGGTACGAGAGTTACTTCCTCACGGTGCACGACATCGTCAGCTTCGCCCGCGGTCAGCACATCCTCTGCCAGGGCCGTGGCTCGGCGGCTAACTCCACAGTTTGTTTCGCCCTGGGCATCACCGAGCTGGACCCGTCAAAAAGCAACCTGCTGTTCGAGCGTTTCATCTCGCAAGAGCGAGACGAGCCCCCGGACATCGACGTCGATTTCGAGCATGAACGGCGCGAGGAAGTGCTGCAATACGTGTTCCGTCGATACGGCCGGGGCAGGGCGGCGCTCACCGCCGTTGCCAGTACCTACCACGGTGCGGGGGCCGTCCGGGATGTGGCGCGGGTCCTCGGTTTGCCGCCCGACCAGATCAATGCGTTGGCCGATTGTTTCAGCCGCTGGAGCGACAACATGCCGCCCGCCGAACGGCTCCGGGAATGCGGTTTCGAGCCTGACAGCCCGATTCTGCGACGTGTGCTGACGTTGACCGGCGAACTGATCGGCTTCCCCCGGCATCTGTCCCAGCACCCCGGCGGTTTTGTGATTTCCGAGCATCCGCTGGAAACCCTGGTGCCCGTGGAAAACGCCGCCATGGTGGACCGCACCATCATTCAGTGGGACAAGGATGACCTCGATCTGGTGGGCCTGCTCAAGGTCGATATTCTGGCCTTGGGCATGCTCAGCGCACTGCGCCGGACCTTCGACCTGGTCAGGGGTTATCGCGGTTACGACCTGACCCTCGCGACCATCCCCGCCGAGGACAAACCGACCTACGACATGATCACCCGCGCCGACACCATCGGCGTGTTCCAGATCGAGTCCCGGGCGCAGATGTCCATGCTCCCGCGCCTCAAGCCCAACACTTTCTATGACCTGGTGATTGAGGTGGCCATCGTCCGGCCCGGGCCCATTCAGGGCGGCATGGTGCATCCGTACTTGCGCCGCAAGAACGGCGAAGAGGCCGTGACGTACCCGTCCGAAGAACTGAAAGCGGTATTCGAGCGCACGTTGGGTGTGCCGCTGTTTCAAGAGCAGGTCATGCAACTGGCGATCGTCGCCGCGGATTACTCGCCCGGCGAGGCGGACCAACTGCGCCGTTCCATGGCGGCCTGGAAACGCCATGGCGGTCTCGAGCCCCATCGCATTCGCCTCAGCGAGCGCATGAAGGAAAAGGGCTACCCCGACGAGTTCATCCAGCGGATTTTCGAGCAGATCAAGGGCTTCGGCAGTTACGGCTTCCCGGAATCCCACGCCGCCAGCTTCGCCTTGCTGACCTACGCCAGTTGCTGGCTGAAATGCCACGAGCCAGCGGCCTTTACCTGCGCGCTGATCAACAGCTGGCCCATGGGCTTTTACAGCCCGGATCAACTGCTGCAGGACGCACGGCGCCACCAGATCGACGTGCACCCGGTGGACGTGCGGTACAGCGACTGGGACTGTTCACTCGAGCCTGTGGCCGGCCGGGAATACAACCAGAACCTGGCGATCCGCATGGGTCTGCGCATGATCCGCGGCTTTCGCGAGGAGGACGCCAAGCGTATTGAACAGGCGCGCGGCGTACGTGCTTTCAAGGACGTGGCCGACCTGTGCATCCGCGCCGAGCTGGACAATCGCGCCCGTGCTGCGCTGGCCGATTCCGGTGCGCTGCGGGGGCTGGTGGGGCATCGGCACCGGGCGCGCTGGGAGATCGCCGGCGTCGAGATGCAGCGTCCGTTGTTCGGCGACGACTGTTTTGGCGAAGAGGCCCAGGTCGCGCTGCCGCTGCCCAGTGTCGCCCAGGACCTTGCTGCCGATTACGACACCCTCGGCACCACACTCGGCCCGCACCCGCTGGCCCTGCTGCGCCATAAGCTGGCGGCGAAGCGTTTTCGCAGTTCAAAGGATTTGCTGGATGAAGAACACGGCCGCAGCTTCAGCGTCGCCGGGCTTGTCGTCGGTCGACAACGGCCCGGCACCGCCAGCGGCGTGACCTTCGTGACCCTGGAAGACGAACACGGCATGATCAACGTGGTGGTCTGGCGTGATCTGGCCGAGCGTCAACGCAAGGTGCTGGTAGGGTCGCAGTTGATGCAGGTGTTCGGCAAGTTCGAATTCCAGAAGGGCGTACGCCACGTCATCGCCCAGCGATTGTTCGACCTCACGCCGATGCTCACCGGGCTCGACGTGCGCAGTCGCGATTTCAAATGATCCGCCGGGCGTTCATCATGCCCGCACCCAAGTACGGGCGATGGGCACCGCAGGATTCACATGTCCACTTTCACCGCTCGCCCGGTCTTGATCGACTCGATGGCGCAGTTGGCCAGATGCAGCGCTCTCAAGCCATCCCGGGCGTTGGTCGGCAGGGTCTGGTTGCCGCGCACCGCGTCAATGAACTGGTTCAGCTCGATGCGGTAGGAAGCGGCGTAGCGCTCGAGGAAGAAGTTCTCCAGCGGCTCGCGCACTTCGGTCTGCGTGGCGCTGTAGCTGCGCACGGTGCTCGGGCGATGGTTGTCGTTGAGGATCATGCCCTTGGAGCCGAACACTTCCAGGCGCTGGTCATAGCCGTACACGGCCTCGCGGCAGCAGTTGATGTGGCACTGTTTACCGGAGGCGGTGCGCAGCAGCACCATCACGCTGTCGTAGTCGTCGATCTGCGCCAGTGCGGGTTCCACGAGGCGGCTGGCGATGGCGATGACTTCGATGGGTTCTTCGCCGAGCAACGTCCGTGCGGTGTCGAAATCATGGATGGTCATGTCACGGAAGATGCCGCCGGAGTGGGTCAGGTACTCCACCGGCGCCAGCCCTGGATCGCGGCTGGTGATCACCACCTGGCGGACCTCACCGACGTCCCCACGGGCAATGGCTTTGCGCATCTGCAGGGTGTCCGGGTCAAAACGGCGGTTGAACCCAAGCATCACCTTGCCGTTCAGGCGCTCGATCTCTTCCACCGCGCGGGCGGCTTTGGCGAAATCCAGGTCAATGGGTTTCTCGCACAGCACCGGTTTGCCCAGTTTCACCGCCCGCAGCATCAGGTCGATGTGGGTGTCGGTCGGCGTGCCGATGACAATCGCGTCCACATCGTCCCGGGCAATGGCGTCGGCGCAATCGTAGGCCGCGGCGCAACCCAGCTTGCCGGCCAGGGCGTCGACGCCTTCGCGCCATGGGTCAGCGATCAGCACCAGTTTCACGTCGGGATTGGCGGCCACGTTGGCCGCGTGGATGTTGGCGATACGGCCTGCGCCGAGGACAGCAATGCGTAGCATGGGTGGATCTCCGGGATTGTTGTTATGGGGTGATCGGCGTAACGGGTGCGGCTGCACATCAGTGCATCAGGTTGAACGGCGTGACGACCTGCACGTGGGACACGGGAATCGGCACCGCCTTCCACAGGCGATGGAACTGCAGGATGTGCAGAAACGCATTGCGGGCATCTACGTGCAGGTTGTGATCGATGATCGCGGCAATCTTTTCTTCCGCCAGCAGTTGCCGGTTTTCCTGATCGAGGTCGTGGCCGATGAACACCTCCAGGGGGCGGTCCAGTGCGGCGAAGGCTTCGACGATGGCGCGGTTACCGCCGCCAACGCTGTAAATGGCTTTGATCGACGGATTGTCCTGCAGCGCCCGGGTCACTTTTTCAAAGGTCGGCTCATGCACGCCGAACCCTCCGGTGACGTCAACGACGCGCAGATGGGCGGCACGGCTGCGCAGCCAGGTGCGAAAACCCATCTCGCGCTCTTCCTCGCCACGAAACAGCTCGCTGCTGATCACCACGGCCACGTCTTGCGCCTCGTCGGCCAGCCAGCGCGACATCAGATACGCCGCCGTTTGCCCGGCCGTGCGATTGTCCATGCCGATGTAACCGATGCGCTCACTCTGGGGCAGGTCGGAAACAAACGTCACCACCGGCACACCCGCCGCCGTCGCCTGATTCACCGCTTCGTTGATCGGCAACTCGTCCGCGGCCTTGATGATCAGGCCCTGACTGCCTTTGCCGACGCAACGCAGAATCAGGTCGTGCATCTGCTGCGGGCCGATGGCCTGATGGAGGTGAAAGCGCGGAAAGATACGAAACGGCGCCAGACTGCCGAGCTGGGCGAGAACCGCCTCTTGCACGGCATCGCTGAAACGCTTGGGCGTGTGCAGGATGACGTCGATATGAAAGGTGCGGCCCACCGCAGGCCCGGACTTTTCCTGGGCTTCGAGCTCTTCGAGGGCTTGATGGATGCGGCGGTGGGTCTGGTAATGCACGCTGCCGCGCTGATGCAGGACGCGATCGACCGTCGCCTTGCTTACGCCGGCTTGAGTCGCGATCTGCTTGATGGAAAAACGTCTGGCGCGGTCGAGCATGTGAATCCCCTGAAGCCTCTCGATGAGGTCTTGTTGAGGTCGATTCGGGGCCTCGGTGAGGCTGTCGCAATGCTAGTCGCAGTTCTATTGCTTGTACAGATGGAAATTAAATTCCAAATAAACGTCGTGGTTTTGCGTGTTCAACGACTCAACGCATTTGGCACGGGCTGTGCTGTGGCCAGTGTGTCCGACCCCCATCATTCGCCAGGAGCACCCATGTTCAAAGACTATCCCGCTGCTTATCAGGTCAGCAAAGGCTCGGCGCTGCAAGTCGACACGGCGTTTTATCAACGCATCCGCGAGGCGCAGGACAGTCGCACCTTGGTCGAGCAGTTCGAAGTGCCGATCCGCACCGGGCGAGCGTGGAAGGTCAAGGCCGGTCAGGTGTTCCGCGTTACCACCCCGGTGGGCCCGCAAGTGGGCGACTTCAACGTCTGGAGCGCCGATGATCCCCGCGAGCGCCTGTGGGCGGCGCGCACCCGGCAATTGCAGGGCGCCCATGTCACGACCCACGACCGGTTGTGGTCGAACCTGCCGTTCCTGCGGCCGATGATCACCATCACCGACGACAGCCTCGCCAGTTACGGCATCGACGAGCACGGCGGTCGGCTGCATGACCTGCTCGGCACCCGCTGCGATCCCTACGTGAACAAGATGCTCACCGGCGAAGACTTTCACCACCACTGCCATTCGAATCTGACTCGCGCCGTGTTGCCCCATGGCCTGACCGAATTCGACGTGCACGACGTGCTGAATATCTTCCAGTGCACCGGCTTGAATCACGACGACCTGTACTTCATGAAAGCCTGCCCGGCCAAACAGGGGGATTACCTGGAATTCTTCGCCGAAATCGACCTGCTCTGTGCGCTGTCGACGTGTCCCGGCGGCGACCTTTCCCTGCCGATGTGGGGCCCGGATGCCCAGGACCCGCTGACCGTTTGCCGGCCGCTGGGTGTAGAAATCTACGACATTGATGCGGCGTTGCTGCAAGGCTGGGAGCAGCCCAAACGGGCGGCGTACAACGGTCTGCACGGGTTGAAGATCGACAAGGCGGACTGGGAGGAGTAAGGGCGCGCTGAGTCTGGTATTTCTAATACCAGGTCCTCACCGCATTCACGCATCCCGAAACAAGTCGTGGGCGTCGAGCAGGCGCCAGGCGATTTCGGGATTCTTTTCCAGGCCGCGGCGGATGGCGGCGGGGATGGCGGCGCGGGTTTTGCGGCACATGCCGGGCAGCTCGGCGATGTCGATGACCATGCCGCGCATGCTGCGCACTTCATTGAAGCCGGGGCCGATGTCCAGGCGGATGCCCAACTGGTCGAACATCCGCGCTTGCAGGCGCTGCAGATCTTCCAGCGTGGCGATATTTTCCAGCCGCTCAAGCAGACGTTTCTCTTCCTGACGGGTCAGGCGAAGGATGCGCACGTCCGCGCCCTCCAGCTCCAACAGTCGGTCGCGGTCGCATTTACAGGCGCCGGGCGGGCAGGGTGAGCGGATCGGCAATGGGGAAGTCATGGGCTCCGATCATAACCATGGGCTATTGGGATTTACAGCCGTAGCGCTGGTGATCGCGCTGAAAACTCAAATGACTTATTTGGTAAGGCCAATACCTAAATAAATTAATTGGTCTTGCCAATGGTCAGGCGGCTGTGTCATTTTTTCCTGCATCGCCGCGCTTGTCATGGCTGCAGCCACTGCAGCTGCGGCCCGCGCTTCCAGAATCCATCCGCCACCTCACAACAACAAGATCACTGCCCGGTAACCTGCGGCTCTGGCCGTTTCAGCGATACCGGCGTGCCTGGTCTGGAGAGAGAAGATGCTCACCGTCGTCTGCGAAAAACCCGGTTCCCTGCTGGCCCTTGACCGTCCGAAACCCGAACGGGCACCCGGCGAGACGCTGGTCCGCATCAAGCGGGTCGGGGTCTGTGGCACTGATCTGCATATCTTCAACGGCAACCAGCCGTTCCTCGAATACCCCCGGGTCATGGGCCACGAATTCTCCGGCATTGTCGAGCAAAGCGAGGCGGGCAGCGGGCTAGAGCCGGGCGACGTGGTCTATGTGATGCCGTACCTGTCCTGTGGCGACTGCATTGCCTGCCGCCAGGGCAAGACCAATTGCTGCGTGCGCATTCAAGTGCTGGGCGTCCATCGCGACGGCGCATTCACCGAATACCTGAGCCTGCCCCACAACTTCGTGCTCAAGGCGGACGGGGTGACGCTGGATCAGGCGGCCATGATCGAGTTTCTGTCCATTGGCGCCCATGCGGTGCGTCGTTCGGACGTGCAAGCCGGCCAGCGGGCGCTGGTGGTCGGCACCGGCCCGATTGGCATGGCGGTGGCAATTTTCTCCCGTCTGCGGGGCGCGAAAGTCACGGTGCTCGACACCCGTGAGGACCGCCTGACGTTCTGCAAGCAGCACCTGCAGATCGACTCGGCCGTGCTGATCGGCGAAGACGACAAGCAGCAACTGGAGCAACTGACCGAGGGCGAATTCTTCGATGTGGTGTACGACGCCACCGGCAACGCCAAGGCCATGGAGCGCGGTTTCGAATTCATCGCCCACGGCGGCAAATACGTGCTGGTGTCCATCGTCCGCGACACCATCAGCTTCTCCGACCCTGAATTTCACAAGCGCGAAGCGACGCTCATGGGCAGTCGCAACGCCACCGTCGAAGACTTCCGCTACGTCGAGCAATGTCTGCGCGACGGCTTGATCCCGGACGCCGCGCTCAATACCCACCGCATGGCCCTGAGCGAAGTGACCGAGCGCTTCACCACGCTGCTCGACCCTGCGCAGCGGGTCGTCAAAGCCATCGTCGAATGCTAGGAGGCGCGGGCATGCAGGCAACCCCGTTCACCCCCATCCTGCAGTTCGGCACCAGCCGTTTTCTCCAGGCCCATGCCGATCTGTTCATTTCCCAGGCCCTGGAGAAGGGCGAAGCGCTGGGCAGAATCACCGTCGTGCAAACCACTGGCAGCGCCGACAGCGCGCAGCGGGTGCAGGCGCTGGCCGGTGGCACGGGTTATCCGGTGCGCATTCAGGGCGCAGAAAACGGTCGCACGGTGAACGAGGAGTTTTGGTCCACTTCCATTGCCGGCGCGCTGCAAGCCGGCCCTGACTGGCCGGTGATTCGTCAGGCGATTCGGCACGACGTGCAGGTGGTGATCTCTAACACTGGCGACAAAGGCTATGTGCTGGAGGCGGCGGACACGGCCTCTTGCCTGGCCGCCGATGCGCCGACGCCCCGGAGTTTTCCGGCGAAACTGCTGGTGTTGCTCCATGACCGCTGGCTGGAGAATCCTGATGCGCCGCTGTCGCTGTTTCCCTGTGAGCTGGTGTCACGCAATGGCGATGTGCTGCGCGACCTGATCATTCAACTGGCGGTGGAGTGGGGCATCGACGCCGGGTTTGCGCACTACCTGCGCGACACCTGCCGCTGGGCGAATTCCCTGGTGGATCGCATCGTCTCGCAGCCCATCCAGCCGGTGGGCGCCATTGCCGAGCCGTACGCGATCTGGGCGATTGAGCGTCAGCCTGGGCTGGTGGTGCCGTGTAGGCATCCTTGTGTGGTGGTGACGGATGAGCTGGAGCAGTACGAGCAGTTCAAGCTGTTCATGCTGAATTTGGGGCACACCTGGCTGGCCGAACGTTGGTCGAAAGATGGCCGGCCTGAGGGCGAGACGGTGTTTGAGGCCATGAACGACCCGCTGCTGCGCGGGAGCCTGGAGGATCTGTGGGAGCGGGAGGTGCTGCCCGTGTTTGCGGCGAAGGGCCAAGGGGATCAGGCGCACAACTATCTGGCAAGCGTCCGCGACCGTTTTCTCAACCCGTTCTTGCAGCACCGGATTGCCGACATCGCGCAAAACCACGAAGAGAAGAAACGCCGCAGGTTCTTGCCGGTGGTGGAGATGGGGCGGCGAATTGTGGGGTTGGAGCAGCCGAAGCTCGAGGGCGCGTTGCCGGACTGATCCCGCCTGACACACCGCGCACTAAATAGTGGGACCGGCTTTAGCCGGGAAGGCGTCGGTGGGCACAACGCAAAATTGAGGGTGAACGCGCCGGCCTCTTCCCGGCTAAAGCCGGTCCTACTAAATAGGATGCATCCACTGATGATCGTCCCCACGCTCCGCGTGGGAATGCCGCCCGGGACGCTCCGCGTCCCCTCCTGTGACGCAGAGCGTCAGGGGATGTGTTCCCACGCGGAGCGTGGGAACAATCAAACTAAAAGATCGCGTGCATCCAGTGATGACCGCGTGCACGGCCCCGCCACAAGGCGCCCCAACGCCTGTGATATCCTCCGGCGCATCCTGATGGAACGTGATTGATGACCGCGCCAAGCCCCGCACCCGAACGCCGCCTGTACCAGATCACCGCCGACCGATTGCGCGAGCACATTCGCAAGCATGGCATCGCCCCTGGCGCGCGCCTGCCTCCCGAGCGCGATCTGGCGCAGTTGCTCGGCGTCTCCCGGCCATCCCTTCGCGAAGCCCTGATCGCCCTGGAAATCGAAGGCAGCGTCGAAATCCGCATGGGTTCCGGTATCTACGTCTGTGAGCACCTGCTCGGGGTCAAAGGCAAAACCCGCACGCTGGGCGAGAGCCCGTCCGAGCTGATGCAGGCCAGAGCACTGATCGAAGGTGAGAGCGTGATGCTGGCCTGTCTGCACGGCAGCAAGGCTGATTTTCGCTACCTGCAGGGTTGCATCGACAAGATGCGCGAGGGGGCGCTCAAAGGCGTGCCGGCGCTGGACGACGACCGCAAGTTCCACCAGCGGCTGGCGAAAATGAGCGGCAACTCGACCCTGGTGCGCATCATCACCTCATTGTTCGAAGAGCGGTACAGCCCGCTGACCGCCCATGTCAGCGAACACTCCGAAACCACCGAAACCTGGGCCATGGCCGTGGCCGAACACGAAGCCATTCTGCACGCCGTCCAGACCCGCGACCTGATTGGCGCCCAGACCGCCATGCGCGAACACCTGCGCCGCTCCGAAGCGCGCTGGCTGGACGGGATGGATGCGGAGCTGCGTTAACAGTCGCCCGTCGCAAGGCGGTGCTGTTCAAAAGTCCTCAGCCTCACGCCATCGTTTTGCGGATCCCTTCCCACAAGCCATTCAGGTACACCGCACCCAGCGCCCGGTCGTAGAGGCCGTAGCCCGGCTTGCCGGTTTCGCCCCAGATCATCCGTCCGTGGTCGGGGCGGTAATAGCCCTCGAAGCCGGTCTCGACGTAAGCCTTGACGATCTCGGCCATGTCCAGCGAGCCGTCTTCGGAGCGGTGTGCGGTCTCAAAAAAATCACCGGCTTCGTTGACCTTCACATTGCGCAGATGGGCGAAGTGAATGCGCCCCTGACCGCCGAATTCCCGCACCAGCGAGGGGAGGTCATTGCCCAGATCGGCGCCGAGGGAGCCTGAACACAGGGTCAACCCGTTAGCCGGGTCATCGACCATGGCCAAAATGTGCGCCAGGTCTTCGCGATTCTTCACCACCCGCGGCATGCCGAACATCGAGCGCGGCGGGTCGTCCGGGTGCAGGGCCATCTTGATGCCGGCGTCTTTTGCAACCGGGATGATGCGCTCCAGAAAGTACGCCAGCCGTTCGCGCAGGGTGGCTTCGTCGACCTGGGCGTATTCGTTGATCAACGCGCGCAGGACCTCCGGCTCATAGCTGACGTCCCAGCCGGGCAGGCTGATGCCGTTGTCCAGGTTCGCCTGCTCGATCACCGCCACGTCGAACGCCAGGGTGGTCGAACCGTCGGGCAGCTCCATGGCCAGGGTCGAGCGGGTCCAGTCGAACACCGGCATGAAGTTGTAGCAGACCACCTTGATCCCGCAGGCCGCCAGGTTGCGCAGGGTCTGGCCGTAGTTGTCGATCAACTGATCGCGGGAAGGTAGGCCTCGCTTGATGTCTTCGTGGACCGGCACGCTCTCGATGACCTCCAGCTCCAGGCCGTGGGCATTCACCGTGGCTTTGAGGGCGGCGATCTTGTCCAGCGGCCAGACCTCGCCCACCGGGATGTCGTAGATCGCCGAGACCACGCCGGTCATGCCGGGGATCTGGCGGATGTAGGGCAGGGTGACGGGATCGCTGTCGCCGTACCAACGGAAGGTCATCTTCATTGCGCAGTCCTTGTTGTTATGGGGGGCAGTCCGCTCAAGACCGCCAGTGCGTCGCCGCCAGCGGCCCGAGGTGGCTTGCGCAGCAGAATAGATTGGTCAGGCCAAATTATGCAAATTCCGACCGTCCAGCCATAAAGCCGCAAATAAATCGCCGTTTTGATTTCCCTAACCCGATTTGCGGGTCTAGTATCCGCTGCATTCGGATATTTGGTCAGGCCAATTCCGCGGTTCTCGACGGGTGCTTTATCCCTCGTTGAGCAGCGTGTGAATCAAGGCCAGGGCGCTATGCGAAGCTCTAACGACGTCTTACTCATAAAAATAATTAGGAGGACTCGCCATGCAGAAAGGGCGCTGGTTGGTAATTTTTCTGTGCTTCCTCGCGGTGGCCATCAACTACATCGACAGGGCCAACCTCGCGGTTGCCGCCCCTTACATCCAGAAAGAACTCGCCTTGGGCTCAGGGCAAATGGGCCTGCTGCTCAGCGGCTTCTTCTGGACCTACGCACTCATGCAAATGCCGTTTGGCTGGTTCGTCGACAAGGTCGGCGCGCGCATCGCGCTGCCCCTCGCGGTGGCCTGGTGGTCGCTGTTCACGGCGGCCACGGCGGCGGCGAGCAGCCTGGCGTCGATGTTCGGTTGCCGGCTGATGCTCGGCGTGGGCGAGGCGGGGGCGTATCCGTCCTGCGCGAAAATCGTCAGCCAGTGGTTCGACGTCAAGGAGCGCGGCTTTGCCACCAGCATCTTCGACAGCGGTTCGCGGGTCGGCTCGGCGCTGTCGATCCCGCTGGTGGCGCTGATCATCGAGCTGTGGGGCTGGCGCGCGTCGTTCATCATCACCGGCGCGGTGGGCCTGATCTGGGTCGTGGGCTGGTTTCTGATCTACAAAGAGCCCCAAGCCGTTGCGGCCATCGAGCAGCATGAGGCAGGCAAGGCGGCAACCCTCGCCGCGCGGCCGAAAGTGAAATGGGCGTCGCTGTTTCGCCACCGCACCCTGTGGGGGATGATGCTGGGCTTCTTCTGCCTGAACTTCGTGATCTATTTCTTCATCACCTGGTTCCCGACCTACCTGGTCACCGAGCGCGGTTTCTCGCTGAAATCCCTCGGTACGCTGGGCACCATCCCGGCGGTGGCGTCCATCGTCGGTGGCTGGATCGGCGGACTGACGTCCGACGCGCTGTACCGCCGGGGCTGGAGCCTGACCGCCGCGCGCAAGACTTGCATCGTCGGCGGCATGCTGATGTCGTCAAGCATTTCGCTGTCGGTGTTCGTTGACAGCACCTGGGCGATGCTCGGCTTTTTCAGTCTGGCCTATGCCAGCCTGGCGTTCGCCGGCGCGAGCATCTGGTGCCTGCCGGCTGATGTGGCGCCGTCGCCTGCCCACGTAGCGTCGATCGGCGGCATCCAGAACTTCGCGTCGAACACCGCCGGGATCTTCATCACCACCTTCACCGGCTTCATGCTGGTGATCGGCAACGGCTCGTTCACCGCGCCGCTGATGACCGCCGGGGCGTTTGCCCTGTTGGGGGCGTTCAGCTATTTGTTCATCGTCGGCAAGATCGAGCCGTTTTCCACGACGCCGGAGGATGCCGCGCCGCTGGACGCGTCGGCGGTCGCCCAGCGCACCTGAATGTTGAAACAGATGCGGGCACCACTTCTGCGGGGTGCCCACTGACGCTTTCCCGGCTAAAGCCGGTCCCACAAGTCGGCGTTCTAGCCGGTCCTACTGCGCGGTGCGCCCTTCGGCTTTCACCGCGGCGCGAATCGCTTCCAGCAGCATCTGACACGCCGGGTTGTCGTTGTCCGAGCGCCACACCAGATGCAGCTCGCTCTGCACCCCTTCACCCAGATCGATGTCGCGAAACGTCACGCCCTTGAACACCACGTTGGCGGCGCAGCGCGGCACCAGCGCCAGGCCCATGCCGGCATTCACCAGCGCCAGAATGGTCAGCGACGAACCCAGCCACTGCACGTACTCGGGCGCCACTTGCGCCGAGCGAAACATGCCGGTGAGCAGTTCGTTGAACGGCGGGTAGGCCGAGTGCAAGTACATGAGGAAGGGCTGGGCGTCGAGGTCCTGCACGCTGATGTTCCGGGCGTTCGCCAGCGGATGACTGCTGGGCACCGCCAGCACGAACGGCTCGCGGACCAGGCATTCGGTCTCGTAACCGGGCTGCAGCAGCGGCGCCCGCACGATGCCCAGGTCGATGCGCCGGGCGCGCAGGGCTTCGTGTTGCTGGTACGTGTTGAGTTCAGTCAGGGAGATTTTCACGTGGGGCTGGTTCTGCCGGGCTTCGGCGATGACCCGTGGCAGAAACTCGTACACCGCGCTGCCGACGAAGCTGATAGTGACCGAGCCGATGTCGCCTTCGGCAAAGCGCCGCGCCGCGATGGCCGCCTGATGCGCCCGCTCCAGCAGCGTCTGCGCTTCGATGAAAAACGCCCGGCCCGCCGCGGTCAACGCGACGCTGCGGGTGTTGCGGTTGAACAGCTGAACCCCCAGCGAATGCTCAAGCAACTGGATCTGCCGACTGAGGGGCGGCTGGGTCATGTTCAGCCGCTCGGCAGCCCGGCGGAAGTTGAGTTCGGTGGCAACGGTGGTGAAGCAGCGCAGCTGGGCGAGCTCGAACATTGATCTAATCCAGGTATCAATCAACAGTCAATCTAGATTAGACGGGAACAATGCCTCGGTCCATGATCGGTTCATTCCACGCTATCCCACAAAAAATACAAAGACCGGGAGTCGCACCTTGAACCGCACCGTTCCCACCCCTGCACCCCTCAGCAGCGCCGATCCCACCGTGCTGGCCCGCGCGGCCACGAAGGTGAAGCGTCATGTGTTGCCGTTGTTCGTGATCATGTTCATCGTCAACTACATCGACCGGGTCAACATCGGCTTCGTCCGCAGCCACATGGAAACCGACCTGGGCATCGGCGCCGCCGCCTACGGGCTCGGCGCCGGTCTGTTTTTCGTCGGCTACGCGCTGTTCGAAGTCCCGTCGAACATGCTGCTGCAACGGTTCGGCGCCCGCGCCTGGCTGACGCGCATCATGTTCACCTGGGGCGCTGCGGCAATGGCCATGGCCTTCGTCCGTGGCGAAACCAGTTTCTACGTGTTGCGCTTCATCCTCGGCGCGGCGGAAGCGGGGTTCTTTCCCGGCATCATTTATTACTTCACCCAATGGCTGCCTTCCAGCGAACGCGGCAAGGCCATGGCCATCTTTCTCAGCGGCTCGGCCATTGCGTCGGTGATTTCCGGGCCGGTGTCCGGCGCGTTGCTCGGCGTCAGCGGTCTGAACCTGCACGGCTGGCAGTGGATGTTCATCATCGAAGGCTTTGCTTCCATCGCCTTGTGCGGCTTCGTCTGGTTCTGGCTGCAGTCCCATATCCGCGACGCCAAGTGGCTGAGCGAAGAAGAGAAGGGCGCACTGATCAGCGCCATCGACGCCGAACAGCGCGCCCGGGAGGCGGCGCAAGTGGTCAAGCCGTCGATCTTCAAGCTGCTCGCCGACCGGCAGATCATGCTGTTCTGCTTCATCTACTTCTCGGTGGCCCTGACCATCTACGGCGCGACCTTCTGGCTGCCAAGCATGATCAAGAAGATGGGCAGCCTCAGCGATTTCGAAGTCGGCCTGTTCAACTCGATCCCGTGGATCATCTCGATCGTCGCCATGTACGGCTTCGCGGCGCTGGCCGCACGCTTCAAGCATCAACAGGCGTGGGTCGCGGTCACCCTGGTGATTGCCGCGTGCGGGATGTTCATGTCCACCGTCGGCGGGCCGATCTTCGCCTTCGTCGCCATCTGCTTTGCGGCCATCGGTTTCAAGGCGGCGTCGGCGCTGTTCTGGCCCATTCCCCAAGGCTATCTGGACGCGCGCATCGCAGCGGCGGTGATCGCGCTGATCAATTCCATCGGCAACCTCGGCGGCTTCGTGGCGCCCACCGCGTTCGGCTTTCTGGAGCAGAAAACCGGCTCTATTCAAGGCGGCATGTACGGCCTGGCACTGACCTCGCTGGTAGCGGCCGTGGTGATCTTCTTCGCCCGTACCACGCCGAAGGGCGACCCATACCGCCCAAAGCTTGAAGACGCTGCGCCACGGCCTGCAGCCAGCGCGCTCAGCCCCCATTCAAGTCTTAAACCCTAGCCTCGAACCCTGATTGACCGGGAGAAGTCATTTGAAAATCACACGCGTCAGCGTCACCCCGATTGCCTTCCGCGATCCGCCGTTGCTCAATGCCAGCGGCATCCACGAGCCCTTCGCCCTGCGCTCGATCATCGAAGTCGAAACCGACAACGGCTACCTCGGCCTCGGTGAAAGCTACGGCGACGCGCCGGCCCTGGCGATTCAACAGCAGTTGCAGAGTCAGTTGATTGGCATGGACCCGTTCAACCTCAACCACTTGCGGGCGGTGGTCAACGCTACGGTGGCGGCCAACAAACCTGCTTCAATGGCGGGTGCCGAGCTGGCGCCGGGTTCTCACGCCAGCAAAGCGGTGAGCAATGCCTATTCGGCGTTCGAAGTGGCGTTTCTCGATGTGCAGGCACGCTCCATGAATCTGCCGCTGGTTGACCTGCTGGGCGGTGCCGTTCGCGACCGCGTGCCGTTCAGCGCGTACCTGTTCTTCAAATACGCCCAACACGCCGACTCGCCTTACGCGCCGGACATCTGGGGAGAAGCGCTGAGCGAAGAACAGATCGTCGCCCAGGCGCGGCGGATGATCGACGCCTACGGTTTCAAAAGCATCAAACTGAAAGCCGGCGCGCTGGACCCGGAACACGAAGTGGCGTGCATCAAGGCGCTGAAAAAGGCATTCCCGGGCTATCCGCTGCGCATCGACCCCAACGGTAACTGGTCCCTGGACACCTCGATCCGCATGGCCGAACTGCTCGGCGACGACCTGCAATACTACGAAGACCCGACCCCCGGGCTGGACGGCATGGCCGAACTGCATAAACGTACTGGCCTGCCGCTGGCGACCAACATGGTCGTCACCGACTTCGACGAATTCCGCCGCAGCGTCGCGCTGAACAGCGTGCAGATCGTCCTCGCCGACCACCATTACTGGGGCGGCCTGCGCGACACCCAGGCGCTGGCAAAAATGTGCGACACCTTCGGCCTCGGCGTCTCCATGCACTCCAACTCCCACCTGGGTATCAGCCTCATGGCCATGACCCACGTCGCCGCCGCCGTCCCCAACCTCGACTTCGCCTGCGACACCCACTACCCGTGGCAAGAACCGGACGAAGAAGTCATCAAAGGCGGCAAACTCCCCATCATCGACGGCTGCGTCCACCTCACCCGCGAGCCCGGGTTGGGACTGGAGCTGGACTACGACCAGCTGGGCAAACTCAACGACCAATATCTAACGTGCGGCATTCGCCAGCGTGACGACGTGCGGCAAATGCAGAAATACAAACCGGAGTGGAAGGCGGTGAAGCCACGGTATTGAGGTTGGAGGGAGTCATTGCCAGGGCGGGTCGGAAGCGAGAACAGACAGACCGGGGACAGATTAATTTACGGTAAAGCGTTGTAAATAAATCAGTCCCCTTTGGAAAAACCCGAAGATCCTCCAGTGCCGGATGTATCCCCACGCAGAGCGTGGGAACGATCAGCGTTGGGCAGCGAAATTTCCGTTGCCGTCACCGGCCTCTTCCCGGCTAAAGCCGGTCCCACTAACAGACCGCACGCGCCCGTAGGACCGCCTTCAGCCGGGAAGCTTTTGCTTTGCTTTTGATCTGCTTTTGATCTTCCTGCGCAGAAGGTCCAGACACCGCCAATCGCGACTTTGGTGCAGGCCGAACGTAGACGACGCGGAGTGGGCCGAGCCGCATGGATGCGGCGAGAGCGCCGTCAGGACATGGATGTCCGTTCGGCGCGGGCCCACGGAGCGTCGTCGGAGTGAGGGAACCCGACGCAGTCGGGCCAAACCGAGAGCAGGCACTTTTGGTTACTTTTAGTGCTTTTTAAAAGTAACTCGCCGAAGGCGAAACAGTCTGCCCCTAGGCAGACGCTTGTGATTCTGGCGCCCTCAGCCTTAGCACACGAGCCCCGTCAAACGGATCAACCAACCAATGCCCCCGCACCCCAAACACGTCACTCAACAGCTCCGGCGACAACACATCAAACGGCGAACCCAGCGCCACCAAACGCCCCCCGTCCATCACCGCCAGACGATCACACCCCAACGCCTGATTCAAATCATGCAACGCCACCACCGTCGTCACCGGCAACTGCTGAACCAACCGCAAAATCGACAACTGCTGCTGAATATCCAAATGATTCGTCGGCTCATCCAGCAGCAACACCTGCGGCCGCTGCGCCAGCGCCCGCGCAATATGCCCCCGCTGCTGCTCCCCGCCCGACAACGTATGCCACGCCCGATGCGCCAGATGCTGCACACTCACATCCGCCAGCGCCTGCGCCACAATCCGGTCATCAAGCTCACCCCACGGCGCCAGCGCCGACAGCCACGGCGTACGGCCCAGCTCAACCGCCTGCAACAGACTGATCGAATCACCCGTCTGCGCATGCTGCTCCACCACCGCCACCTGCCGCGCAATGTCTCGCCGGCTCAACGCCGACAAGCGCTGCCCACCCAGGCGAACGTCGCCCTGGGACGGCGTTTGAATCCCCGCCAGCAACTTCAGCAGCGTCGACTTCCCCGAGCCATTGGGCCCGACGACCCCCAGGTTTTCCCCCGGCCGAATCGCCAGGCTTACCCCGCTGAGCAGTGGCGCGCCCTTGACCGAGTAACTCAGGTCGCTGCCTTCGAGCATGGCGCCGGACACCTCCTGACGCGCGTTCATCGAGGACGATTCCCGCGGACCAGAATCATGGCAAACACCGGCGCGCCCACCAGCGCCGTGATGACCCCGATCGGCAACACCTGACCCTTGATCAACGTGCGCGACAGCACATCGGCGGCAATCATGAACAGCGCGCCGATCAGGGCGCTCAAGGGCAGCAACCGGGCATGGCGCACGCCCGCCACCAGACGCACCGCATGGGGAATCACCAGACCGACGAAGCCGATGGAGCCGACAATCGACACCATCACCGCCGTCATCAGTGCGGCGGTGAGGATCAGCACCGCCTGCACCCGGCGCACCGGAATGCCCAGGGACGCGGCCGAATCGCTGCCAAACGTGAACGCATCCAGCGCGCGCCGATGCCACAGGCACACCAGCAAACCGAGGACCACGACCGGCACCGACAGCGCCACCGACGACCAGCGCACGCCGCTGAGATTGCCCAGCAGCCAGAACATGATCCCGCGGGCCTGCTCGGCATTGGCCGACTTGGTGATCAGGAAGGACGTCAGGGCGTTGAACAGCTGGGACCCGGCAATGCCCGCCAGGATGATCTGGCCCGCAGCGGTCTGCCCCCGAGAGGAGCGGGCGAGCAGGGCGACCAGCGCAAAGGCGGCAATCGCCCCGGCAAATGCGCCGGTGGACAGGGAGATCGTCCCGGCACCGATGCCGATGATCGCCACCAATACCGCGCCGGTTGAAGCACCGGCAGAAATGCCCAGCAAGTAGGGATCGGCCAGGGGGTTGCGCAGCAGCGATTGCAAAACCACGCCCGACACCGCCAGCCCTGCGCCGCAGGTGGCGGCAACGATGGCCCGGGTCAGCCGGTAATTCCAGACAATGCCCTCATCGATCGGGTCCAGAGGAAAACCCGCGGCCCACAGCTTGTTCGCCAGCACCTGAATGATCACCGGCAGGCTGATCGACGTCTCGCCGATCGCCACGCCCGCGAGCACCGCCAACGCCAGTAATGCGATGGCCCAAGCGCCATGCCCGAAGATGCGGACGACGCTCGACCGGAGCATGCCGACAGACGTCATGGCGCGAGAGTGGCCCCGGCCAGCTGTTCGATACCGTCAAACAGCCGCACGCTGGACTCCATGGCGCTGGCGTCCATGATCACGATGCGATTGTTTTTCACTGCATCCATATTGCGGGTGACCGGATCAGAGCGGAGGAAGGCCAGCTTCTTCTCGTGATCGTCAGCCGGGAAGCGGCGGCGGTCCATGCGCGCGATGACCAGCACGGTCGGGTTGGCCTTGGCGATGGTTTCCCAGCCCACGGTCGGCCATTCCTCATCGGAGTCGATGACGTTGCGCATGCCGAGGGTGTCGAGCATGAAGTTGGGAATGCCCTTGCGCCCGGCCACGTACGGATCGACGTTGATGTCAGGGCTGGAAAACCAGAACACCGCCGAGACGGGTGGGTTGGCATGGGCTTTTGCCTGCGCCACAGCTTTGGCCAGCCGCCCCTGATAATCCGCGATCAGGTGCTCGCCACGGTCTTGCACATCGAAGATCTGCGCCAGCTGACCGAGGCTTTTGTACAGCGTTTCGATGCGGAAGGCTTCGAGGCGCGTGCCGTCGGCGCCGACCCGGTTGTTCTTGCCCTCGCAATCGGAGGGCAGGATGTAGGTAGGAATGCCTAAATCGCGAAACTGCTCGCGGGTGCCGACCGCGCCCTGTGGGCCGACCATCCACTCAAACTGCACCGGGACGAAATCCGGGCGTTTGCCGATCACCGATTCGAAGCTCGGCGCATTGTCGGCCAGGCGCTCGATGCCGTCGTTGAGGGCTTGGTACTGGGGCAGGACGGGGTTGAACCACAGTGACGTGCCCACGACCTTCGGGCCCAGGCCAAGGGCATAGAGCATTTCGGTGGCGGCCTGGCCGATGGTCACGGTTTTCTGCGGCGCGTGGTTGAACGTCAGCGCTTCGCCACAGTTGTCCACGGTCAAGGGGTAGGCCGTCGACGCCGCGAGCGCGGCGGTGGGCAAGGTCAGCGTGACGAACAGGGCGGCGAGGCGGCGCAGCGGCATGAACAGCGATCTCCAGAAAGCCTGATTGCTTGGCGAAGCAGGCGCTGGAAAGTCCATCCCGGCAGGCGCCCTGAAAGTGGGGGCGCGCACAGCGTGCGCGAAACGACGCACGAACGGGAGTCCTTCCCCGGACACCCCGCCGGTGAATGAATATGCTGGCCGGCAGGTCTCCTGACTGGCGCTTCATTGCCATGCTTCGGCCTTCCCGGGGTGACCCAGTGGCAAACAGGAAGCAGGGCTCGGCGCCTACAGTTGCGGGGACAGTTCCGTTTAAGCGCGATGACGCGCCCGGGATTCCCTATTAATTCCGAGTGGAAACCGGCGGCGGGGATACTAAACGATTCGGCGGGTGGAGGCGAATGCAGCGGTGGTGTGCCGGAGATGTATTGGCACCTCGCAGTAACTGGACGGACGCAACACCTGTGGGAGTGAGCTTGCTCACGAAGAGGCGGTACATTCACTTGATCTTCAGCGGCTGGAATGCCGTCTTCGCGAGCAAGCTCGCTCCCACAAGGTATGTGTTTGCAGCGCCATCGGCGTGAGCTCAACACCACCGGCTTAGAGCTTAAACGGCCAACCGACGATCTTCTTCGGCCGTGGCGTGGCGTAGGTCCGCACTTTGGAGGTCTTCAATCCCAGACGCACCAGCGATTCCGCCAGTGCCACCGCTGCGGTGACACCATCCACCACCGGCACGCCCGCGCGTTCGCGGATGAGTTGATCCAGCCCGGCCATGCCGCCACAGCCCAGGCAGATCACCTCGGCCTTGTCCCGGTTCACCGCTTCGATGGCCTGCTCGACGATGGCCTCGACCGCACGCTCCGGCGATTCCTCCAGCTCCAGCACGCTCATGCCGCTGGCCCGCACCGAGGCGCAGCGCTCGTACACCCCGGCCAGCTTCAGGCGGTCTTCGATCAGCGGCACGGTGCGGTCCAGCGTGGTGACTACCGCGTATTTATGCCCCAGCAGCATCGCCAGGCTGGCCGCCGCTTCGGTGATGTCCACCACCGGCACGTCAAGCAGCTCCTGCAAACCTTCGCGGCCATGCTCGCCATAACCGGCCTGAATCACCGCGTCATAAGGCCCTTCATAGGACATGACCCGGTCCATCACTGCGATGGCCGCCAGGTAACTTTCAAAATTGCCTTCCACCGACTCGGCGCCGAAGCGTGGGGTCAGACCAATGATCTCGGTGCCGGGCGAGGCCACGCTGCGGGCCTGCTCGGCGATGGTCTCGGTCATGGATGCGGTGGTGTTGACGTTGACGATCAGAATTCGCATGGACGGATCTCGCGCAGGGAACAAAGCCGGGCGTCTGGCCCGGCGTCATTGGCCACGATATCAGTCTTTGCCGGGGACCGGCGCCTGCAGGGCAATGAAGCCCTGATCGCGCATGGCTTGCCAGAAACCATCCGGCACCTGTGCGTTGAGCGCAGTAACGTCTTCGATGATCCGCGACGGCCGGCTCGCGCCCGGAATCACCGCCGCCACCAGGGGGTTGGCGAGAACGAACTGCAGCGCTGCGGACTTGATGTCGACCTGATACTGCCGAGCGATTTCCTGAATGTGCGCGACCTTGTCGAGCATCGCCTGGGACGCTTCCTGGTACTCGAAATGCTTGCCGCCCACCAGCACGCCGGAGCTGTAAGGCCCGCCGACGACGAACTCGGCGTTGTGCTGGCGGGCCTTGTCGAACAGCCTTTGCAGCGGCTGGTCATGGTCGAGCAGCGAATAACGGCCGGCGAGCAGGAAGCCGTCGGGCTGGGCTTCTTCCAGATCCAGGGTCAGTTCGCACGGCTCGACGCGGTTGACGCCCAGGCCCCAGGCCTTGATCACCCCTTCCTCGCGCAGGCGGGTGAGGGCGCGGAAAGCGCCGGTGCGAGCGATGTTGAAATGCTCGATCCAGGCATCGCCATGGGCGTCCTGGGCGACGTCGTGGACAAACACGATATCCAGTCGGTCAGTGTTCAGCCGTTTCAGGCTCGCTTCAATGGAACGCAACGTGGCGTCGGCGGAGTAGTCGGTGACAATCTTGTTTTTCAGGCCTTCGGCGAACGGACCACTGCGCGTTTCGGTGTCGATCTCATCGGAAATCAGCCGGCCGACTTTGGTGCTCAAGGTGTACTGGTCGCGGGGGATGCCCGCCAGTGCCTTGCCCACACGCTGCTCGGACAGGCCGGCGCCGTAGATGGGTGCGGTGTCGAAATAGCGGATGCCCTGGTCCCAGGCGGATTGAACGGTGGCTGCCGCTTCGTCTTCGTCAATGGTGCGAAACATATTGCCCAAGGGCGCGGAGCCAAAGCCGAGGCGGCCGATGATCTTGTCGTGCAGACTCATGGGGATTTTTTCCTGTGCGGTGAGGCGTGTCTGGATGCGCGGCTCATGACGCCGTCTTCGCCCGATAAGGAACAGCGCGACGAAGGCGGCGAGGCTTGTTTACTGACTGCTGATTGCCATAGGTGTTCTTGATAGTGTCGACCGGTCTTGTTGCACCTGAGGCGCCTGCTAAGCTCCACGCATTGAATAGAGTCTTCAGCAAACCTACCGAAACGAGGAAACTGCCATGCAATCTCACTCCCCCGATGCTGCACCGCTTGCACCGCACCCTGGGCATCAGCCCGATGAGCCGGAAACGGAACTCGATGCCGATATGGATCCGGGTAACGAAGACCCGGGTTCCCAGTTTGATCGCGACGCCACGGTTCCCCTGATTGATCCGGATAAATAAGGAAGCAACTCATTACAGATGCACTTCGACCGCCAGCGGCAGGTGATCGGACAAATGCGTCCACGGCCGCGTGCCGAGGATTTTCGGATGGTGGCTGGTGGCGTTGCGCAAATAGATACGGTCAAGGCGCAGCATCGGGAAGCGCGCCGGATAGGTCTTCGCCAACCGCCCCTGACTGCGCTCGAAGGCTTCGTGGAGGTAGCCGCAGCGCTGCAGGCGCTTGTTGCCCTGCAGCTGCCAGTCGTTGAAATCGCCGGCGATGACCACCGGGGCGTCCTCGGGCAGGGAGTCAAGCAGGTCGCAGAGCAGGTTCAGCTGCAATTGCCGATGGCTCTCCAACAGGCTGAGGTGCACACAAATCGCATGGACTTCCGCATGCCCCGGCACCTGCAGCACGCAATGCAAGAGGCCGCGGCGCTCCGGCCCGGTGATGGAAATGTCCAGATTGCGGTAATGGAGGATCGGGTATTTGGACAGCAGCGCGTTGCCGTGGTGACCGTCGGGGTAGACCGCGTTGCGGCCATAGGCGAAGTCCGTCCACATGCTGTCGGCGAGAAATTCGTAGTGCGGCGTGTCGGGCCAGTCTTCGTACTTGGCGGCATGGCGGTCATGGCCGCCGAGGACTTCCTGGAGAAACACCAGATCGGCACCGGTGCTGCGCACGGCCTCACGCAATTCCGGCAGGATGAAACGCCGGTTCAGTGCAGTGAAGCCCTTGTGGGTGTTCACGGTCAGCACGCGCAGTTTGTGGACTTCGCGCAACGTGGCCGGGTCCGGAGGGGTAGCGTTCGAGCCAGAGGGGTCGTGGGTCACGCCCTCACTCCTGTTCGGGGGATGTGCTATTCCGACCGGGACGCGAGGCGGCAGTTCAGCTTTTAGGTGGGACCGGCTCTAGCCGGGAAGCCGTACCGCGCGTCCTCTACACCCGCGTATCGATCGGCGCCCTGCGTGACAGCACCACTGCCAGTGTCAATGCCGCCACCGACAACAACGCCGCAAAGAAGAAAATCCAGCCATAGCCCATGCCCAGCGCCACGGCACCCATCAGCGGTCCGGCAATGGCCAGCGCCAGGTCGAAGAACACCGCGTAAGCGCTGAGCCCGGCACCGCGACTGCTGTTGGGCACCTGCTTGATGGCTTCGACGCCCAGCGCGGGATAGACCAGCGACAGACCAAAACCGGTCAGCCCTGCGCCGATCAGGGCGAAGGTGGTGTCGGGTGCCAGCCAGAGCAGCAACAGACCCAGGGTTTCCACGGTGATGCAGACGATCGCCGAGCGAAAGCCGCCAAAGCGGTTGATCGCGTTGATGAACAGCAAACGCGCGACGATGAAACAGATGCCGAACACCGTCAGGCACCAGGCCGCGCCTTCCCAGCCACGGGCCACGTAAAACAACGTGATGAACGTCGTCAGCGTGCCGTAGCCGATGGAGGACAGGGTCAGGCTCAGGCCAAACGGCGCCACCCGGCCGAACACCGAGAAGAACGGCAGGCGCTCGCCGCGCACCACCGGGATCGCCGTTTTGTTGCGGATCAACAGCAACGCCCCGGCCGCCAGGACGAACAGCACCAACCCCAGGCTGGCAAAGCCCAGCGCTCCGACCATCACCACGCCAAGGGGAGCGCCAATGGCGATGGCGCCGTATGACGCAATGCCATTCCAGGAAATCGAGCGGGCGGTGTGCTCCGAACCGACCTGGCCGATGCACCAGCTGATGGTGCCCACGCCGATCAAGCCCTGGGACGCGCCGAGAAACAGGCGGGCGATGATCAGGATTGTCAGGCTGACGTCTGCGAAACGCTCCAGGAGGATCGCCGCCAGGGTCAGCACGCCGCTCAACGCGATGCCGGACAGCCCGTAAACGATGGCGCGCTTGGTGCCGATGGTGTCGCAGATACGCCCGGCCACCGGGCGACTCAACAGCGTCGCCAGGTACTGCGCACCGATCACCAGCCCCGCGACCACCGCGCTGAAACCCAGCTGGTTGTGCACGTAACCGGGCATCACCGCGATGGGCAGACCGATGCACAGGAAGGCAATGAAGGTGTAGACGACGATGGAGATGATTTGCAGGGTGATCGCCATCGAACTGGCGTCGCTGGCAGGCGTGTTGACAGGCGAAACAGGCGGCTGGGCGGCAGACATGGGGACTCTTCGCTGGAGCGGTGGGAGTGCCGCATCATCGCCCGTGGGGTCGGGAAATGAAAGCTGGCTAACGGTTTTTATCCGGGGTTAGACGGCGGCCGGACTTGCCCCTTCCCGGCTAAAGCCGGTCCTACGAGTGTTCGCATTTGCCTTCGTAGGACCGGCTTTAGCCGGGAACGCGTCGAAGGTCACACCGCAGGATTGGGGGCGCCTGGCTTGGCGTCCTCCCGGCCAACGCCGGTCCCACTGTCGCAAAAAAGCCCCGTCACGGTGGACGGGGCTCCTTGGTCTCAGCTTCACTCTGTCAGCGGATTGCCCTGATCAGAACGCGACGCCCTGGCTGCGCAGGTAATCGTCGTAGGTGCCGCTGAAGTCGGTCACGCCACTTGGACTCAACTCGATGATGCGGGTGGCCAGGGACGACACGAACTCGCGGTCGTGGCTGACGAAGATCAGCGTTCCCGGGTAGTTCTCCAGCGCCAGGTTCAGCGCCTCGATCGACTCCATGTCCAGGTGGTTGGTCGGCTCGTCCATGATCAGCACGTTCGGCTTCTGCAGGATCAGCTTGCCGAACAGCATGCGGCCTTGCTCACCACCGGAGATCACCTTGACCGACTTGAGGATCTCGTCGTTGGAGAACAGCATCCGGCCCAGGGTGCCACGAATGACTTGTTCACCTTGAGTCCATTGGCCCATCCAGTCGAAGAGGGTGACATCGTCTTCGAAGTCGTGGGCGTGGTCCTGGGCGTAGTAACCCAGCTCTGCCGCATCGGTCCACTTGATCGTGCCGGCATCCGGGGTCAGTTCATTGACCAAGGTGCGAAGCAGGGTGGTTTTACCGATACCGTTCGGGCCGATGATCGCAACGCGCTCGCCGGCTTCAACCTGGAAGCTGAAGTTCTTGAACAGTGGCTTGCCGTCGAAGCCTTTGGCCATTTGGTCAATGATGACCGCCTGACGGTGCAGCTTCTTGTTCTGATCAAAGCGGATGAACGGGCTGACGCGACTCGAAGGCTTGACCTCGGCCAGCTGGATCTTGTCGATCGCCTTGGCACGGGAGGTGGCCTGCTTGGCTTTCGAGGCGTTGGCCGAGAAGCGGCTGACGAACGACTGCAGCTCGGAAATCTGGGCTTTCTTCTTGGCGTTGTCCGACAGCAACTGCTCGCGGGACTGGGTCGCCACGGTCATGTATTCGTCGTAGTTGCCCGGGAACAGACGCAGCTCGCCGTAATCCAGGTCAGCCATGTGGGTGCACACGCTGTTGAGGAAGTGACGGTCGTGAGAAATGATGATCATCAGGCTGGAGCGCTGGGTCAGGATGTTTTCCAGCCAGCGAATCGTGTTGATGTCCAGGTGGTTGGTTGGTTCGTCGAGCAACAGCACTTCAGGGTCGGAGAACAGCGCCTGGGCCAGCAACACGCGCAGTTTCCAGCCAGGGGAGACCTCGCTCATCGGGCCGAAGTGCTGCTCGATGCCGATGCCCAGACCGAGCAACAGCTCGCCGGCGCGGGATTCGGCGGTGTAGCCGTCCATTTCAGCGAATTCGGTTTCCAGCTCGGCCACGGCCATGCCGTCTTCTTCGGTCATTTCCGGCAGCGAATAGATGCGATCGCGCTCGGCCTTGACCTTCCACAGCTCTTCGTGACCCATGATCACGGTGTCGATGACAGAGAAGTCTTCGTAGGCGAACTGGTCCTGGCGCAATTTACCCAGGCGCACGTTCGGCTCGAGCATCACCTGGCCGCCGGACGGCTCCAGATCGCCGCCGAGGATCTTCATGAAGGTGGACTTGCCACAGCCATTGGCGCCGATGAGGCCATAGCGGTTGCCACCGCCGAATTTGACCGAAACGTTCTCGAACAGCGGCTTGGCGCCAAACTGCATGGTGATGTTAGCTGTGGAAATCAATTGCTTATCCTGGATTGTTTACAAGGGGCTGATTGGCGATGGCCTTCGACGCCTGGTGGCGATTGCTCGTGATCCAACCAGCAGCCTGCACGTCACCGATGACGGCGACATGACCTGATGAAGATGGGTGAACGGGAGCAGCGTCCGATACGGGTTCAGCGGGTGACCGACCTGCATCGACCACGCTTGCTGTGCGCCGGAAGACGCACAGGTCTGGGGCGCGCGCCGCGACCCCGTGAAAGGCTCAAGCGGCGCATGCGAATTCAAGGCGCGGCAGTGTAACACCGTCTTGGTTATCCACCTACCGCCGCTCGCCGGTGAGCGTTATGCGACAGCTAGGCTCTCTCAATCGTTGTTTCTGGAACTAACCTGACCTCCACCCTCTGACCAAGCGCCCGAGCGGCGCTGGCAAGCGTGGCGAGTGTCATGCCTGGGTCGTCCTGATCCAGCGCACGATCTACGGCTGTTCGGCTGGTGTGCATACGCTCGGCAAGTACGGTCTTCGTCACGCGCTGAAGTTTCATGGTTTCTGCTATCTGCCAAGCGATGACACGCTTCAGGGCGGCGGCAGACACCTCTTCCACAAGACCTTGCTCTGCAAGGAAATCGTCGAAATCAGAACCGATATGCTGGTTCATCACCTTGTCCTCTTTAGTGCTGCTTTGCGTTTCTTGGCAGTGTCCAAGTCAGACGCAGGAGTTTTGTCGCTTTTCTTTATGAATCCGTGGAGCAACACCATGGTGCTCCCTTCAACGGTGAAGAGCACTCGGGCGATGGTGTCTTTCATGTGGGTTCTGACTTCCCAAAGATCATTACCCATTTTGCGAACCACTGGCATGCCGATAGGCCAGCCGATCTGAACGGTTTTGATATCTGTCCCGACGGATTTGCGATCTTCGCGCGGTAACTCGGAAAGCCATGCACGAACCGGCTCGTTGCCCGCATCCGTGCAGAAAAAACGTACTTGTAGTATCAGCGGAATGTCGTTCATCGGCGCAGTGTACCTAAATAGGTACTGCTTGCAATGACTTAAATTGGGCGCATGGCGATGCTCGCGCAACCGGAGTGAACGTTGAACGTTCAACAGCGCTGGAGTGGACCTAGCGCCAATTCCGCTCTTGTTGACCGGCGTCGGGGATCGTCAAAAACCACTTACATGCTTAAGCGTGCTCGACCTGCGTCCTGACCTTGTTCACCGTGCTGTAATGCGAGAACACTATGCAGCCGATCAGCCGGGAGAACAGGCCCAGGGTTTCGACGAGGTCCGGGCTTTCGAAGGTGCTGGCTTTGGAATCGAGCAGGCACAAGGCGCCGAACAGCTGGCCGTCGGGCAGGCTGATCGGCACGCCGATGTAGCTCTCGATGGCGTATTGCTTGACCACCGGGCGACCCGCATAGCGCTCGCTCTGGCTGATGCTGGGGATGATCAGCGCTTTCGGGTTTGCGATCAGTTCGTTGCACAGCGTGGTTTCCAGCTCCAGCACTTCGCCTTCCTGGATGCCGATGTGAATCTCGTCATAAACCGCGCAGGCGACCCACTCGGAGTCGGTGAACTTGGCAATACCGGCGAAGCGCATGCCGGTCAGCCGCGTCACGAGCCTGAGGATATTCGTCGTCGCTTCAACCTCGGCGATCGCCGAACGCTCTGCGATGGTCAGCAAATCCGGGCAGAGCAGGGAATCCAAAGCCATTGTCGGCTCCATGTCAACGTGGGGTGGCATACCCGGATGGGGCCACATATGTGGCGCAGATTAGCATTTTGTAGGGCAAGCGTATCTCCCGCTCGGCGCGCTGCGACCATTTGTCATGGGGCACCCCGAGTTAAGGACGGGGGCGGCCGCTGTCAGAGCTGGTGGTTGAACCGCTGGACGGCACCCACCACCTGACGCGCGCCTTCCTGGATCTCAACGATCACGCTGCCGGCCTGGTTGGCCAACGACAGGCCTTGCTCCGCCTGGGCGCGGGTGCTGCCCATGTCCTTGACCACATCATCTACCAGTTTCTGGTTCTGTTGCACCACCGCGACAATCTCTTCGGTCGCCGTGCTGGTGCGTCCGGCCAGCTGACGCACTTCATCGGCCACCACGGCGAACCCCCGGCCCTGTTCGCCGGCACGGGCGGCTTCGATGGCGGCGTTGAGGGCGAGCAAGTTGGTCTGTTGGGCGATGCCGCCGATGGTTTGCACGATGGTGCTGATCAGCAACGACTGCTTGCCCAGCGCTTCCATGCCATGGGAGGCAGAGAGCATCTGGTCGGCGATGCCGTTCATGGTTTCCACGGTGTTGTTGATCACCGCTGCCCCGCGCTGCGCCGAGACGTCGGTGCGCTGGGAGATCTCGAAGGCCGTGCCGGCTGCGACGCTGATTTCGGCTTCGCGACGTACCTGATCGGTAATGACAGTGGCGAATTTCACCACCTTGTAAAGCTTGCCCTGGGTGTCGTGGACCGGGTTGTAGGTCGCTTCCAGCCACACGTCCTCGCCACGGCTGTTGATGCGTTTGAACCGGTCGGCCACGAAGTCGCCGTTGTTCAGGCGTTTCCAGAACGCTTTGTAGTCTTCGGTGGCGGCGAATTTCGGGTCACAGAACAGGCTGTGGTGCTTGCCGAGAATCTGATCCTGGCTGTAGCCCATTTCCTGGAGGAAGGACTGGTTAGCCTTCAGCACGTGGCCGCCGAGGTCGAATTCGATGACCGCTGTCGAGCGCAGCAGGGCGTTGATGAACGACTCGTTTTCCCGGGCCTTGTTGACTTCGGCGGTAACGTTGGTGGCCAGACACTTGAGGGCGGCCACACGGCCCTGATCATCCTTCAGCGGCGACCACGTGGCGTGAATCCAGATCAGCGAACCGCCTTTGCTGATGAAGCGGTAGTCGTCGGTCACCGCAGTGCCGTTGACGGCCGCTAACTTGAAGTCGCGGAAGCACGGCAGGGTTGCGACGTAGGTCGGAATGAACGCCGCCATGGGCTGGCCAACCAGCTCGTCATGGGAGTAACCGATGGCTGCGCAGAATTTGCTGTTTGCGTCCGTGATGCGCAGGTCGGCATCCACGGTCAGCGACAGCATTTGCTGCATGAGGGCGTCGTGAAAATTTTTCAGCGCGACCAGCTCCGAGCTCAGAGTGGACATTTGCTTTTTGATTTTGGAATTAAACATCTGCCGCTCCTTGGATATGCTCACTTAACTGTCGGCGTTCGGATGCCGAAATTAAGCCCGGTCGTCAGAATGTTTATAGATCAGGCAGGGAGAAAAGGAGGGGGGCGGGAGGAATTTTGGGCAAGAAAAAGCCCGCGATGGGGGGTGCGGGCTTAAAGTCAGTCTTGGAGGAGCAAGTGAAGAGTATCGCCCCCGATGTGAAAAACCTGTGAACGCCTCTCAACAACACTTAATAAATGGCGTTGGTCAGAAAAGCCTTCACGATGGACTTCGCCGCTGGGCTGACTTTCTGGTCGCCCAGCTCTTTGCTGGTGAACCACTTGCAGTCGGCAATTTCGTTGTGGGGGGCAGGGGTGGCGATCATCGTCACCGACACTTCGAACACGTGATGCAACACGGCACCGCCCTTATAGCGAGTGATGTACGCCAGGTCTTCCAGGATCAGACCGGTCTCTTCACGTAATTCGCGCGCAGCGGCCTGCGCAGGCGATTCATCGGCTTCGACTTTGCCGCCGGGAAGGTTCCACCGGGCGTTGGATTTGCGCACGTAAAGGATCTGGTTGTCCCTGCGGCAGATGACTGTGGCTCGCTGTTTCATTGGGGTTCCTCCACCGTACAACCCGTAAAAGTGCCGCCGTCCCTGGGTATTCACGCGGCTGTCATAAAAGCTTCATAAAGACGTTTGAAGCAGTAACGGTGCCAATGTTCCCTTCATCCTCCTGAATCGGCCGGTATTAAGAAAAACATAGCTCGATTGAGGGGTGTGTCGGGATAACCAGCCAGACGGTGTCCTGTTCAGCCTGATGGGCGGGGTGCCAACATGAACCAAAATGCCACTACTTAACCAACGCGCTGATTGGGTTCTTTGGCGGGCGGATCGTGCCCTTGGCGCGATGAACGGTCTTGGCACGCAAACCGTGATGCGCGTTATTGGCGCGGAGTGCACGCCGATGGGGCCCTGTGCGCACTGTGTGGGGTGATCCGTAGCGCGGAGTCTGGTCAGCCCGCGTGGCGTTTCGACCTGCACGCACCTGGATTTCAACCCATGTGATTGAAAACACCGGTGATTCTCGCCGCTTCTTTTACCGCCTGACTCTGTGGCACACTTTCTGCTGTCTATTCCGTTGTGGCAAACAAGGTTCCGCTATAGCGGAATAAATACAACCGGCGGAGTTTCTCTCATGCGGCGCGGATCCCTTTCTTTGAAAGCTTTTGCATTGGCCCTGATAACGGCAGCAACGTTGGCAACGACGGCATATGCCGCCGACAGCAAGCTGGACAACGTCCTGCAGCGCGGCCATCTCATCGTGGGTACCGGGAGCACCAATGCCCCTTGGCACTTTCAGGGTGCGGACGGCAAGTTGCAGGGTTTTGATATCGACATCGCGCGCATCGTCGCCAAGGGCTTGTTTAATGATCCGAGCAAGGTCGAGTTTGTCGTGCAGTCCTCCGACGCGCGAATCCCGAACCTGCTGACGGATAAAGTCGACATGAGCTGCCAGTTCATCACGGTGACTGCCAGCCGCGCCCAGCAGGTGGCGTTCACGCTGCCTTATTACCGCGAAGGCGTGGCGCTGCTGCTGCCGACCAACAGCAAGTACAAGGAAATCGACGACCTGAAAGGCGCGGGTGATGGCGTCACCGTTGCCGTGCTGCAGAACGTCTACGCCGAAGAGCTGGTGCATCAGGCGCTGCCCAAGGCGAAGGTCGACCAGTACGACAGCGTCGACTTGATGTACCAGGCCATCAACTCCGGTCGCGCCGATGCGGCGGCCACCGATCAGTCGTCGGTGAAATACCTGATGGTGCAGAACCCCGGTCGCTATCGTTCGCCCGCGTTCGCCTGGAGCCCGCAAACCTACGCGTGCGCCGTCAAACGTGGCGATCAGGACTGGCTGAACTTCGTCAACACCGCCCTGCATGAAGCCATGACCGGCGTTGAATTCCCGATGTACGCCGAGTCGTTCAAGAAGTGGTTCGGCGTGGACCTGCCGACCCCGGCGATCGGTTTCCCGATGGAATACAAATAACCCGCGCCGCTCGCGTCGCCCACTGAAGGGGGCGGGGACGGCCGCGATGCCGTCCCGCCCCAGGTACTGCTGACCATGAATTATCAGCTGAATTTTGCAGCGGTCTGGCGGGATTTCCCCAGTCTGCTGGCGGGGCTGGGGCTCGGCCTGGAACTGGCCCTGATTTCCATCGCCATCGGTTGCGTCATCGGCATGCTGGCAGCATTCGCGATGCTGTCCCGCTACCGCGCCCTGCGGATCGTCGCGTCGATTTACGTGACCGTGGTGCGCAACACGCCGATTCTGGTGCTGATCCTGTTGATTTACTTTGCCATGCCCAGCCTGGGCATTCGTCTGGACAAGATCCCGTCGTTCATCGTCACCCTGTCGCTGTACGCCGGTGCGTACCTGACCGAAGTGTTCCGCGCAGGCCTGCTGAGCATCCACAAGGGCCAGCGCGAAGCGGGGCTGGCGATCGGCCTCGGCGAATGGCAGGTGCGTGCGTACATCGTCGTGCCGGTGATGTTGCGCAACGTGCTGCCGGCGCTGTCGAACAACTTCATTTCGCTGTTCAAGGACACGTCGCTGGCCGCTGCCATCGCGGTGCCGGAACTGACCTATTACGCGCGCAAGATCAACGTCGAGAGCTACCGGGTGATTGAAACCTGGCTGGTGACCACGGCGCTGTACGTCGCCGCCTGTTACCTCATCGCCATGCTGCTGCGTTACCTCGAGCAGCGTCTGGCGATTCGCCGCTAGGAGGCCCGGACCATGTACGAACAACCCAGTTGGTTGCATGAATTGTGGGTCGCGCGGGAGGCGCTGTGGGCCGGGTTTCTCACCAGTGTCCAGTGCGCGGGCCTGGCGATCGTGTTCGGGACGGTGATCGGCGTATTTGCCGGGCTGATCCTGACCTACGGCAAATGGTGGGCGCGCCTGCCGTTTCGCGCCTACGTGGATCTGATTCGCGGCACGCCCGTGTTTGTGCTGGTGCTGGCCTGCTTTTACATGGCGCCAGCGTTGGGCTGGCAGATCGGCGCGTTTCAGGCCGGTGCGCTGGGGTTGACGCTGTTTTGCGGCTCCCACGTCGCCGAGATCGTGCGCGGTGCCCTGCAGGCCATCCCGCGCGGGCAGCTGGAAGCCGGCAAGGCCATCGGCCTGACGTTTCCCCAGTCCCTCAGCTATGTGTTGCTGCCCCAGGCATTGCGGCAGATCTTGCCGACCTGGGTTAATTCCTCGACGGAGATCGTCAAGGCCTCGACCTTGCTCTCGGTGATCGGCGTGGCCGAGCTGTTGCTCAGCACCCAGCAGGTCATCGCGCGCAATTTCATGACCCTTGAGTTTTACCTGTTCGCCGGCTTTCTCTTCTTCGTCATCAACTACGCCATCGAGCTTCTTGGGCGGCAAATCGAAAAACGGGTGGCCTTGCCATGACACAGACTCAAACCGCACCTGCCGCCCCGGCTCTGTTGAGCATCGAAGGGCTGCACAAATCCTATGGCCCGGTTGAAGTGCTCAAGGGCGTTGACCTGAAAATGAACAAGGGCAACGTGGTCACGCTGATCGGCTCCAGCGGCTCGGGCAAAACCACGCTGCTGCGTTGCGTCAATCTGCTGGAAGAGTTTCAGGGCGGGCACATTCGTCTGGAAGGTCAGGACATCGGCTACAGCGACGTCAGTGGCAAGCGCGTGCGCCACCCGGAAAAGCTCATCGCCCGGCACCGCGCGATGACCGGGATGGCGTTTCAGCAGTTCAACCTGTTTCCGCACCTGACCGCGCTGCAGAACGTCACCCTCGGCTTGCTCAAAGTGAAGAAGCTGCCCAAGGACCAAGCCATCGCCCTGGCCGAAAAGTGGCTGGACCGCGTTGGTCTGCTGGAGCGGCGCAATCACTTTCCCGGCCAGCTCTCCGGCGGTCAGCAGCAGCGCGTGGCGATTGCCCGGGCCATCGCCATGAACCCGAGCCTGATGCTGTTCGATGAAGTCACCTCAGCCCTGGACCCGGAGCTGGTCGGTGAGGTGCTCAGCGTGATCAAGGGTCTGGCAGAAGAGGGCATGACCATGCTGCTGGTGACCCACGAGATGCGCTTCGCCTATGAGGTGTCCGATCAGATCGTGTTCATGAATCAGGGCCGCATCGAAGAGCAGGGCCCACCCAAGGCATTATTCGAACAACCCAAGTCAGCGCGTCTGGCTGAATTCCTCAAGAACATTCGTTTTTAAGACGCTCACTCAAAGGAGATTTTCATGAGCATTACTCGTTACGGCGCCGGCAGTACCGCAGGTGGCGGCCAGCCACGTCCATTCGCCCGCGCCGTCGAAGCCGATGGCTGGCTGCATGTGTCAGGGCAGGTGCCGGCCGAAAACGGTGAGATCATCAACGGCGGGATCGTCGAGCAGACCCACAAGACCCTGCAGAACCTGGTGACGATTCTGACCGAGGCCGGCTACGGCCTGGAAGACGTGGTGCGCGTCGGCGTGTGGCTGGAAGACCCGCGTGATTTCTGGAGCTTCAACAAGGTCTTCGGCGAGTACTTCTCCCCGGAACACGCCCCGGCCCGCGCCTGTGTACAGGCCAACATGATGGTCGACTGCAAGGTCGAGATCGATTGCATTGCCTACAAGAAGAAGTGAGGCGAGCTGAAAGCGGCAAGCTATAAGCTGCAAGCTGCAAGTCGGGAGAGCGCTGATGCAACTTGCCGCTTGAAGCTTGCAGCTAACATGCCCACCCCCACATTCAAAGGCTGAAGGCGTTTTTGCATCCGCGCCGTTTAGCTTGGAGCTGCTCTCATGACCGAAGACATCAAACGCCGGGCCCGTGGTTTAGACCGAGCGTTCGATATTCTCGATTACCTCAAGGAAACCGGCACGCCGATGCGGCCCAACGAGATCGCCAGCGGCATCGGCAGCCCGAAATCGACGGTGTACGAGTTGGTCAGTTCGCTGCTGGAACGAAGGATCCTCGAGACCGTCGGCAAGGACGGCCACGTCTACCTGGGGCGGCAGTTGTATTTCCTCGGGCAGGCGCATCTGCGCCATTTCGATTTCACCCGCGAGGCCGAGGTCAGCCTGGGTCAAATCGTCGAGCAGACCCGGGAAACCGCGCAGATGTGCCTGCTCAACGGCCGCAAATACACCGTCGCGCTGATGAAGGAGGGCGCGCGGCATTTTCGTATTTCCTCCGACATCGGCGAGGACGCGCCGATCCCGTGGACCGCGTCGGGACGCCTGCTGCTCGGGCACCTCACGGATCAGGCGATCATCGACCTGATCGACGACGAGGACTTCATCCTCCCGGACGGCACGCGCCTGCCGGTAGAGACGTTTCTGGCCGAGATCCGCAAGGCCCACGACGACGGCTTCTTTTCCTTCGACAGCATCGCCGACACCTTCACCCATTGCTTCGCCGCACCCGTGCGGGACAAACAGGGCATCTGCATCGCGACCCTGTGCATCGTCGCCCCGCGGGCCGACGCCACGGCCCACTACGATCATTACCGGCGCGTGTTGATCGACAGCGCCAACGGCCTGGCCCGGCGCGTCATCGAATAGCGTTGCCGCACACACGAACAAAAAATTCAGGAGAACAGAGATGAGCATTGCCGCGATTGAAAAAGGCGCCACGCAACCCGGCGACCACCTGGTGCGGGACGTCAGCCTGCCCGCGCTGGTCATCCACGACACGGCGCTGGAGCACAACCTGCGCTGGATGCAGAAGTTCGTCAGCGACAGTGGCGCTGAACTGGCGCCCCACGGCAAGACCAGCATGGTGCCGGCGCTGTTTCTGCGGCAGTTGCAGCACGGCGCCTGGGGCATGACCCTCGCCACGGCGGTGCAGACCCGCGCGGCCTATGCCCACGGCGTGCGTCGGGTGCTGATGGCTAACCAGTTGGTCGGCGCGCCGAACATGGCGCTCATCGCCGAGATGCTCACGGACGGGATGTTCGACTTTCATTGCATGGTCGACCACCCGGACAACGTCAAGGCGCTGGGCGAGTTCTTCGCCGCCAAGGGCCTGACCCTCAATGTGATGATCGAGTACGGCGTGGTCGGTGGGCGTTGCGGCTGCCGCAGCGAAGCCGAGGTCATGGCCCTGGCCGACGCCATTGCGGCGCAACCGGCGTTGAAGCTGACCGGCATCGAGGGCTACGAAGGCGTGATCCATGGCGACCAGGCGGTGAGCGGCATTCGCGCGTTCGCCACATCGCTGGTGCGGCTGGCCGTGACCCTGCAGGACAAGGGCGCGTTTGCCCTGGATCGCCCGATCGTCACAGCCTCGGGTTCGGCCTGGTACGACCTGATTGCCGAGGAATTCGACAAGCAACAGGTGCGCGAGCGTTTCCTCAGCGTGCTGCGCCCCGGCAGTTACGTGGTCCACGACCACGGCATCTACAAAGACGCGCAGTGCTGCGTGCTCGACCGACGTCACGACCTGAGCGAAGGCTTACGGCCGGCGATGGAAGTCTGGGCCCATGTGCAGTCGATGCCTGAGCCAGGTTTTGCGGTGATTGCCATGGGCAAGCGCGACGTGGCGTTCGACGCCGGCATGCCCAACCCGATCAAGCGATATGCGCCAGGGGCGGTGCCGGCGACTGGCGAGGACGTCAGCGCCTGCACCGTCACGGCGGTGATGGATCAGCATGCGTTCATGACCGTCGCGCCGGGCTGCGAGTTGAAGGTCGGCGATATCGTTTCGTTCGGCACCTCGCACCCGTGCCTGACCTTCGACAAATGGCGCACGGGGTGCCTGGTCGGCGATGACCTGCGCGTCATCGAATCCTTCGATACCTGCTTCTGACAGGAGTCTGCAATGAGTGAAATGGTCAGTCACAGCTACCCGCGCGTTGCCCTGATCGGCGAATGCATGATCGAGTTGCAACAGCACGCCAACGGCACGCTCAAGCAGAGCTTCGGCGGCGACACGCTGAATACGGCGGTGTACCTGTCGCGGCTGCTGGGTTCGGCGGCGCAGGTGGATTACGTCACGGCGCTGGGCGATGACAGTTTCAGCGACGCCATGTGCCAGGTCTGGACGGAGGAGGGCATTGGCCTGAGTCGGGTCCAGCGTCTGCCGGGGCGGCTGCCGGGGCTGTATTGCATTCAAACCGACGCCAACGGCGAGCGGCGTTTCCTGTACTGGCGCAACGAGGCGGCGGTGCGCGAATGCTTCACCACGCCGGCGGCGGAGCCGGTGCTGGCCGCGCTGCCGGATTACGACGTGCTGTATTTCAGCGGCATCACCCTGGCGGTGCTGGGGGAGACGGGTCGGGCGCGGCTGCTGTCGACCCTCGCCGATGCCCGGGACCGTGGCGCGCGGGTGGTGTTCGACAACAACTACCGCCCGCGCCTGTGGCGCAGTGTCGAGCAAGCGCGGCAGGCGTATCGCGCGGTCATGCACGAAGTGGATCTGGCCCTGCTGACCGAGGAGGACGAGCAGGCGCTGTTCGATTACGCCGACGGCGAGGAAATTTTGCAGACCTACCGCGACCTGGGTGTCAGCGAAGTGGTGGTCAAGCGCGGGGCGCAGAGCTGTCTCGTGAGCGTCGACGACCGGCGTTATGAAGTGCCTGCGCACGCCGTGCAGAAAGTCATCGATACCACGGCGGCGGGGGATTCCTTCAGCGCGGCCTATCTGGCTCGGCGTTTGCGCGGCGGCGGTCCGAAAGATGCGGCCAACGCCGGGCATCAGTTGGCGAGCCTGGTGATTCAGCACCCGGGGGCGTTGATCCCGCGCAGTGTGATGCCGATTTGAGGCAGGGCCGAGAACCCTGCGTAGGGCCGCGCACACCCTGTAGGCCGGCTTCAGCCGGGAAGGGGCCAGGCGACACACCGCAAAATCGAGAGTGCTCAATCCGGCCTGTTCCCGGCTAAAGCCAGTCCTGCTAAGGCAAGGGGGCCAGAACGACCACTACACATTCCGGCCCCAACCCTCAATCCCGATAAAACACCTGCACCAGGTGATACCCGAATTTGCTTTTGACCGGACCCTGCACGGTCCGCAACGGTTTTTTGAAAATCACCTGGTCAATCGCGCCGACCATCTGGCCCGGTCGCACTTCACCCAGATCCCCGCCGCGCTTGCCGCTCGGGCACGTCGAATACTTCTTCGCCAGTACGTCAAACGCTTCGCCCTTGGCAATGCGCTGCTTCAGTTGCTCGGCTTCTTCAGCGGTCTTGACCAGAATGTGGCGGGCTTGGGCTTTCATGGGGTACCGGACGTCTCGATAAAAAAGCCGCGCATTATGCCTTTGCTGCGCGATTTCGGGTAATTTCCCACACCTTGACCGGACGAACGTGTGGCTCGGCGCTGAGACAGGCCTGACCCGGCTCTTCACACGGCCCTGACCCGGCTGTCCAAAGGGCCCTGACCCGGCTGTTCAAGGGCCTTGCCCCGGCCAGCAAACAGCCCGAACGTTAAAACCGGTCGAAGGTCCACAACCTGTAGGCCTGCAGTCTCCTCAAACCTCATGTGCGGTGTTGCCTTATGGATTTTCCGGCGTTGTTGAAGGTGCTTGCCACCCAGGATGGATCGGACCTTTACCTGTCCACCGGCGCGCCCCCCTGCGCCAAGTTCAATGGCGTGCTCAAGCCGCTGGGCACCGAAGCGTTCAAGCCCGGTGACGTCGCGGTGATTGCCAACGGCATCATGGACGCCGAACAGCGCGTGGATTTCGAACGCGACCTGGAAATGAACCTGGCGTTTTCCCTGTCCGGTGTAGGGCGATTCCGGATCAACATCTTCAAGCAGCGCAACGAAGTGTCGATTGTGGCGCGCAACATCAAACTCGACATCCCCAAATTCGAAGACCTGCACCTGCCGCCGGTCCTGCTCGATGTGATCATGGAAAAGCACGGCCTGGTGCTGTTCGTTGGCGCCACCGGTTCGGGTAAATCGACCTCGCTGGCCGCGCTGATCGACCACCGCAACCGTCACGCCAGCGGCCACATCATTACCATCGAAGACCCGGTGGAGTTCATCCACAAACACAAGCGCTCGATCATCAATCAGCGGGAAGTGGGCGTCGACACGCGCAGCTTCCATGCGGCGCTGAAGAACACCCTGCGTCAGGCGCCGGACGTGATCCTGATCGGCGAGATCCGCGACCGCGAAACCATGGAGCACGCGCTGGCCTTTGCCGACACCGGCCACCTGGCCATCTCGACGCTGCACGCCAACAACGCCAATCAGGCGCTGGACCGCATTATCAACTTCTTCCCCGAAGAGCGCCGGCCGCAGTTGCTCCATGACCTGGGCAACAACCTCAAGGCGTTCGTCTCCCAGCGGTTGGTCAAGACCACTGACGGCAAGCGCCGTGCTGCGGTGGAGGTGATGCTGGGCACGCCGACGATTCGCGACCTGATCCACCGCAACGAGTTGACCGAGCTTAAGGGCATCATGGAGAAGTCCACCAACCTCGGCATGCAGACCTTCGACAACGCGCTGTATGACCTGGCGGTGGAGGGCGCAATCACTGAAGACGAAGCCCTGAAGAACGCGGATTCGGCCAACAACGTGCGCCTGCGGTTGAAACTGCACAGCGAGGACGGGCCATCGACCATCGCCAGCGCCCCCCGTGCGCCCCAGCCTGCCGCGCAGGTGAATGTGAAGGATTGGGGGCTGGTGGACGAGCGGGACGAGCCGGGGAATTGAGGTTTCCTCGGCGAGGATTTTGCGGTGTCATCACTGACGCCTTCCCTTGCAGGACCGGCTTTAGCCGGGAAGAGGTCGGTATGAACACCACACATTTGAGGTGTAGCGACCGACGTCTTCCCGGCTAAAGCCGGTGCTACAGGGCTTGCCGCCCTTATCGCGCCAGCCACCCTCCATCGATATTCCACGCCGCGCCACGCACCTGCGCGCCGGCTTCGCTGCACAGAAACAACGTCAGCTCCCCCAACTGCGAAGGCGTCACGAATTCCAGCGATGGCTGCTTTTCCGCCAGCAGGTCATGCTTGGCCTTTTCCACATCGCCGGTCTGCGCGGCGCGATCGTCGATCTGCTTCTGCACCAGCGGCGTCAGCACCCAGCCCGGGCAGATGGCGTTGCAAGTGACATTGCTTGCCGCGGTTTCCAGCCCGACCACCTTGGTCAAGCCAATGACGCCGTGCTTGGCCGCCACATACGCCGCCTTGCCCGTCGAACCGACAAGGCCATGCACCGAGGCAATGTTCACGATCCGACCCCAACCCTTGGCACGCATGCCCGGCAGGCACAACCGCGTGCTGTGAAACACCGACGACAGGTTGATGGCGATAATCTTGTCCCAGCTCTCGACGGGGAAATCCTCCACCGCGTCGACGTGCTGAATGCCCGCGTTGTTGACCAGAATGTCGACGCCGCCGAATTCGCGCTCGGCGTAGGCAATCATGTCGGCGATCTGCGCGACATCGCTGACGTCCGCCGGGTGGTGGCCGACCTTACCGCCGTACTGCTTGACCTGCTCGATCACCGCCGACGCATCGCCGAAGCCGTTGAGCACCAGATGTGCGCCGGCCTTGGCCAGCGTCAGCGCGATGCCCAGGCCGATGCCGCTGGTAGAGCCGGTGACCAGTGCGGTTTTGCCTTGCAGACTCATGTTCAATTCCTCATACGATGCCGGTTGCATAGAAAACGCCGATCACCACGAACACTGCCAGCGTCTTGATAATCGTGATGCCGAAGATGTCCTTGTAGGCCTCGCGGTGGGTCAGGCCGGTGACCGCCAGCAGGGTGATGACCGCGCCGTTGTGCGGCAGGGTGTCCATGCCGCCGCTGGCCATGGCCGCGACGCGGTGCAACACCTCCAGCGGAATGTTCGCCGCATGGGCCGCCGCGATAAAGCTGTCGGACATCGCCGCCAGGGCAATGCTCATGCCCCCGGACGCCGACCCGGTGATCCCGGCCAGCAGCGTCACGGTAATCGCTTCGTTGACCAGCGGATTGGGAATGCTCTTCAGCCCGTCGGCCAGCACGAGGAATCCGGGCAACGAAGCAATCACAGCGCCAAAACCGTATTCCGACGCCGTGTTCATCGCCGCCAGGAGTGCGCCACTGACCGCACCCTTGCTGCCCTCGGCCAGCTTGGATTTCACCGTCCTGAAGGCGAACAGCAGCACAAACACAATGCCCGCCAGCAACGCCGCTTCCACGGCCCAGATCGCGGTGATCTTGGCGATGTCGGTCTGCACTGGCGTGGCCATGCCCGGCAGCGCCAGGGTGTGAGTCTTGCCGTACCACTGGGGAATCCACTGGGTAAACAGCAGGTTCATGATCCCGACCAGCAACAGCGGCGCCAGCGCGATCCACGGGTTGGGCAGGGCGATGTCGTCCGGGGTGTCCGGCTCGTTGCGCAGCTCGGTGCCGTAGCCTTCGCCGGCACGCTGGGCCTTGTTGCGCTGGCGCTGCAGAAACAGCATGCCGACGCTGAACACGAACGCCGTGCCGATCAGCCCCAGCCAAGGCGCCGCCCACGCCGTGGTGTTGAAGAAGGTCGAGGGGATGATGTTCTGGATTTGCGGCGTGCCGGGCAGGGCGTCCATGGTGAACGAAAACGCGCCAAGGGCGATGGTCGCGGGAATCAGCCGCTTGGGAATGTTGCTCTGGCGGAACATCTCGGCGGCGAACGGGTAGACCGCAAACACCACCACGAACAGCGACACGCCGCCATAGGTCAGCAGCGCGCAGACCAGCACGATCACCAGCATCGCCTGGCGGGTGCCGAGCAGGCGAATGGCAGCCGCCACGATGGAGCGAGAGAAACCGGACAGCTCGATCAGCTTGCCGAACACGGCACCGAGCAGAAACACCGGAAAGTAGAGTTTGACGAAGCCGACCATCTTGTCCATGAACACGCCGGTGAAGGCGGGGGCCACGGCTGACGGGTCGGTGAGCAGTACGGCGCCGAGGGCCGCGATGGGGGCAAAGAGGATGACGCTGTAACCCCGGTAGGCAGCCAGCATCAGCAGCGTAAGCGCCGCTAAAGCGATGATCACACTCATCGAGTGTCTCCTGTTGTTTTTGTTTTGGGTGCGGCGAGGCCGCGCCACAGGAGGTATAGCTACATTCATGCCAGAGCGCTAACTAGCTGATTTTTATTGGATTTATCTAAAAATGGCGATTGGGGCAATCATGTGCGTCCCGATAATGAGACGGCTCAGGCCGAAACGGTAACCGCTAGAAGAAACATGTCGGGGTGGCAGCCGCTCTGGTGCGGAAACCTGTGCCCGTTATCCCGGAAGGTAGACAGCCAGTCTCTTTATTGAGACTCGGCGATGCCCAGCGCGGCCATCTTCTTGTACAGCGTCGAACGGCCCAACCCTAGCTGCCGTGCCGCGAGCACCACGTTCCCCGCGCACTGGGCCAGCTTTGCCTGAATCAGCTCACGCTCGAAATGCTGGCGCGCCTCGCTGTAGGTCTGGTCATTGGACGCGGACCACGCTGCCACCGGCGGGCTGGCGACCGGCACCAGCGTACCGATGGCGGCGCGAATGTCGCCGGGGCTGAGCTGCAGATCGTCGCTGAGCAGCGCGGCACGTTCGAGCACGTTGCGCAGCTCGCGGATATTGCCGGGCCAGGCGTGCTGCGCGAGGGCCACCAAGGCCGCGGGGGCCAGTTCGTGATGGCTGTGAAGGTCCTCAAGAATCGCCTCGGCCAGCGCTGGGATGTCATCCAGACGTTCGCGCAACGGTGGCACTTTTATGGGCAGTACGCTCAGCCGGTAATACAGGTCGGCGCGAAACTCGCCGCGCTTGATCGCCGCTTCAAGGTCGGTGGAGGTCGCGGCGATCACGCGCACATCGCTTTTGATCATCGCGTTGGAGCCCACCGGCTCGTATTCTTTTTCCTGCAGCACCCGCAGCAACTTGCTTTGCAATGGCAGGGGCATGTCGCCGATTTCGTCGAGAAACAGCGTGCCGCCCTCGGCCAGGTGCAATTTGCCGTGGCGCCCCTTGCGATCGGCGCCGGTAAACGCGCCCGGGGCCGTGCCGAAGAATTCCGCCTCCAGCAACGCCTCGGGAATCGCCGCGCTGTTGATGCAGATGAAGGGTTTGTGCGCCCGTGGCGAGCTGTTGTGCACGGCGTGGGCCAGAAGCTCCTTGCCGGTGCCGGTCTCACCAAGCAGCAACACCGGGGAATCGGTACTGGCACTGCGACGGGCGCGGCGTTTGACTTCCAGGCTGGCGGCGCTGGTGCCGATAAAGTGGGTAAAGGTGTATTTAGCTTGCCGGGCGCGCAGCAGCGAGCGGGTCGAGGCCAGCTCCTGCTGCATGCTTGAATAGCGCTTGAGCAGCGGCGACAGGGCCTGTAGCTCATCGAACAGTGCGAAGCCGATGGCGCCGATCACCGCGCCGCCGTCGTCATGGATCGGCAGGCGCATGACCACCAGCGGGTCCTTCGCCGTGTCCATCATGTCCAGCAGAATCGGTTGCCCGTTGCTCGCCACCTGACGCAGCAGGCTGCCGGGAATCACCTGTTCACAGGGCTGGCCCACCGCGCGGCTGGGGTCTTCGAGGCCAAAACGGCGGGCGTAGCGCTCGTTGATCCAGACGATGCGGGCGTCGCGGTCGACGATGACCGTGCCCTCGCTGGACTGCTCGATGATCTCGAACAGCGAGCGGATCGCCAGCCGCCGAACGCGCCGGTAATCCTTCAGGCTTTCGTTGTCGTTCATGTGCGGTTCCATCCATCCTGTTCCTCGGCATCTGGCCGCACAGACTACTGTTTGGGGCGAGCTTCAATTGAAACCGGGGTGGGCCGCCGCCAGCAATTCCCGGGTGTAAGGGTGCTGCGGCGCATCGAACACGTCGTGGCTCGCGCCGCGCTCGACCACTTTGCCGTCCTTGACCACGATCAGGTCATGGGCCAGCGCCTTGACCACGGCCAGGTCGTGGCTGATAAACAGATAGGTCAGGCCATGCCGCTCCTGCAATTGCCGCAACAACGCGACGACCTGCTTCTGCACGGTGCGGTCCAGCGCAGACGTCGGTTCGTCGAGCAATATCAAGGCAGGTTTGAGCACCAGCGCGCGGGCAATGGCGATCCGCTGCCGCTGCCCGCCGGAAAACTCATGGGGGTAACGGTGCCGGCTGGACGGGTCGATGCCCACTTCTTCCAGCGCGCGGATCACTTCGGCCTCACAGCTGGCCTGGTCCAGGTCGCTGTGGACTTCCAGCCCTTCGCTGATGATCTGTGCCACTGACATGCGCGGGCTGAGGCTGCCGTAAGGGTCCTGGAAAACCACCTGCATCTGCTTGCGCCATGGGCGCATCTGCTTTTGATTCAGGCTGTCCAGCGCGTGACCCTTGAAGCGGATACTGCCACGGGACTCGAGCAAGCGCAGGATGGCCTGACCGAGTGTCGACTTGCCCGAGCCGGATTCGCCGACGATGCCCAGGGTTTTGCCGCGCTCGATGCTGAGGCTGATGTCATCGACCGCTTTCAGGTATTCGTGGTGCCGGTTGAAAATCCCGCCGCCGAGGGAGAACCAGACGCGCAGGTTATCGACTTCCAGCACCTTCTCGCGGGTGTCCCGGGGTAACGGCTCGCCCGCCGGTTCGGCGTCCAGCAGCAAGCGGCTGTAGGCGTGTTGCGGGTTTTTGAACAGCGACTGGCAGTTGGACTGCTCGACGATTTCCCCGGCGCGCATCACGCACACCCGCTGGGCGATGCTGTGGACCAGATTCAGGTCGTGGCTGATCAGCAACAGCGACATGTTCAGCCGTTGCTGGAGCTGTTTGAGCAGCAGCAGGATCTTGCGCTGCACCGTCACATCCAGCGCCGTGGTGGGCTCATCGGCAATCAGCAGTTCCGGCTCGCAGGCCAGCGCCATGGCGATCATCACCCGCTGGCGCTGGCCGCCGGACAACTCGTGGGGATAGGCCTTCAGGCGCTTTTTCGGGTGCTGAATGCCGACCAGCTCCAGCAGCTCGATGATCCTTGCCTGGGCCGCCTTGCCTGCCATGCCCTTGTGTAGCAACAAGGTCTCGCCGATCTGCCGGGACACCGTGTGCAGGGGGTTCAGCGAGGTCATTGGCTCCTGAAAGATCATCGCGATCTGATTGCCGCGCAGCTCGCGCATGACGTTGCCATCGGCGCCGAGCAACTCTTTGCCGCGGTAGCGAATGCTGCCGGTGCTCAGCGTGCCGGCCTGGGGCAGCAGTTGCAGGATCGAATGGGCGGTCACCGATTTGCCCGAGCCCGACTCGCCGACCAGTGCCAGGCACTCGCCGGCCGGAATGTCCAGGCTGAGGTGCTTGACCACGGTGTGCCCGTTGAACGACACCGAAAGGTCGCGGATTTCGATCAGGTTTTCGGACATCTCAGGACCTCGGGTCGAAGGCATCCCGCAGGGCCTCGCCAATAAACACCAGCAGCGACAGTATCAGCGCCAGTGTGAAAAATGCCGTGAAACCGAGCCATGGCGCTTGCAGGTTCTGTTTGCCCTGGGCAATCAGCTCGCCCAGTGACGCGCTGCCGGCGGGCATGCCGAAGCCGAGGAAGTCGAGCGCGGTCAGCGTGGAAATCGCCCCGGTGAGGATGAACGGCAGATAGCTCAGGGTGGCGTTCATCGCGTTGGGCAGAATGTGCCGCAGGATCACCTTGCGATCACTCAGCCCCAGCGCCCGCGCCGCTTTGACGTATTCCAGATTGCGCCCGCGCAGGAATTCGGCGCGCACCACGTCTACCAGCGCCAGCCATGAAAACAGCGCCATGATCCCCAGCAGCCACCAGAAGTTTGGCTCGACGAAGCCCGACAGGATGATCAGCAGGTACAGCACCGGTAGGCCAGACCAGACTTCCAGCAGGCGCTGTCCGATCAAATCCACCCAGCCGCCGTAATAGCCCTGTAACGCGCCGGCTGCGATGCCGATCAGCGCGCTGATGAACGTCAACGCCAGGGCAAACAGAATCGATACCCGCGCGCCGAAAATGACCCGGGCCAGCACGTCCCGGGCCTGATCGTCGGTGCCCAGCCAGTTGATTGAGGAGGGCGGGCTCGGCGCCGGTTTGTTCAGGTCATAGTTGGGTGTGTCATCACTGAACGGAATCGGCGGAAACAGCATCCAGCCATCGCCCTTGCTGATCAGCTGGCGCACGTAGTCGCTGCGGTAGTCCGGCTGAAAGGGCAGTTGGCCGCCGAATTCCTGCTCGGTGTGGCGCTTGAAGGCGGGGAAGTACAGCTCATGCTGATAACTCAGCACCAGGGGTTTGTCGTTGGCAATCAGCTCGCCGCACAGGCTGAGCACGAGCAGCCCGCAAAACAGCCACAGCGACCACCAGCCGCGGCGGTTGTTGCGAAAGCGCTCGAAACGACGGCGAGCCACCGGAGACAGTCTGCGCATCACGCATTCCTCGCGCTGAAGTCGATCCGGGGGTCGACCAGGGTGTAGCAGATGTCTCCGACCAGCTTTATCAGCAACCCGAACAGCGTGAAGATGAACAGCGAGCCGAACACCACCGGGTAATCCCGCGACACCGCGGCTTCGTAGCTCATGCGGCCGAGGCCATCGAGGGAGAAGATCACTTCGATCATCAACGAACCGGCGAAGAACACACTGATGAACGCCTGGGGAATGCCCGCCACGATCAGCAACATGGCGTTGCGGAACACATGGCCGTAGAGGACCCGTCGCTCACTCAGCCCCTTGGCCCGGGCGGTCACCACGTACTGGCGGGTGACTTCGTTCAGGAAGGAGTTTTTGGTCAGAATGGTCAGCGTTGCAAAACCGCCAATGACCAGCGACGTGACCGGCAACACCAGGTGCCAGAAGTAGTCGGCGATCTTGCCCAGAGTGCTCAGTTGATCAAAGTTCTCGGACACCAGCCCGCGGACCGGGAACCAGCTCAGCGACGTGCCGCCGGCAAACAGCACCACCAGCAGCATGGCGAACAGAAAGGCCGGCATCGCGTAACCGATGATAATGGCCGTGCTGCTCCAGATATCAAAGTGACTGCCGTGCTTGACCGCCTTGCGGATGCCCAGGGGGATCGACACCAGGTAGGTGATCAGCGTCGCCCAGAGGCCCAGCGAGATGGAGACAGGCATCTTTTGCAGGATCAGGTCCGTGACCTTGGCGCCGCGAAAGAAGCTGTTGCCGAAATCCAGCTGCGCGTAGTTCTTCAGCATCAGCCACAGGCGCTCATGCAGAGGCTTGTCAAAACCGTACTGGTGCTCGATTTCCTTGATCAGCTTGGGGTCGAGCCCGCGACTGGCCCGGGACTGCCCGGCGTTCATGGTTTCGGTGTGGCCTGCGCCGATGGTGCCGCCCGCGACGCCTTGCAGCTTGGCGATGGCTTGCTCGACGGGCCCGCCGGGCGCTGCCTGCACGATGAAGAAGTTGACCAGCAGAATGCACAGCAGCGTCGGAATGATCAGCAGCAGGCGCCTCATCAGGTAGCCGAGCATTACTTGACCTCCGAGGGAATGGCCGAAGCGCCCCGTTGCTGGGCGAACTGTTCGTTGGTCAGTGCCTGGGGGCTGACTTCCCACCAGGTATCGATGGCTTCGCTGTTGCTGGCCTGCACCTTGGGAATGCCGAAACGGTTCCACCACACCGTGGACGAGCCGGGCGGGTAATAGTTTGGAATCCAGTAGAAGCCCCACTGCAGCACCCGGTCCAGGGCATGGGCGTAATCGATCATCGCCGGCTTGCTGTCGGCTTTTGCCAGGCCCTCGATCAGGGTGTCAACGGCCGGGTCGCGCAAGACCATGTAGTTGCTGGACCCCGGATCGTTGGCGACCTTCGAGCCGAAGTTGTTGTACAGCTCCATGCCCGGGGAGGTCGAGACGCCGTAGCCGGTGACGATCATGTCGTAATCCCGGGCCATGACCCGGTTCAGGTACTGCGCCGAATCGATGCGGCGGATTTCGAAGTCGATGCCGATCTGCGCCAGATTGCGCTTATACGGCAGCAGGATTTTCTCGAAGCCGCTCTGGCCGTTGAGAAAGGTAAAACTCAACGGTTGGCCCTGGGCGTTGACCAGCTTGTCACCCTGGGGCATCCAGCCTGCTTCTTCAAGCAACGCCAGGGCTTGCAGCTGTTTGTCGCGAATGAAGCCGCTGCCATCGGTTTTCGGGGTCTGGAACACCGTGGTGAAGACTTCCGGCGGCACCTGACCGCGCAACGGCTCGAGGATCTTCAGCTCGGACGCGGTGGGCAACGCCGTCGCCGCCAGATCACTGTTGGAGAAGTAGCTGTTCTGACGCACATAAACGTTGCGCATCATCTGCTTGTTGGTCCACTCGAAGTCCCACAGCATCGCCAGCGCCTGACGCACGCGGCGATCCTGAAATTTCGGACGGTCCAGATTGAAGATGAAACCCTGAGAGCTCTGCACCGCGCCCTTGGCCAGGTGCGCCCGCTGCAAGCGGCCTTCGGTCAACGCCGGGCTGTCGTAGCCGATGGAGTAACCCGTGGCGGAATATTCGCGGTTGTAGTCATAACCGCCACCGCGCAGCACTTGGCGGGCGACGTCGGTGTCGCCGAAATACTCGACGCTGAAGTGATCGAAGTTGTACAGGCCGCGATTGACCGGCAGGTCCTTGCCCCACCAGTCCGGGTTGCGTTCGAAGGTGATGCTGCGCCCGGGGTCGACCTTGCCGATGCGATACGGGCCGCTGCCCACCGGAATCTCGAAGCCGCCGCCGTTGGCGAAGTCGCGGTCTTTCCACCAATGCTCGGGAAACACCGGCAGCGAGGCCAGATCCAGGGGCAAAGTGCGGCTCTCACTGCTTTTGAAATCAAAGCGGATCTGCGTCGGCGACTCGACTTCGACGCCTTTGACGTCTTGAAACTCGGTGCGGTACGACAGGCTGCCCTGGGTCATCAGCAGGTTGTAGGTGAAGCGCACGTCCTCGGCGGTGATGGCCGAGCCGTCGGAAAACTTAGCCTTGGGGTTCAGGTAGAAACGCAATGACAGGCCGTCGGGGGCGCGCTCCATTTTCTCTGCGATCAGGCCATAAACGGTGTAGGGCTCGTCCAGCGACCTGACCGCCAGGGGCGAGTACAGCAAGCCGTTGACCTGGGCCACGCCGGTGCCTTTGTCGAGGTACGGCATGATGTGATCGAACTGACCGATTTCCTGGGCCGAGCGGCGCATGCTTCCGCCTTTGGGGGCGTCGGCGTTCACGTAATCGAAATGCCCGAAGTTCGCCGGGTAACGCGGCGCCTCGCCGTAAACGGTCAATGCGTGTTGAGGGGCGGCGGATAAAACCTGAAAACCAGAAACGAGGACGAGTGTTGCGACCATCAGCGATGACAAAACAAAACGCATTGCACGAATCCTGACTGACATCGGCGAGCAATATCTGGGTTGAAGGTCATGACGGCGCGGGGTGGCCGGTCCGGTTTTTTATTGATTGCCCCGCAGGCAAGGTACCGCAAAGCCGGCGTCTTTGTAACCGGACAATGCATTGCCGAGCGGGCATCGGATAAACAAACGGCCCGCTTTCAAGGGCGGGCCGTTGGTGCAGCAGCGCGGAGGATCAGTCCTGGCGGCTGGTCACTTCCAGCAGGTGATAACCGAACTGGGTTTTCACCGGGCCCTGAACAACGTTCAGCGGCGCGCTGAACACCACGGTGTCGAATTCCTTGACCATTTGACCCGGGCCGAAGGAGCCGAGGTCGCCGCCTTGACGGCTGGACGGGCAGCTGGAATTGGATTTTGCGACTTCAGCAAAATCAGCGCCGCCTTCGATCTGCGTTTTGAGTTCGTTGCACTTGTCTTCGCTGGAGACGAGGATGTGGCGGGCAGTGGCTTTGGCCATTTTGGGTGACTCCTGTGAAAAAAAGAAACGAAGCGTACCGGAATAAGGGCCTCGTTTCCCGAGAAAGTTCAGGCGCCTTTGACGGCCCGTGACAGACGACATCGTCGGTCAAAGCCCTTTGCGGAACAGCAGAGCGGCGTGATCCACGTACAGCTTCACCGGGTCCACCTGCTTGCGGACCAGACCGGCACTCTGGTTGATCGAATCCACGTGGTCCATCGGATAGTCGGAGCGGATCACCTTGCCCAGGTGAGAGCTGAAGCGGCCGACCAGGCCGTCATTGGACGCAGCCTCCTTTTCGAACAGCAGTGCATAACTGCGCAGCGCCAGGTGCAGCGGGTCCAGGGCATTGCGGCCCTCGGAAAACAGCGAGCCATCGATGCACCCGCTCCACGAGTAATAATGAACGCCGTTGACCCGTTCGGCGCCTTCGCCGCCCCATGTTGCGGGCAGTCCCTGGGAATACGTGCGGTTAAAGGCCGCGACGCCCTCGGTCGTCAGCGCATCCAGTGCCTGAACCGGATCCTGTGGAAGGTCCGAGTTACCACTCAGCAGCGCCAGGAAGTGGGCAAAACCTGCGGTCAGCCGCGACGCCACCGCTTCAGGCATCTGTCCGGGCGTCAGCGCCCGACGTACCCGGTCGGCCACCTCCGATCCGTGATTGGGGCCGCTCACGGAAGTGACCGACGCCACGATATCCGGACGCATCGCAGCGGCATAGCGGGAGGTCAGCGCGCCCTGGCTGTGCCCGATCAGGTTGACCTTGAGGTAACCGGTGCGGCGCAGGAAGCGTTCGATCTGATCAATCAACTGCTCCCCGCGAATTTCGTTGTCGTGGACGCCGGACAGCGCCGGCACGTGGACCCTGCATCCGGCTTGCTCGAGCGCCTGGGGGATGGCGTGGAACATTTCGACCTTGCCGATCCGGTCAAAGCCAAACAGCCCGTGGACCAGCAAGATGGGGTATTTGGTGGTGACTTCCTTGTACATGTCGATCATTCCTTCGATATAAAAGAAGGATTGAGCTTAACCAGCGAAGGTCATGGGCGGAGGGCGCAGCGGAGTATGGCCATGCGCCGGTTAGTGCAGGTCGTGGCGAGCGTTTCATCGCTCCAGACCTTGTGTCCCGCAGAGGCTGGAAAAGACGCGGGCGTTACGGTGCAAATACGCCGAAGGCGCGGGGCGCTTTCCCACGAGGGGCGTCTTCGCTGCCACGGGCCGCAGTTGACGGCGACGACGCTTCTGCGGGAAGCCGGACGCATGGCTGCTACCGGCTTCCCGTTTGCAAATGTTACCTGTAGCGCAGTTTGTTCACGCCATCGCGCAGCAGGCGTTCCGTTGACTCCCAGCCCAGGCACGCGTCCGTCACCGACACGCCGTATTTGAGGGGAGCACTCAACGGCTGGCAGCCTTCGAACAGGTGACTCTCCAGCATCATGCCGATCAGTGTCCGGTCACCGGCCACCCGTTGCTGCAGCACGTCGTTGAAAACGGCGGGCTGACGCAGCGGATCCTTGCCGCTGTTGGCGTGACTGCAATCGACCATGATGCGCGCGGCCATGCGGTGCTTCGCCAGGCTGGCATTCACCGCTGCAACGCTGGCGGCGTCATAGTTGGGCCCGCCGTGGCCGCCGCGCAGCACGATGTGGATGTCGGGATTGCCCGAGGTCTCAATAATCGCCGGGTGGCCCTGAGGGTCCATACCGAAATGCCGGTGGGCGTGGGCCGCCGAGCGAATGGCGTCGCAGGCCACGGAGATGCCGCCGTCGGTGCCGTTCTTGAAACCCGTGGGCACGCCGAGGCCGCTGGCCATTTCCCGATGGATCTGCGATTCGGTGGTTCTTGCGCCAATGGCCACCCAGCTCAACACATCATCGAAGTAACCCGCCGCCATCGGCTGCAGCAATTCCGTGGCGATCGGCAAGCCGAGCCGGACCATCTCACGCATCAACTGCCGCGACAGGGCAAGGCCCTCGGCCATGTTGTCACTGCCGTCCAGCGCGGGATCGTACGCCAGGCCTTTCCAGCCGACGGTAGTGCGCGGCTTCTCGACGTAGGCGCGCATCACCAGCAGCATCTGGTCGCTGACCTCGGCGGCGAGATGCGCCAGGCGTTCGGCGTATTCCACAGCGGCGTGGGGATCGTGGATCGAGCACGGGCCGACAACGACCAGCAGGCGCGAATCTTCACCGTTGAGAATGGCGCGAATCGACTGGCGGTGGGCGGCGACCTGAGCGGTCAGGGCAGCGTCCAGCGGCAGCTGATGTTTCAGCTGGAAGGGCGTGGGCAAGCGTGTCGGGGCAGGGCGGCTGTCATTCAGAGTGACGACGCCGGAGGGCAAATCGATGAGGGTGTTGCTGACGACGGGCGAATTCATGTGCTGGCTTCCTGGTCGGCGGGTTTGCCCGCGCGGACCTACTGGGGTGTTCGACAATTGGCCGGGTTGGCTGTGAGCAGGGCGATGCCACCTGTCAGTGACCGATCGGAGGCGGCAGGCTGTCCCGAACGGAGGTTGCTAAATCGCCAGGCGAAGTCGGTGTCGTGGCGGTAATAGTGGTGGTGGTTCATGTGCAGCTCCTTGAATCAATCAGTCAGAAATGTGTGGCCCAGAAAAACAAAACCCCCGGTCGGGAAGCCGACCGGGGGTGAGAGTTATCTCTGGTGGGCGTCCCGAAGTTCAGGGCGCCGTTCGGGTATCAGGCGCGCCAGTGGCTAAACCAATACCCATAAAAATAAGAAGCAGGAGCGGTAGACGCCGTCGCATTCCAGGCAGCCGCACGCTCAGCCTGACGTGAACCGTCGGCGGCGCTGAACAACTGTAAGGAAAGGGAACGCAACATGGTCTGACTCCGAGGAATGCCGCCGAGCTTACTTCAGACCGATCGGGTTCTTCAATTGGAAATTACAATCAGGCTGATTGGGGACAACACGCTTTTAAGCAACCCACAACACGGCCAAAAAAATGAATCAGTCTTCGGGTACTTCCGACGATCCGGCGGTCGGTATCACGCCGATCTTCATTCCCAGCAGCACCGCGACTCTGTGGGACTCGCCCCGGCGTCCCTTCTTTCGCCCGGACAACACTTGATAGGTCGTCGCCGGGTCCACGTTGTGCTCCCTGGCAAACTCTTGAACCGATTTGCCTTGCTGTTCCAGCCAAGCCTTGGCTTGTGCGGCGGTACGGATTCCGGGCATAGTTCAAAACCGTTCAAGTTCGTTCAAATTATTTCGATTCTATCACTCAAAAGAGTGATGTCAACAAGGCTATGCATCCAAATGAGTGGAATAGGTGCCCGAATTAGGGAAGAGCGCGAGCGCTTGGGGCTTTCACAACGCGCATTCGGTGAGATCGGTGGCGTGGAAGCCAACGCGCAGGGCAAGTACGAAAACGGTGAACGCACCCCCAAGGCCGATTATCTCGCCCGCGTTGCCCCTCGCGGTGTCGACGTGTTGTACGTGCTGACAGGTTCCCGCACTCCGGTGCCCATTGTCGGCCTGAGCGAAAACGAAGAATGGATGGTGGGGAGTTACCGCAGCCTGGGAAAGGAGGAACAAGATGCCATCTGCCGGTTAACCACGACCCTGGCGGAATATCAGAGCAGTTACGCCCCGGACAGGAAGTTATAAGGCAATCCGGGCGATGCAGCGGTCGGGCGTTTGAAGATTTTTATCAAGTTTTGCGGTCGATGATGATAGCGTGTGAACCTCTTTGTAGATCATCTGGTACACATGCACTCGCAGTGCTCCAGAGCAGGTCGCTTACTTTCTTTTCGCTAACGTGGCGGGTCGTCGCCACGCATTGTTCGGTGAGGTGTCTGCTTGATTAGGGTGCTGGTTGTCGATGACCATGATCTGGTTCGGACAGGTATCACACGCATGTTGGCCGACATCGAAGGCTTGCAGGTGGTGGGACAGGCCGAGTCCGGCGAAGAGTCGTTGCAGAAGGCCCGCGAGCTGAAACCCGACGTCGTGCTGATGGACGTCAAGATGCCTGGCATCGGCGGGCTGGAAGCCACGCGCAAACTCATCCGCAGCCATCCCGACATGAAGGTGGTGGCGGTCACGGTGTGCGAAGAAGACCCGTTCCCAACGCGCCTGCTGCAAGCGGGCGCGGCGGGATACATGACCAAAGGCGCCGGTCTGACCGAGATGGTTCAGGCCATTCGCCTGGTGTTCGCCGGGCAGCGCTACATCAGCCCGCAGATCGCCCAGCAACTGGCGCTCAAATCCTTCCAGCCCCAGACCAGCAATTCGCCGTTCGACCTCTTGTCCGAGCGGGAAATCCAGATTGCCCTTATGATTGTCGGCTGCCAGAAAGTGCAGACGATTTCCGACAAGCTTTGCCTGTCCCCCAAAACCGTGAATACCTACCGGTACCGCATATTCGAGAAGCTGTCGATTAGCAGTGACGTGGAGCTGGCCCTGCTGGCCGTCCGTCATGGCATGGTCGACGCCAGCGCATAAATGACCCAACCGTTTGATCCCAGTGCTTTTCTGTCCACCTGCAGTGGCCGCCCCGGCGTCTATCGGATGTTCGATATCGACGGCAAGCTGCTGTACGTCGGCAAGGCCAAGAATTTAAAGAAGCGCCTCGCCAGCTATTTCCGCAAGACCGGCCATGCACCGAAAACCGGTGCGCTGGTCGCGCGGATCGCTCAGGTTGAAACCACCATCACCGCCAATGAAACCGAGGCGCTGCTGCTGGAACAAACCCTGATCAAGGAGTCGCGTCCGCCGTACAACATCCTGTTGCGCGACGACAAGTCCTACCCGTATGTGCACCTGTCTGACGGCGAATTTCCCCGACTGAGCATTCATCGCGGCGCCAAGAAGGCCAAGGGCCGCTATTTCGGGCCTTACCCCAGCGCCGGTGCGATCCGCGAAAGCCTGAGCATCCTGCAGAAGACCTTCCACGTTCGTCAGTGTGAAGACAGCTTCTACAAAAACCGCACTCGGCCTTGCCTGCAGTATCAGATCAAGCGCTGCAAGGCGCCCTGTGTGAACTTGGTCGAGCCGCAGATCTACAACGAGGATGTGCGTCACTCGGTGATGTTCCTCGAGGGGCGCAGCAATGCCCTCACTGACGAGCTCAACGCGCTGATGGAAAAGTCGGCGATGAACCTCGATTTCGAGCACGCCGCCGAGCTGCGTGATCAGATCGGCCTGCTGCGCCGCGTGCAGGACCAGCAGAGCATGGACGGCGGCACTGGTGACGTCGACGTCGTGGCCGCGTTCGTCAATCCGGGCGGCGCGTGCGTGCACTTGATCAGCGTGCGTGGCGGGCGGGTATTGGGTAGCAAGAATTTCTTCCCCCAGGTCGGGATCGAGGAGGAGGTGGGCGAAGTCATGTCGGCCTTCCTGGCCCAATACTTTTTGGGCGGGGGCGAGCGCGAACTGCCGGGGGAGGTCATCGTTAACGTGGTCAGCGAGGATTTCCCCGCGCTGATCGACGCGATCGATGCTTCACGCGGCCGCGAAATCATCATAAGCCATCGGGTGCGTGGCACCCGTGCGCGCTGGCAGCAACTGGCCGTGACCAATGCCGAGCAGGCACTGATGGCGCGGCTCGCCAACCGTCAGCACGTTACGGCGCGCTTTGAAGCCTTGGCGCAAGTGCTCAAGCTGGATGAACCACCGCAGCGCCTGGAATGCTACGACATCAGCCATTCCAGTGGCGAAGCGACGGTGGCGTCTTGTGTAGTGTTCGGTCCCGAGGGCCCGATCAAGTCCGATTACCGCCGCTACAACATCGAAGGCATCACGGCGGGGGACGACTACGCCGCGATGCACCAGGCACTGACGCGTCGCTTCAGCCGCATCAAGGACGGCGAGGGCAAATTGCCGGACATCTTGCTGGTGGACGGGGGCAAGGGCCAGTTGAGCATGGCCCGCGACGTCATGAACGAACTGGCCATCCCCGACCTGATTCTGTTGGGTGTCGCCAAGGGCGCTACGCGCAAGGCCGGTTTCGAGACGTTGTACTTGAACGACGCGGCCCATGAGTTCACCCTCAAGGGCGACTCTCCGGCGCTGCACCTGATCCAGCAGATCCGCGACGAAGCCCACCGGTTTGCCATCACCGGGCACCGTGCGCGACGCGGTAAAACCCGGCGAACGTCAACCCTGGAAGGCGTCGCAGGGGTGGGCCCGACCCGGCGCCGCGACCTGCTCAAGCACTTCGGCGGCCTTCAGGAATTGTCCCGTGCCAGCATCGAAGAAATCGCCAAGGCGCCGGGAATCAGCAAAAAGCTCGCAGAGTCGATTTATGCAAACCTGCACAGCGAGTAGAATGCTCGCTCACCTCGTAGCCAGTTGTGCCGATGAATATCCCTAATCTGATCACCGTATTACGTGTCCTGCTGATTCCGATCTTCATTCTGTTGTTCTATCTGCCGTACCACTGGAGCTACATGGCCGCCAGTTCGGTGTTCGCCCTGGCAGCCGCGACCGACTGGCTGGATGGATATCTGGCAAGACGCCTGGAGCAAAGCACACCGTTCGGGGCCTTTCTCGACCCGGTGGCTGACAAACTGATGGTGGCCGTTGCGCTGGTGTTGCTGGTGCAGGCTCACGCCAACCTTTGGCTGACCTTGCCGGCCGCCGTGATCATCGGTCGAGAGATCGTTATCTCGGCTTTGCGCGAGTGGATGGCCGAGCTGGGTGCGCGAGCCCAAGTCGCCGTATCGAACCTGGGCAAATGGAAAACCGCTGCGCAGATGCTCGCGCTGGTCATCCTGTTGGCCAACCCCCCTGCGTTTACCTTCTGGGTGGTGTTGGGTTACGTGCTGTTGATGATCGCTGCGGGCCTTACGCTGTGGTCGATGGTGCAATACCTTCGCGCCGCATGGCCGCATCTGCGCACGACCACAGATGAAAAATAAGTTTTTTTAAATCAAGGGGTTGACGGGGTCATTTGAGTGTATAGAATGGCGCCCACACAAAGCGGGAATAGCTCAGTTGGTAGAGCACGACCTTGCCAAGGTCGGGGTCGCGAGTTCGAGTCTCGTTTCCCGCTCCAGTTTGTATGCGTTTAGCGGTAGTGGTTGGATCGTTGAGCGTTTGAGGCCGAGTAGCAAAATGGTTATGCCGCGGATTGCAAATCCGCTTACGCCGGTTCGATTCCGACCTCGGCCTCCACTATTAAAGCCCGTAAGATCAACGTCTTACGGGCTTTTTTGTGGGCCGTGAAAAAGTAAAACGTTCCGCAACTTTGGGCAGGCGTTCCGCAATCCCCTGCCTGCCGGGCGACCATTGGACAGTCGTGGAGCTCCTCGACGTCATCTCAATTTCCCCTAGATTGGTCATTTTCATTCCAGCAATTCCGCCTTGCAAAGGACTGCGCCCTCGAAATTTAGAGCGTTTCGAGGTAGATTCGTGCGCTTCAGCGGTATCGCGCCAAGTACCGCGATTGGATCTGAACGCACCAAGACGGACCTTTGATGAAAGCTATCCCAGATATACTGCCCGTACACGTCGACACGTCCCAACCACTGGGGCAGGCGGTCGTTGCTATGTTCAAAGGAGTCCAAGAGGAGCTAGAGGTAGAGGGCGCTGCTCCGGGCTCAGTCAAGCTCATTATCTTTGGCGGGGTAGCGGTTAACCTTTACACGAGTCATCGGGTCTCTGTAGATGTTGATGCTGAGGTGTATTATTTTGATAATGCTCTCCCCCTCAGCAAGGATGAGCTAATCGCAAGCTTGGGTGCGACTCCCGAGGAGTTTATAGACCCTTCGACAGGTCGCACGCTGGCTCTAAACTACGATCTAACATTCAATACCACTCTGGGGCCTCTACACGAGGACTATCTGGAGCGGGCGATACGACTTGGGGATTTTGGTGAGTCTTCGCCGATTCATGTGATGATCGCTTCACCGGTGGATTTGGCTATCTCTAAGCTAGCAAGAGCCACTGAACAGGACATCGAGGATATTGAAAAGCTTTTGCGAAGAGGCCTAATGTCCGCCGCGGATCTCAATCGACTAGCTTTACAGGCTATTGACGTGTACGTTGGCAACAAGGAACCCCCAAGCTCGATCCTTCGTAATATTATTGCGGACTACCTGGAGACGAACGATGACGACGAAGCGCGCTAATGCCACCGTCCTCTCGGATGATTTGGACCTGCTGACAAAGCAACCTCTTGATCAAGCTGATGATGCAGTCCTCGTTCGCGCTGCACGCGCTTTTTGGTACTCCTCGGATAATTTAGACTCAGCACTTGACTCATTTTTGCGTGTGAGGCGGAGCGCTGTCGAGGTGCGGAGAGCAGGGTATTTGTTGGAGCGCTTGACTCAATTTACGTGTGCTACGGAGGCCCGCGTCTTTGAAGCGAATCGGGCCCTCAAGCGTGTTGTGGCCCATAAGGCTGATCAGGTGACTGTGAAGGGGCGCGCAGATCGATTGGCTCTTTCATGGGGCTTGGATAAAGGTCTGGGTTTGAAGGTTCAGGCGCTAATGCAATTCCAAACTAGGCACTTCGAAGCTACTCAGCAACAATTGCACACTGCATAAAACTTAGTGCCAAAATCTGACCGTATCCAGCCAAACGTGAACGTGAAACCTAGCTTGAAATAGCTTCTAAGGTTAGAAATGTCTTGACAGACAATGCGCTGTAGGTACCATGCCAAAGGGCCCCCGGATGTGATAACCATCCGGGGGCCCTTTGGCATGGTACCTACAGAGGAACAAAGTTTCTTTTTTGAGTTTAGTTTTACTCAGATGTAATCTTTGCATTAGGCATAATCCGTATTCACCAGAGGATTGGATTGCAAATCCGCTTAGGCCGATTCGATTCCGACCTCTGCCTCCACATTTAAAGCCCGTAAGATCAACGTCTTACGGGCTTTTTTGTGGGTGGTGTTTAGTGAAGCAGGTTTGAGTGCCGTCAGATAACACCGCACGCCATGCGATCACCGCCACCGCCCAATGGCATGGGCATATCGGAGTGGTTGTCGCCGCCGACATGGATCATGAGCGCGTGACCCTTGATGTCGGAAATCTTCTTCAGACGTGGTGCGAGCACGGGATAGTTGGCCACCCCATCGGCGTTGACGTAGACCGCCGGCAGGTCACCCAAGTGGCCCTCGCCATAGGGGCCCAGGTGCTTGCCGGTGCGCGCCGGGTCAAAGTGGCCGCCTGCTGCAAGTGCCGCGACCTTTTTGCCGTCTTTCATGCCTGGGTCGCAACTGGCATTTTCGTGAGCATGAAAGCCATGAATGCCGGCGGGTAGAGATTTTAGCTCGGGGGTGAACACCAGCCCGTAAGCGGTCTCGCTGATGGTGACCTCGCCAACAGGCTGCGGGCTGCCATCAGCGCTCACCATGTTCATCGGAACATTGAGCGATGCCGCCTGAGCGCCCACCGTAAATGCTCCAATCAGGCCCAGCCATAAAGCGGATTTCATAGACACCTCATTTGGTTCGTCAAAAGAAAGGAGCAGCACAGCTGCGACAACGAGTCACCCTAAGCTGCGAGAAAGCATAAACAGGTATCGAGCCTGCGACGGTAAACAAACGTAACCAATTGAATCCGAAAGCTTTGAACTTGCCTCCAGGGCTGCGGGTGTATATATTCCCCACTCTTGTCAGCTGGCCTCGCTATACGACGCGCGAAGGTCGAGGTTGATATGTGCTACCGCCCTGATGGTGAAATTGGTAGACACACCGGACTTAAAATCCGTCGTCCGAAAGGATGTGCCGGTTCGACTCCGGCTCGGGGCACCATTCAGAAAAAAGGCACTTGAGGGCAACCTCAAGTGCCTTTTTCGTCTTTACCCCCTCAATACCTTGCGCAAAAACGGTGCCGTCCGGCTCTCTTCCACGTCGGCAACCTGCTCAGGCGTCCCACACGCCAAAACATTGCCACCCTTGTCCCCAGCGCCCGGGCCGATGTCGATCACCCAGTCACTCTGCGCCACCACGCGCATTTCATGCTCAACCACCACCACGCTGTGCCCCGCATCCACCAACGCATTCAACTGCGTCAGCAGGCGATCCACATCGGTGGGGTGCAGGCCCGTGGTCGGCTCATCGAGCACATACAAGGTGGCGCCGCGTTGACTGCGCTGTAGCTCCGTCGCCAGTTTGATGCGCTGAGCCTCACCGCCGGACAACTCAGTCGCAGGCTGACCCAGACGCAAATAGCCCAGACCAATATCACGCAGCACCGTCAGCGAGCGGACAACCCCCGGCTGATCGGCGAATACATCCACCGCCTGTTCAACCGTCAGCTGCAACACGTCGGCGATACTCAACCCATTCCACTTGATCGCCAAGGTGTCCTGGTTGTAGCGCGCACCATGGCAGGTCGGGCAGGGCGCGTAGACGCTGGGCATGAACAGCAATTCAACGCTGACAAACCCTTCGCCCTCGCACACCGCGCAGCGGCCTTTGGCGACGTTGAACGAGAACTGTCCGGCGTCGTAGCCGGCCTTCTGCGCGTCGGGCGTCGCGGCGAACAGCTTGCGCACGTTGTCGAACAGGCCGGTATAGGTCGCCAGGTTGGAACGCGGGGTGCGGCCGATGGGTTTCTGGTCAACCTGCACCAGCCGCTTGATCGCGCTCATTCCGCCCGCAATGTGCCCGCCGGTGGGTTGCGGCGCATCGTCTTCCAGGCTGGATTCTTCCGCCTCGGCCTCCGCAACAGGGCGTCCCAATTCGGCGCCCACCAGCTCCAGCAATGCCTGGCTGACGAGGCTGGATTTGCCCGAACCGGAGATGCCGGTCACCGAGGTGAAGCAGCCCAGCGGAAATTCAGCGCTCAGTGAATTGAGGTTGTTGCGGGTAATGCCTTCCAGGCGCAGCCAGTCGGTCGGCTGTCTTCTTGCCGAACTCAGCGCGGAATGCTCGGCGAACAGATGACGGCCCGTTTGCGAGGATTCGATCTCGGCCAAACCTGCGGGAGGGCCGCTGTACAGCACGTGCCCGCCATGCTCGCCGGCAGCAGGGCCGACGTCGATCAGCCAGTCGGCGCGGCGCATGGTTTCCAGGTCATGCTCGACGACGAACAGCGAGTTGCCGGAAGCCTTCAGCTGCTGCAACGCCGTGAACAGCGCTTCGCTGTCCGCCGGGTGCAAGCCGGCAGAAGGCTCGTCCAGCACGTAGATCACGCCGAACAGTTGCGAGCCCAATTGCGTCGCCAGGCGCAGGCGCTGCAGTTCACCGGATGACAGCGACGGCGTGCTGCGATCCAGCGCCAGGTAGCCGAGCCCCAGTTCGGTGAGGGTGCTGACCCGCGCCAGCAAGTCCTGGGCGATGCGTTGGGCGGCGAGGCGCTTCTCGACAGACAGGTTCGGTGTCGCGCGCACATCGGGGGCTGCGTCGTGGGCCGAACCGCCTGCAGTGACCCGCTTCTTTTTCGCCTTGGCCATCTGCTCGCGATCCAGCACAGCGCTGCCGCGATCTTCATTTTCAAAAACGCCCGCAGCCACTGGACGCAAGACTTCAGCCAGCCGCAGCAGCGGCATCTGCGCCAATTCGCCGATATCGAGGCCGGCAAACGTCACCGACAGGGCCTCGCGCTTCAGGCGTTTGCCATCGCACAACGGGCAGGGGCTGCCGCGCATGAAACGCGACACGCGTTTTTTCATCAACGCGCTCTGGGTGGTGGCAAAGGTGTGCTGCACGTAGCGGCGGGCACCGGTGAAGGTGCCCTGATAACTGGGTTCGAGTTTGCGCTTGATCGCCAGACGGGTTTCTTCCGGGGTCAGCCCTCCGTAGACCGGCACGTTAGGCTGCTCATCAGTGAACAGAATCCAGTCGCGATCCTTTTTCGGCAGGTCGCGCCACGGGGTGTCGACGTCGTAACCCAGGGTGACGAGGATGTCCCGCTGGTTCTGGCCGCCCCATGCCAGGGGCCATGCCGCGATCGCGCGTTGGCGGATGGTCAAAGAGTCGTCCGGGACCATCAGTTCTTCAGGAATCTCATAGACCCGGCCCAGGCCGTGACACTCGGGGCAGGCGCCCTGGGGCAGGTTGGGCGAAAAGTCTTCGGCATAGAGCATCGGTTGCCCCGGCGGATAGGTGCCGGCGCGGGAATAGAGCATGCGGATCAGGCTGGACAGAGTGGTCACGCTGCCGACCGATGAGCGCGTACTCGGCGTCCCTCGTTGCTGCTGCAGCGCGACGGCCGGGGGCAGGCCCTCAATGGAGTCAACGTCGGGCACGCCCACCTGATCGATGAGGCGTCGGGCGTAGGGCGCGACGGATTCGAAATAGCGGCGTTGGGCTTCGGCGTAGAGGGTGGAGAAGGCCAGCGATGATTTGCCTGACCCCGACACGCCGGTGAACACCACCAGTGCGTCGCGGGGGATGTCGACGTCCACGTCCTTGAGGTTGTGCTCTCGGGCGCCGCGAACCCGGACGAATCCGGGGCGGTCGGCGTCGACGGTGAAGGAAGAAGGGCGGGCGTCGTCTGGCAGGTGCGGCGGTGTGGTCATGGGTGAGGCCTTTGAATCCTGGAAAGCGGGAGCGGTTTACTCGGCGAGGGGCACTTTGGGGGTGTGCCCGGCGTCGTCGTGATCACCGCCGGTCAGCGGCTCGTCTTCACGCACGTCGTCGGTGCGCTCGCGGTCATCGGCGACGTCAGCCGGGCGTGCGTCCGGGTCGTTGAGTTTTTCGCCGGGGATATGCGCGCTGTGGGTGGTCATGCTGTTTCTCCTGTCAGTTCTTCGGATGCTTCACGAATGACCTCGGCGGCCTGCAGGCCCTGGAGGAAGCCGGCCAGCGCCACTTCCTCCAGACGCAGGCCCTTGCGCTGGCGGATGCGCGGCAGCTTGGACAGTTCGCCCATCGCGAAGGCTTCCAGCACGGCCGGGTGGATGTAGCACTTGCGGCAGACCGCTGGGGTATTGCCCAGCAGCCGCGCGACCTCCTTGACCATGGACACGACGTGTTTCTTCGCGTCTGCCTCCGGCTCCCAGTGCAGCTTGCGCAGGGTCGCCAGTGCCATCGCGCTGCCGGCCCAGGTGCGGTAGTCCTTGGCTGTGAAATCGGCGCCGGTGAGGGTGTGCAAGTACTGGTTGATGTCGTGGGAGGACACGGTATGCCGCTGGCCGTCGTCATCCAGGTACTGGAACAGGTTCTGGCCGGGCAATTCCATGCAGCGCTTGATGATGTTCGCCAAGCGCCGGTCAGTGACGCTGAGCCGGTGCTCGACGCCGCTCTTGCCACGAAACTCGAAGTAGATCTTGCTGCCCTTCACGTCGACGTGTTTGTTGCGCAGCGTGGTCAGGCCGTAGGAGCGGTTGTCCCGGGCGTACTGGCTGTTGCCGATGCGGATCAGCGTCTGGTCGAGCAACGACAGCACCGCCGCCATGACCTTCTCGCGGCCCATGCCGGGTTTGGCCAGCTGCGTTTCCAGCTGCTTGCGCACCTTGGGCAACGCCTGGCCGAAGGCAATCATCCGCGAGTATTTGTTCTCGTCACGAATCTCGCGCCAGCGCGGGTGGTAGCGGTACTGCTTGCGTCCGCGAGCGTCACGGCCTGTCGCTTGCAGATGGCCCTGGCGGTCGGCACAGATCCACACGTCGGTGTACGCCGGTGGGATCACCAGCGCGTTGATGCGTTTGATCACGTTCTCGTCGCGGATGCGCTGGCCGTCAGTGTCGAAGTAGGCGAACTTGCCGCGCAGAATCTTGCGGGTAAATCCGGGCTGGCTGTCGTCGACGTAATGCAGATCTTTGGGCAGGTCTTCGCTGTGGATTGTGTCCGGCATGAAAGGCAGTCCTGAATGCGGGTCTTTTTGCATTGACCGTTGCGCTGCGCAGTCGTGCCGACTAATTGCATACCTGATGAATGGGACGGGTGATTGCTCGCCTACGCCAGCAGCGCGACTGATTTGATCTGCGCCCACAGTCGTTGCCCAGGCGCCAGCTGCAGCTGATCCCTGGAGTAGCGGGTGATCCGCGCCAGCAGCGGCGAGCCGTCGGCATCGAGGCGGACCAGCACATGGGCGGTGTTGTCGGCGGCGATCTCTTCGATGACGGTCACCGGCAGGCGATTGAGGATGCTGCTTTGAGCGTCGGGTTGCAGGCTCAGGCTCACGTCCCGCGCCTGCACCTTGAGGCGCAGGGGTTTGCCGGGCAGCAACGCGGAATGGGCGACGCGGATACTCAGTTCGCTCCGCGGCAAACGGACGGTGATGAGTTGATAGGCCGCATCGTACGCCTGCACGCTTCCCTCGATCACCACGCCCGCGTCGTCGCCCATCGCCAGCGGCAGATCCAGCCGCGCCAGTGTTTCGCCGATGGGGCCGCTGGCCAGCGCTTTCCCATCGCTGAGCAGCACCAGATGATCAGCCAGACGCGCCACTTCATCCTGAGCGTGACTCACGTAAATCACCGGAATATCCAGCTCGTCGTGGAGGCGCTCTAGGTACGGCAGGATTTCGCTTTTGCGTTGCGCATCCAGCGCCGCCAGGGGTTCGTCCATCAGCAGCAGGCGCGGGCTGGTCAGCAACGCGCGGGCGATCCCGACCCGTTGACGCTCGCCGCCGGACAGCCTATCGGGCGCGCGCTGGAGCAAATGATCGATGCCCAGCAGCGAGGTCGCCTGCTGCAACGTAATACGCCTGTCGCGCTCGGGGATGCGCTTGAGGCCAAAGCGCAGATTGCCCTCGACGTCGAGGTGCGGAAAAAGGCTGGCTTCCTGAAACACGTAGCCCAATGGACGTTTGTGCGGGGGCAGAAAGATGTTGTTGGCGCTGTCCTGCCAGACCTCGCCGTTGACGCGGATATAGCCGTCGGCCGCCTTTTCCAGCCCGGCGATGCAACGCAGGCAGGTGGTTTTGCCGGAGCCGGAATGGCCATACAGCGCCGAGACGCCGCGACCGGGCAAGTGGAGGTCGACGTCGAGAACGAACTCGGCGTAATTCACCTGCAGCCGCACTTCAATCTTCGCACTCATGCGCCGCTCCACGCCGACCGGGCCTTGCCGCTGGAATACAGCGCCAGCAACACCACAAAGGAAAACACCAGCATCGCCCCGGCCAGCCAATGGGCCTGGGCGTACTCCATCGCTTCGACGTGGTTGTAGATCTGCGTGGACACGACCCGGGTTCTTTCCGGGATGTTGCCGCCAATCATCAGGACCACGCCAAACTCACCCACGGTGTGGGCGAAACCCAGAATCGCCCCGGTGATAAAGCCGGGGCGCGCCAGCGGCAGAATCACTGAGAAGAACGTGTCCCAAGGACCGGCGCGCAGCGTGGCCGCCACTTCAAGGGGGCGAGGACCGATGGCGACGAAGGCGTTCTGCAAGGGCTGCACCACGAACGGCAGGGAATACAGCACCGAGCCGATCACCAACCCGCTGAAACTGAAGGTTAACGTGCCGAGCCCCAGGCTCTGGGTCAGCTCCCCGACCGCGCCGTTCGGCCCGAGCAACAGCAGCAGATAAAAGCCGATCACCGTGGGTGGCAGCACCAGAGGCAGGGCCACGATCGCGCCGATGGGGCCTTTCAGCCAAGAGCGGGTGCGCGACAACCACAGCGCGATGGGCGTGCCGACGATCAGCAGAATCACAGTGGTCAGGGACGCCAGTTTCAGCGTCAGCCAGATGGCCGCGAGGTCTGCACTGCCCAGCAGCATTTACAGCTGGTACCCGTAGGATTTGATGATGGCGGCGGCTTTCGGGCCTTTGAGGTAGTCCATCAGCGCCTGGGCGGCGGCGTTGTCTTTGCCCTTGTTGAGGATCACCGCGTCCTGCTTGATCGGCTCATGCAAATTGGCCGGCACGATCCACGCCGAGCCACCGGTCAGCTTGCCGTCCTTGAACACCTGGGAGAGGGCGACGAAACCCAGCTGGGCGTTGCCAGTCTGCACGAACTGATAGGCCTGGGCGATGCTCTGGCCTTCGACGACCTTGCTTTTGGTTGCGTCGGTCAGGCCCAGTTTGTCCAGGGTCTGGGTGGCAGCGAGACCATAGGGCGCGGCTTTCGGGTTGGCAATGGACAGGTGTTCGAATTTGCCGTCCTTGAGCACTTGACCCTTGTCGTCCACATAGCCGTCTTTGGCCGACCACAGCGCCAAAGTGCCCACCGCGTAGGTAAAGCGCGAGCCTTTCACGGTCTCGTTTTCGCTCTCCAGTTTGGCCGGCGTGGTGTCATCGGCGGCGAGGAATACTTCGAACGGCGCGCCATTTTTGATCTGGGTGTAGAACTGGCCGGTCGCGCCGAAAGAAGCGACCAACTTGTGACCGGTGTCTTTTTCGAAGTCCTGGGCGATGGCCTGGATCGGCGCCGTGAAGTTGGCGGCAACGGCCACTTGGACCTCATCGGCGAACGCTGTGCCCGATGACAGCGCGGCACAGGCGATGACCAGGGCAGTGAGGGTGAAGCAGTTTGAAACGGCGCGCATGGAACGGCTCCGGGCTAGCAAACGGAATGAGGAAGAACGCCAACCGGACGCCGGTCAAACGCTATGCAGCGAAATATATAGCGAGTCTCCTCCGCGCGGAAGCGGGATCGTGCCGCGCTCCGTTTTAAATCGACGTCTGTATCATCGGCTCAGCGCCCGGCCAGCCGCTCAAGGGCGCCGATGGCCAGCGTCCGGGTGAGTTCTTCTGCGGACAGCGAGTGCTTGATGCCCACCGCCTGACCCGCCCAAAGATTCATGAAGCCGTCGTCGCCACGGGCTTCGGCTTTGCTGCGCAGGGGCATCAGTGCGCCGCCCGCGGTGGGGAAGGCCGGCGCGGCAGCGGCCATGGGTCCGATCTCTTTCATGATGCGGTTGACGATGCCCCGGGCCGGGCGACCGGTGAAAATGTTGGTGATGGCGGTCTGGCTGTCCCGGGCGCGGCTCAATGCCGCCTGATGCAGCGCCGAGGCCTTGGCTTCCGGGGTGAACAGGTAGGCGGTGCCCACTAGCACGGCGGAGGCGCCGAGCATGAACGCGGCGGCGATCCCGCGACTGTCGGCAATGCCGCCGGCCGCGATGACCGGAATCGTCACGGCATCGACGATCTGTGGCACCAGCGCCATCGTGCCGACCTGGGTGTGCAACTGATCGGTGAGGAACATCCCGCGATGGCCGCCGGCCTCGTAGCCCATGGCGATAATCGCGTCGCAACCCCGTGCCTCGAGCCACACGGCTTCTTCCACGGTGGTCGCCGAGGAGAGCACCTTCGCACCGGTGGCCTTAACCCGCGCCAGCAAGGCGAGATCGGGCAGGCCGAAATGGAAGCTGACCACCTCAGGTTTCAATTCCTCCACCAGCGCGCAAGCGGCCTCGTCGAAGGGTGCCCGGTTGGACGTGGGCGTTGGCGCATCGAAGTCGGCGCCCAGTTCGTCGTAGTAGGGCTTGAGCAGGTGTTTCCAGTCTGCATCGGCCTGCGGGTCGGCGGGCGGGGCCGAGTGGCAGAAGAAATTCAGGTTGAGCGGCGCATGGGTGCCCGCGCGTATCCGCGCGACTTCCTCTCTAATCTGCGCGCGGGTGAGCATGGCGCAGGGCAGCGAGGGCAGGCCTCCGGCTTTGCCCACCGCGACGGCCATCGCCGAGCCGGATGCACCGGCCATGGGCGCTTGCAGGATGGGCAGTTCGATGTCCAGCAGTTTGAGCAGGCGGGTGTCGGGCCAGGCGATCATCGGCAGAGTCTCCGTAGCGAAAAGGCCGCTGAACAGCGGCGCATGCAAAGTTGCGGTTGATTTAATAGACGCTCGGTCTAATATGCAACCCCATGAACGACATCATTGCAAAACCCAGACGCCCCGGCCGTCCACCGAAAGTGGCACGCCCTGATGACTTCGACACCCGCGAGGCGCTGATCCGTTGCGGCGTTGAGGTACTGACCGAGCAGGGCTTCATGGCCACGGGCATCGACGGCATCCTCAAGCGGGTCGGTGTGCCCAAAGGCTCTTTCTATCATTACTTCGCCAGCAAAGAGGTGTTCGGCCTCGCAGTGCTCGACAGCTACGCCGGCTACTTCGCCCGGCGCCTGGACCGCTGGCTGCTGGATGAATCGCTCTCGCCGCTCGAACGGCTGGCCGGCTTCGTTCAGGCATCGAAGGTCAATATCGCCCGCCACGATTTTCGGCGGGGCTGCCTTGTGGGCAACATGGGCCAGGAAGTGAGCGTTCTGCCAGCGGGCTTCCGTGAGGCGCTGGAGAAGGTTTTCCTCGACTGGCAGGCGCGCCTGACAGGGTGCTTCAAAGCGGCGATCGCGGCTGGGGAACTGCCGGCGCGCACCGACTGTTCAGAGCTGGCGGCGTATTTCTGGATCGGCTGGGAGGGCGCCGTGTTACGCGCTCGACTGGTGCAGAACGAGCAGCCGCTCAATACCTTCATCATCGGATTTCTGCGCGGGTTGCCGCGCTGATGTCTTCAGGTCTGGTTATAGACGAGCGGTCTAAATAGGAGTGTGCGGCATGTTCAAAGGCATCCTGATCAATAAAGACGACAACGGCTACCGCGCCGAGCTGACGGACATCGACGACAGTCAGTTGCCTGAAGGCGACGTCACCGTGCGCGTCAGTCACAGCACGCTGAATTACAAAGACGGCCTGGCGATCACCGGCAAAGGGCCGATCGTGCGGCAGTTTCCGATGGTGCCCGGGGTGGACCTGGCCGGCACGGTCGAGGACAGCAGCGACCCGGACTTCAAGCCGGGCGATCAGGTGCTGCTCAATGGCTGGGGCGTCGGCGAAGGGCACTGGGGCGGGCTGGCGCAGAGGGCGCGCTTGCAGGGCAAATGGCTGATCCCGCTGCCAAGCGGCTTCACGCCGGCACAGGCCATGGCCATCGGCACGGCGGGCTATACGGCGATGCTGGCGATCATGGCGCTGGAGAAAAACGGCGTCACGCCGGACAAGGGCGATGTGCTGGTGACTGGCGCCAACGGGGGTGTCGGCAGTTTCGCCATCGCGCTGCTGGCAAAACTCGGCTATCGCGTCGTGGCTTCTACCGGCCGCTTGAGTGAGAGCGATTACCTGACTTCTCTCGGCGCCGCAGAAATCATCGACCGCGCCACCCTTGCCGAGCCCGGCCGCCCGTTGGCCAAGGAGCGCTGGGCCGGGGCGATCGATTCGGTGGGCAGCCACACCCTCGCCAACATCTGCGCCAGCACCCGCTATTGGGGCACGGTGGCGACCTGCGGTCTGGCCCAAGGGATGGACTTTCCGGCGTCGGTGGCGCCCTTCATTCTGCGCGGCGTGACCCTCGCAGGCATCGACAGCGTCATGCGCCCGCGCCAGGACCGCATTGACGCCTGGGCGCGTCTGGCCCGGGATCTTGATGTGTCGCTGCTGCCGCTGATCAGCCGCGAGATCGGCTTGGGTGAGGTGATTGAGACCGCGCACCGGCTCATGAACGGTCAGGTGCGCGGGCGCATCGTGGTCGATACCCAGCGCTGATCAGCCGCAGGTGAAGGGGCGCACCTCGAGCACCCTGACCTGCGCCATGGCGGAGTGCCGAGGATTGAGCAGCAGGTTGCGCGTATGGGTGATGGTCGCGGACGGCACGATCAGACCAAGTTGCTCGCGCCGCTCCAGCCAGGCGCTGCCGAAATCCATGCTGGGGCGGTCCGCCGGTGTGACGTCCCAACCCGGAGGTAACTGAGTCAGCGCCGGTTGCCAATACAGCCCCGGGTCATCCGGCAACTGCAGGTGAACGAGCTGGAAACCCGGCTGCGGAAGGCTCGCACATTGAATGAGCGTGTCCAGGGCGCAGCCTGACGCGCTCAGCGCGAGGTAAATGGCAGGCTGGTCGGCGTGATTCCAGCGCCCGCCGAACTGCGCGGCGCCCAGGCCGGACAGATCGTTCGCGGCACTGTCCTTGCTGATCCTCCAGGCCTGCATCAGACGACCCCGCCATGCTGCAGTGCGCTGAGCACGCGGCGTGCCTGGCGCGCGCCGATCTCGGTTTCGCAGAGGGCGATGGGTGTCTGGCCGTTGAGTGCGCGGTTGGAGGCAACCATCCAGCGGCGGGCGGTGTTCTGGTCTTCGAAGAGTTCGGCGGCGTGGGTGGCGAGGGCGGCAACCCGATCGAGGCGCTCGGAGCCGACGATGTCCAGCGGCCGTTGCTGACGCTGGCGGCGTTCCAGGGTCGAGACCGAGGTCGCCAGCAAGGCTTCGAGCTGACTGTTGCTGAGGCGGAAGGCATTGCGCAGCACCTTGACCCAGCCGGGCGGGAAGCCCGAGCGGATGTAGTCAAGTCGTTCGGTTTCGTTGCGTGCATTGAGCTGGTCGGCGATCAACCAGAATGAGGGGGCGTTGTCGGTTATCGCTGCTTGAAGAGTCGAAGGCACGTCCATGCTCCTTGTGAGATCCGGTGCAGGGACCTTACGCCGCTGTCAGGGTTTCTCAAGCGAGAAGCTGTTACCGGCGTTTGCATGCCCGGCTTCAGTGGTAGGACCGGCTTTAGCCGGGAAGCTTCTAGCGGATGGCGTACAGCGCATTCCGACACCTGACTCTACTCTTGACGACTTTTAATGACTCACTATGATTAACTTTGAATCACTCTTTAGTCAGGACCCTCCCATCATGGCAAACCCCGCAAAGACCCGATCGGTGACGGCTCACGTTCCTGAGGCGTTGGCACAGAAAGTCGATTTGATGGCAGAGCGTCTGGAACGCTCCAAAAACTGGATCGTCAAACAGGCTCTTTCCGCCTGGATAGATCAGGAAGAAGAGCGGAGTCGCCTGACTCGCGAGGCATTGGCTGACGTTGATGCTGGCCGGGTAATTGATCACCAAGCCGTTCAGGCCTGGGCTGATAGCCTTGGCACCGACACGCCGTTGCCGGTCCCGCGCTGATGGAATTGAAGTGGACAAGCAAAGCGCTTTCCGACATTGCCCGACTGTATGAGTTTCTTGCAGCGGTCAATCAGCCAGCCGCCGCACGAACCGTGCAGCAACTCACGACAGCACCGACTACGTTACTCGCCAACCCACGCATAGGCGAACGCTTGGAAGAATTTGAGCCGAGGGATGTGCGCAGAATCCAGATCGGCTGTTACGAGATGCGCTACGAGATAGCGAATTCCACAATCTATTTGCTGCGTCTGTGGCACACCCGCGAGGATCGATAGCATTACGAAAGCAGCGAAACTGACGTTTGAGCTGGGCTGAAACCGATCAAAACAGCTCAGCGTGAATACTGTGATTCCTTTTGTTGACCCTCACGAGTGAGCAACGCCTGCTTGCGCTCCACTCCCCAACGATAGCCCGACAACGCGCCATCACTGCGCACCACACGATGGCAGGGAATCGCCACGGCAATGCGGTTTGCCCCGCAGGCCAGGGCGACCGCGCGGCTGGCGGTCGGCGCGCCGATCCGTTGGGCGATCTGCGCGTAGCTGGCGGTCGTGCCCGGCGGGATCTGCGCCAGGGCCTGCCAGACTCGCTGCTGAAAAGCGGTGCCTTGCAAATCCAGCGGCAGGTTCAGGCCCAGCTTCGGCGCTTCGATAAACCCCACCACCTCCGCCATCAGCCGCTCGAACTCCGCGTCGCCGCCGATCAGCGTGGCGCTGTGGAACTGATCCTGCAGGTCTTGCACCAGTCGATTGGGGTCATCGCCGAGCAGAATGGCGCACACGCCCCGGGGGCTCCGGGCCACCAGAATGGCGCCGAGAAAGCACTCGCCGACGGCAAAACGGATCTCCAGCGCCGCGCCGCCCTTGCGGTAGTCGGTGGGGCTCATGCCCAGCAGTCCCGCGCTGGCCTCGTAGAAACGGCTGTTGGAATTGAAACCGGCGTCGTACAGGGCGTCGGTGATACGCCCGCTGTCGGTCAGTTTGTGGCGTACCTTGTCGGCGCGGTGGGCGTTGGCGTAGCCCTTGGGTGTCAGGCCGGTGACGGCTTTGAAGACGCGGTGGAAATGCCAGGGGCTCATGGACGCGTGGGCAGCGAGCTCGGCGAGGGTCGGCAACAACTCCGCGTCGGCGATCAGACGACAGGCGCCAGCGACCACGGCGGCGTGCTGCTCAGCCAGGCCGGTGCGGTCGGCGGCGGCGCGCTTGCTCGGGCGAAACCCGGCGGCTTCGGCCTCGGTGGCACTGTCAAAGAACACCACGTTTTCCGGGCGTGGCAAGCGTGCGCTGCTGCTCGGGCGGCAGTACACCCCCGTCGTGCGCACGCCATAGACGAACTGCCCGTCGGCGCTGACGTCCCGGGACACCACGGCGTTCCAGCGCGGGTCGAGCTCGACGGGTTGGGTGGACGGATTACTCGGCTGGCGGCTCATTTCGGCGGCTCTCTGACGGTTCACTGGACTGTACGTTAGCCGCAGTGATGGAAGGCGACACTCCGAGTCTTGCGTTCAAACTTTTGCCTTCAGGCCAACCTGTTCAATCAGCCCAGCATCGGCGGCAAGGTGCCCAGCAACGACACCGCCGCCAGCGCACCCGCGCCAAACAGGCCTTCCAGCAATACGCTCAGCCGCAGCCGCGCCATCGGCAAATCAGCGGCCTGGGCCAACTGCCGGTTCAGCGCTGCCAGCACCAGCATCCCCGCAACCATCGTGACTTTAACGGCCAGCACCAGGCCGAACCCGGCAAACGCCGGCTCAGGCCAGAACCCGCCGCTGAGGGCACGAACGTTGATCAGGCCCGTGGCGATGATCACCGCCACCAGCCCGTAGCCGATGCCGCTGAAACGCCGCAATACCAAGGCCAGATCGACACCACCATCAGCCCTCAGCAGCAGGGCCAGCATCAACAGACCGCCGAGCCAGGTGCCGACGCCGAGCAGGTGCAGCATTTGATTGAGGATCAGCAGCTGGCCTTTCAGACCGTCGAACATGGCGCCGTGACCCACCGGCGCCAGGGTCAGCAGCAACAGCGTGTTGAGGACCAGTAGCGCGCCCGGGTTCACCCGGCGATTGAGGCTGACAACCAGCACGTTCAGCAGCAGATGAACGACCCACACATGACCGAACCAGGTATTGCCCAGCACCAGCCCGACGGTGGACGGATTGATCGCGCCGCTCCAGTCGCTGCTCAGGTAAGCAGCCGTCAGCATCAACCAGGCCATCGCGCTCACCAGCGCGATGGCCGCGAGCCAGCCGAGCAGTCGACTCAGGCGAGGTTCCGCCTGGCTTACCTCAAAAGGCAGCAAATGCCGGCCAAACAACAGGCTGCGGAACGCGCCGACCCCGAACAGCACCAGCACTGCGCCGAAGTGGATGAACCGGCACAGGATCAGTCCTTCGTGCATGGGGTTATGGCGTCACCTGAAAGCGGTAGGTGCCTTCGCTCTTGTGGGTGTCCACCGACACGGCGTGCCATTCCACCTTGTATGTGCCCGGGACCATCGGCACGGCGGGGGTCACGATCAGAACTTTCTGGTTATTGGGATCGGTTTCGACGTTACGCGTCTGGATGATTTCAGTCGGCGTATCAGGGGCGTCCAGGCTGATGACCACTTTGGTGAATGTGGCTTCGACGCCTTCGGAGAAGACCAGGCGCAGCTCTTTGGGCGCGCTCACTTCGCTGTCGGCAGCGGGCTGCTGGCTTTCAAGATGGGCGTGGGCGAAGGCTGCAGTGGAGGTCAGACAGGCCAGCAGGGACAGGCAGGAGAGGGCGTGTTTGAAACGTTGGGCAGACATCGGCGGGACCTTTGCTTGGTGGCAGTTGCAGCGAATGGATGACGGAATCGACGACGGTCGACTCGGGATGACCGGATCGCTACTAGACCAGAAAGTGCAGAAGGACTCCAGCGATTAAGCCGGGTGCGCCGTCAGGATCGAGACGCCGTAGGGGGGCAGGCAGGGGAGCCGAGTGATGCAGTGATCATGCAGCAAAGGGCTGCGCCGCCTGCGCGACGCAGCCCTGGGCGGTCAGACCTTGAAGAAGCTCACGCGGTCGGTGAGCACGTCGGCCAGGGTCGACAGCTCGCGGCTGGAGCGGGCCACCTGATTGGAGCCGACGGCGGTTTCCAGCGCCGCATCGTGGATGCGGTTGATGTTGACGCTGACGTCGTCGGCCACCGCCTGTTGCTGCGCGGCGGCGCTGGCGATCTGCGCGTTCATGTCGTTGAGCGCTCCGACTTCGTGGCGGATCCTGACCAGCGCGGTTTGCGCTTCGTGAGTCTGCTCGACCGTGCGCTGGGCCATCTCGCGGCTTTCGCGCATCAGGTCGGCGGTCTTCACCGCCCCGTTTTGCAATTGACCGACCATGTCGCGGATTTCCTGGGTCGATTCCTGGGTGCGGTTGGCCAGGGAGCGAACCTCGTCGGCGACCACGGCAAACCCGCGGCCTGCTTCACCGGCGCGGGCGGCCTCGATGGCAGCGTTGAGCGCCAGCAGGTTGGTGCGTTCGGCGATGGAGTTGATCACCGCCACCACGTTCTCGATGGCGCGGCTGTCGCTGGACACCTGGCCGACCGAGTCAGCGGCGCTTTCCAGCTTGCGCGCCAGTTGATCCATCGCCTGGGCGGTGCCTTCGACCACGCGCTTGCCGTTCTCGACTTCGTCATCGGCGGTCTGGGTAGCACTGGCGGCCTGATTGGCGTAGCTCGCCACTTCTTTTACGGTGGTCGCCATCTGATTGACTGCAGCGGCCATATGCTGGGTTTCGCTGGCCTGGAGGCGCATCTGGTCGCTGTTGCTGTCGGAACTGGACAGCAGCTGTGCGGAAGAGTGGGTCAACGCCGCCGCAGCCGAACGCACTTCGGTGATGGTGGCCGACAGGTGCACATTGGTCGCCTTGAGCGCGCCCATGACGCTGTCGGGATAGGCCGTTTCGATCTTGTCGGTCAGCTCGCCGGCCGCCAGACGACGGATCGAAGCCGCCACTTGATGGGGTTCTGCGCCCAGGGTCGATTTGAGGCTGCGGATGATCAGCAGCGAGGCAATGATGCCCAACACCACGGCGATGCCGGTCGCCAGCAACATCAGGGAAGCGAATTGCGAGGCGGTGGCCCGTACCGAAGTGATGTGTCCACTGATGGCCGCTTCTTCGAGGTCAATCAGTGCGTTGATGCGGGCGAGCCAGTCCTTGTAGGCGCCGGACACTTGCTCCATCAGCAGCGTCTGGGCCTGGTCGATTTCACCTTGCTGGCGCAGCTTCAGCAGTTTTTCGGTGGCGCTCAGGGAGGTGCGTTCTGCCGCTTTGATGTTGGCCAGCAGCTCTTGCTCACGGGGCGACGCGCCCTTGGTCTGGTAGATGCGGTCCATGGGCGCAGCGGAGGCCTGATAAAGGCCGTCGAGGCGCTCGATGTCACGCAAATGCGTGGCCAGCCCGGCGTCGTTGCGCACCAGCACGGCGTCGCGCAGGGCAATGGCGCGGTCATGGACGCTGCCCCGGAAATTGATCGCGTAGCGCTGTTTGATGGTGGCGTCCTCACTGACGTCGGTCAGTGCGGATTCCATTAGCCGGACCCGGTTAACGCCAACCAGCGTGACCAGAATCATCAGCGCGAGAACAAGCCCGAAGCCCAATCCCAGGCGCTTGGCGATCGAAAGATTTTTGAACATAAAAGGCACCTGAAATGGGGGGCGTTAATGATATTGGAACGCCATTACTTGGTGCGCTTTATATCGGACTTTCTACGACGTTGCCTAGAGAATTTACCTATCGAATCAATAGTGTCCGTTGGTACTTTCAGAGGGAATTTTTCGACCGCTTCATGTTCCCGGCGAATTGTTTGAACGCTCGACCCGCCAGGAATAAAAAAAGCCACCGCACTGGCGTGAGGTGGCTAAAAGTCTTACCAAAGGAATGATGAAGCGGAGCATGATTCGATTGCCTGACGCTGCGGAGTCATCCGGCAATCGAGTCGTGTTCTTCATCGCCGACGACGGTAACATCCGTTCAAAGTTTTCGACTATTACGAAGGTTGATAGTGACTATCAAGACGGGTTGGGAACCCCGCCGGTTGGATAGTGCTACAAGATTTTCGGCCTTCAAGTGCGTGTTTTACCGTGTGTAGAATGTGCGTCGACAATAATCAATGTGCTCCTTTGGCTGGAACAGCCGTCCAGTCACTGGCATATGTGTTTCGTTTCCATCTGCCGCAACGCCCGCTCCAGCGCTGAACCGTATGAATTTCAAACAGCGACCCGCATCCAGGCGGCGCCCGCGCTGGGCTTTAATCGAGACAGGGGACAACAATGACTTTCGTAAAATGGAATCTGATGACGCTGGCGGTTTCGCTGGGTGTCAGTCAATTGGCAACGGCAGCGGTTGTCAGTGATCAATCGGAGGCCAAGGGCTTCGTCGACGACAGCAGTCTGACTGTTCATCTCAAGAACTACTATTTCAATCGGGACAACAAGAACGGCAAGGACGACAGCAAGGACTGGACCCAGGGCGTGCTGGGTAATTTCAGTTCCGGCTTCACCCAGGGCACCGTTGGTTTTGGCGTTGACGCCTACGGTTATTGGGGCCTGAAGCTCGATGGCGGTGGCGGGACCACCGGCACCGGCAACCTGCCCGTGGACAGCCACGGCAATCCGCAGGATGAATTCGGCACCGCCGGCGGTGCGCTGAAGATGCGCATCTCGAAGACCGAATTGCGCTACGGCAACCTGCAGCCCGAGGCGCCGGTGTTTGCCGCAGGGGGGTCACGCCTGTTCCCGCAGACCGCGACCGGTTTTAACCTGCTGAGCAGTGATATCGCCAATCTGGACCTCGATGCCGGTCATTTCACCAGCAGCAACGGCCCGGTCACGACCAACAATGATCACGGCATCTGGGCGGCGTATGCCAACGTTGAAGCCAGCAGCATTGATTACGCGGGCGGTAAATATGCGCTCAGCGATAATCTTTCGGTCAGCCTTTACGGTTCGGACCTCAAGGACGTCTGGCATCAGTACTACGCCAATGCCAACTACACCTTGCCGATCTCTGATCAGCAGTCGTTGAACGTCGATTTCAATATCTACCGCACCAACGACAGCGGTGCCGCCAAGGCCGGGGATATCAACAACACGACCTGGTCGCTGGCGGCTGCCTATTCATTCCTGACCGCTCATACCGTGACGCTGGCGTATCAGAAAGTGCATGGCGACACACCATTCGATTATGTGGCCTTTGGTAATAACGGCGGGGGCGACACTGGCGATTCGATACTGTTGGCCAACTCCGTGCAGTACTCCGACTTCAACGGGCCGGGTGAAAAGTCCTGGCAGGCGCGCTACGACCTGAACATGGCAAGTTACGGTGCGCCGGGTTTGAGCTTCATGGTTCGTTATATCCACGGTGATGACATCGATGGGTCCCACATTCCGTCGAACAGCACGTACACCGGTTATGGCGATGACGGCGACCACCACGAAACCAACCTGGAGGCGAAGTATGTCGTACAGTCCGGCCCGGCCAAGGATTTGTCCTTGCGCATGCGTCAGGCCTGGCACGCCGCCAACGGCGACCAGCCCGATGGCGACGTGAAGGAATTTCGTTTGATTGCGGATTATCCGATCAATATTTTCTGATCGCTTTGCAGGATGATTTAGAAGCTCCGTTGTAGAAGAAAGCCAGGCTGTCCGAGAGGAGGCCTGGCTTTTTTTATTGACGTGTTTGCCGCGCCGGATGTGTGAGCAGGGCGGGCCTCTTCCCGGCTAAAGCCGGTCCTACGAGAATCAGCGGCGTGTGCGTCGTAGGACCGGCTTTAGCCTGGAAGGGGCCGGTATGGCCAACACACCTCTCGATGCCAGTCAGTCAGGCCTGTGATCCCCGCGAATCGAAAAATTCGCCATGTGCTCCAGGCCCTTGATCAGCCCCGAGTGATCCCAGCCACTCCCACCCAGCGCCGCGCAGGTGCTGAACACTTGCTGGGCGTTGGCAGTGTTGGGCAAGTTCAGCCCCAATTCCCGCGCGCCTTCCAGGGCCAGGTTCAGGTCCTTCTGATGCAACGCAATCCTGAAACCCGGGTTGAACGTGCCTTTGATCATCCGCTCGCCATGGACTTCCAGAATCTTCGACGAGGCAAAGCCCCCCATCAATGCGTCGCGCACCTTGGCCGGATCAGCGCCGTTTTTCGACGCAAACAGCAGGGCTTCAGCCACCGCCTGAATGTTCAGCGCGACGATGATCTGGTTGGCGACCTTGGCGGTCTGACCGTCACCGTTGCCACCGACCAGGGTGATGTTCTTGCCCATGGCCTGAAACAGGGGCAGGGCGCGTTCGAAGGTCGCCTGCTCGCCGCCGACCATGATACTCAGCGTGGCCGCCCTGGCGCCGACTTCGCCGCCGGACACCGGCGCGTCGAGGTACTGCGCGCCGGTGGCGTTGATTTTCTCGGCAAACGCTTTGGTCGCCGAAGGTGAGATCGAACTCATGTCGATGACCACCTTGCCGGCTCCGGTGCCTTCGCTCAGACCGTTTTCGCCGAACAGCACGTCGTTGACCTGCGGCGTGTCCGGCAGCATGACGATGACGAACTCCGCCTCTTGCGCCACTTCCCGCGGGTTGGCCAGCACCGTCGCGCCGCCGTCCACCAGTGACGCGGGCGGGGCACTGAAATGCCGGGAAAGGATCAATTGATGACCTGCCTTCTGCAGGTTTTCTGCCATGGGCAAGCCCATGATGCCGGTGCCGATGAATCCGATGTTAGCCATAGAAGGTGCCTCTGGTTGTTGTTGGGGAGCAAGCGGCAAGCTTCAAGCCGCAAGCTAGAAGCCTGACTGCGTTCGTCCGGCTGGCAATGCGTGAAGCTTGAAGCTTGCCGCTGACTTCAGATCAAATTATGGGTTTTCAGCCACCTAAGCCCCGCTGCGGTGGTGGTCAGCGGCGTGTATTCACAGCCGATCCAGCCGCGATAGCCGAGCCGGTCCAGGTGCTTGAACAGAAAGCCGTAGTTGATCTCGCCGGTGCCCGGTTCATGCCGGCCGGGGTTGTCCGCCAGTTGCACGTGGCGGATCGCCGGCAGGTGGTTTTCGAGGGTGCGGGCCAGGTCGCCCTCCATGATTTGCATGTGGTAGATGTCGTATTGCAGCGACAGATTGCGGCTGCCGACCTTCTCGCGAATCGCCAGGGCCTGGGCGGTGGTGTTCAGGTAGAACCCCGGAATGTCCAGGGTGTTGATCATTTCCATGACCAGATCGATGCCCTGGGCTTCCAGGCGGTCGGCGGCGTACTTGAGGTTGTCGACGAAAGTCTTCTCGATCAGCCCGTCGTCGAAACCCTGGGGCTTGATCCCCGCCAGGCAGTTGATCTGGGTGTTGCCGAGGACCTTGGCGTAGGCGATCGCCAGCTCAACGCCGGCGTAAAACTCCTCGACCCGATCGGGGTGACAGGCGATGCCGCGCTCACCCTTGCCCCAGTCCCCGGCCGGCAGGTTGAACAGCACTTGGGTGAGTCGGTTGCGGTCCAGCTCGGCCTTGATCTGCGCAGAGCTGAAGTCATAGGGAAACAGGTACTCGACACCCCTGAAACCGGCGTCGGCGGCGGCTTCGAAGCGGTGCAGAAACTCAAGTTCGGTGAACAGCATCGACAGGTTGGCGCATAAACGTGGCATGACGTACTCCTTCTTGTGCTGGGCTCTGTTTCTTGAATAACCGGGTGCGATCAATCCAGCAGGCTGATGGCGGTAGGGGCGTCGGCGCGGGTTTCGGCCAGGGACTCGAATTCGTTGATAGCGTTGATCTCGGTGCCCATCGCAATGTTGGTGACCCTCTCGAGAATGATCTCCACCACCACCGGCACGCGGTGCTGCCGCATCAGCCTCGTGGCCTCGGCGAAGGCGGCCTGCAGGTGCGCCGGGTCAAGCACGCGGATCGCCTTGCAGCCCAGGCCTTCGGCAACCGCAACATGATCGACGCCATAGCCTTCCAGCTCAGGCGCGTTGATGTTGTCGAACGCCAGCTGAACGCAGTAGTCGATGTCGAAGTTGCGCTGGGCCTGACGAATGAGGCCCAGGTAGGAGTTGTTCACCACCACATGGATGTACGGCAGCTTGAACTGCGCACCGACGGCCAGTTCTTCGATCATGAACTGGAAGTCGTAGTCCCCTGACAGCGCGACAACCTGGCGATTCGGGTCAGCCTTGACCACGCCCAGCGCCGCCGGAAGGGTCCAGCCCAGGGGGCCGGCTTGTCCGCAATTGATCCAGTGACGCGGCTTGTAGACGTGGAGGAATTGCGCGCCGGCAATCTGCGACAGGCCGATGGTGCTGATGTAGCAGGTGTCCTTGCCGAAGTACTGATTCATCTCCTCGTACACGCGCTGGGGCTTGACCGGGATGTTCTCGTAATGGGTCTTGCGCTGCAGCGTGCGCTTGCGTTCCTGGCAGCTGGCGAGCCACTGGCTGCGGTCCTTCAGTTTGCCGGCGGTGTGCCACTCGCGCGCCACTTCGATGAACATCGCCAGCGCTGCGCCGGCGTCAGAAACGATGCCCAGATCCGGCGTCAGCACGCGGCCGATCTGCGTCGGCTCGATGTCAACGTGGATGAAAGTACGCCCTTCGCTGTACACCGAGACGGTGCCGGTGTGGCGGTTGGCCCAGCGGTTGCCGATGCCCAGGACCAGATCGGACGCCAGCATCGTCGCGTTGCCATAGCGGTGGGAGGTCTGCAGCCCGACCATGCCGGCCATCTGCGGGTGATCGTCGGGGATCGTGCCCCAGCCCATCAGCGTCGGGATCACCGGAATGCCGGTCAGCTCGGCGAATTCCACCAGCGCGTCTGACGCATCGGCGTTGATAATGCCGCCACCGGCGACGATCAGCGGACGCTCCGACGCGTTGAGCATCGCCAGGGCTTTTTCGATCTGCTTGCGGCTGGCCTGGGGTTTGACCACCGGCAGCGGTTCGTAAGCGTCGATGTCGAATTCGATCTCGGCCATCTGCACATCGAAGGGCAGGTCGATCAATACCGGGCCGGGCCGGCCACTGCGCATCAACTGGAAGGCTTTCTGGAACACATACGGCACCTGGCCGGGTTCCATGACCGTCGTTGCCCATTTGGCCACCGGGGCTGCGATGCTGGCGATGTCCACGGCCTGGAAGTCTTCCTTGTGCATCCGTGCACGGGGTGCCTGGCCGGTGATGCAGAGAATCGGAATCGAGTCGGCGGAGGCTGAATAGAGACCGGTGATCATGTCGGTGCCGGCCGGGCCCGACGTACCGATGCACACGCCGATGTTGCCGGCGATGGCACGGGTGTAACCCTCGGCCATGTGCGAAGCGCCTTCGACGTGGCGCGCCAGCACGTGGTCAATGCTGCCGAGTTTCTTGAAGGCGGCGTACAGCGGGTTGATCGCGGCGCCGGGAATTCCGAAGGCGGTGTCGACGCCTTCGCGACGCATCACCAGAACGGCGGCTTCGATGGCTCTCATGACGGTCATTTGTTAGTCTCCTGAACTCGATAGTTTTTGTACGTAAGCAGCCTGATTTGAATCCGATGCTTTGTGAATGGCTGTTTTTATCCGCTCTATCGGTATCTGGAGTATCGAATGGATCGCTACACGGAATTGCGCAGCTACGTCCTGGTGGCCACCCGTGGCAGTTTCGCCGCCGCTGCGCTGGTGGAGGGCGTGACGCCGGTGATCATGGGCCGGCGGCTGAGTGCGCTGGAGGATCGGCTGGGCGTGAAGCTGATTCATCGCTCGACCCGGGGCCTGACCCTGACCGATGCGGGCGAGTCGTACCTGGAGAACGCCAAGCTGGTGCTCCAATCATTCGAGGAACTGGACGCCAGCATCAGCGAGAACGAAAGCAGCGTGCGGGGCCATCTGGTGGTCTCGGCACCGGCGGGGTTTGGCCGCCAGCACGTCGCGCCCCATGCGCCGGAATTTCAGGCGCGGTTTCCGGATTTGCAGCTGTCCTTCAACCTGACTGACAACGTGGTGGATCTGGTGCGTGAGGGTTATGACATGAGCATCCGCATCGGCGAGGTGCTCGACCCCAACTACGTCGCCATCAAGCTGTACGCCAACAAACGCGTGGTCTGTGGCTCACTGGCCTATTTCGCGGAGCACGGATTCCCCCGGGTGCTTGAGGACCTGGCGCAGCACAATTGCCTGTCGTTCAACCTGCAGGGCGGGCAGCATCGCGGCTGGACCTTCCAGCGCGAGGGCAGGCCGGTGGCGATCAAGGTCGCGGGCAATCTGTACTGCAACGATGGCGAGCTGTTGTATGACTGGGCCAAGCGCGGGCTGGGCCTGAGCTGGCGCTCGACGTGGGAGATTCAGAACGCAGTGGAGAGCGGCGCCCTAGTCACCGTGCTGGATGAATTCGCCTTGCCCAGTTACGACATCCAGGGCGTTTACCCGCAGCAGCATTACCTGCCGGCGAAAGTGCGGTTTTTCATCGCGTTTCTGAAAGAGGTGTACAACCGACCGGGGTATTGGCGGCAGGGGTGAGCCGTCATTCCCCTGGCACCTCAATCAAACGCTTCCCGGCTAAAGCCGGTCCTACAACTCCGCGCCCGACGCAACGAGGTGCCGTAACGCAAATTTCTGGTAGGACCGGCTTCCGCCGGGAAGGGGCCGTAACCGGCGCTAAAGACAGGTTGAATGCACAGACGTCTTCCCGGCTGAAGCCGGTCCTACAACTCCGCGCCCGACGCAACGAGGTGCCGTAACGCAAATTTCTGGTAGGACCGGCTTCAGCCGGGAAGGGGCCGTAACTAGCGCTAAAGATAGGTTGAATGCACAGACGTCTTCCCGGCTAAAGCCGGTCCTACGACTCCGCGCCCGACGCAACGATGTGCCGTAACGCAATTCCTGGTAGGACCGGTTTCCGCCGGGAAGGGGCCGTAACCGGCGCTAAAGATAGGTTGAATGCACAGACGTCTTCCCGGCTGAAGCCGGTCCTGCCATTGGCGACCCAGGAACCTAAATCAACTCCACCGACACCACCGGCAGCCCGCGAATCTCGCCCACCGCCAGACCCGGCCCGCGGGTCTTGTACATCCCGGTATAGGAACCGGTCGTGATCACCATCTCCGGCGTCACGCTCAGCCCGTTCTGCGTGTGGTGATTGACCAGCCACGGCAGCAAGCGCCGAGGGTCACCGGCCGGATTCGCCCCGTCCCCCGGCACGATGTCTTCGTCGCCATAGGTAAAGCTCAGCGCAGGCTCGACAAACGGGAAGCTGGCATCGTAATCAACAAATTCGCCAACAATCAGCGCGCCGTGGTTGAGCAGGTCGCCCAACGCCAGCAGCGGTTCGATCTTCGGCCAGGCGTCAAAGCGGCTCGACACCACTTCAATGGTCGCGCCCATCGTCTGGATGCTGCCCAGCACTTCGTCATCCGAATACGCCTCATCGCGAGGAGCGAATTCGCGACCCAGCCGAAAGGCGATCTCCAGTTCCAGAATCGGCGACGGATAGTCGATGCACTCCACCTGGCTGCCGCTGGCAAAAATACCGTCGTCCGGCAGGAGCGCGCCATTGATAGGCCCGGTCGGCGATTTGGCGCCGACCTTCCAGCCGCCCACTGAGGTCTCGCGCAGGCGCAGAATCTCGCGTTGCAGCGCGTAGGCACCGGCCACGTCGGCGGGCACGTACTCCGGGCGGATGTCGGTGATTTTCTGACCGGCGCCCATGGCGTCGACGATCAATTGGGCAATGTTCGCTGGGTGAGACGATGGATTCACGCGGATCTTCCTTCAGACAATTGATGGAAAGCGCCCCGATTCCGTTGCCGGTCAGGCGAGGGACGGCGGAGCCAGCGTGACTACTCTAACCCTATTTCGGCCGGTGGGCCGAGGCTGGGCTGCGGACCTGTGCCCGCACTCAAACTCGCCCGGCGCTGTACGCCAGGTCCGCGCGCAGACGCTGAACGCAGAAATCAACGAACGAGCGCACTTTGGATGAGCCTCTTCGGCCTTCGACGTAGACCACGTAAACCGGCATCGGCGTGACCTCGAAGTCTTCGAGCACGGCGCGCAACGTGCCCGCCTGCAGGTGTCGGCGAATCTGGTAGGACGGCACCTGAGTCAGGCCCCAGCCATCAAGGGCGGCATGAGTGGACGCCGTGAACGAGGTCATTGCCAACCGCGATTGCACCTTCACGTCCTGGTGCTGGCCGTCGATGCGGAAGGTCCACGCGGGGCTGCGGCCGGTAATCATCACGGAAACGGTTTCGCGCTCGATGAGCTCGTGGGGATGCCGGGGAGTGCCATGGGCCTTGAGGTAAGCGGGGGAGGCGCAGACCATGCGCCGGACGCTGCCGACCTGAATGGCGGTCATCGACGAGTCGGGTAACTCGCCGATGCGCACCGAGACGTCGATGCCTTCTTCCAGCTGCCCGGCGATTCGGTCCATTAACAGGCCGCGGATCTGCACCTGGGGATGCTGGTTCAGGTACTCGGTCATGACCGGCGTGACGTGCAGGTCGCCGAACACTTGCGGCGCGGTAACGGTCAGCAACCCACGCGGCGTCCCATGAATGCCGGCTGCGGCGCTCTCGGCCTCCTGCAGATCGGCCAGCAAGCGCCGGCAATCGTCGGCGAAACGCACGCCGGCTTCGGTCAGGCGCAGCTGCCGGGTGGTGCGCACGATCAGCAAGGTGCCGAGCCGTGCTTCCAGCTGCGCGACGGCCCGGGTGACGGTGGCCGTGGACACGTTCAGGTTGCGCGACACCGCCGCGAAGCTGGGGCCTTCGGCAACGGCGGCGAAAAGGGTCATTTCCTGAATGCGGTCCACTGAGCGTCCGTTCCGAGTCAACGAGAGCGGCAGTCTGCGGCAAATCCGGGCAAGCGGAAAGGCCTGATCCAGACGGTCAGAAAAACACCCGGGCGGTCATGTTTGCTTGGTGCTCCGGCGACGCCTTCTATATTCTTGCTGACGCTGGACGCCTCGAACGAAAGCCGGCGCTCGACACGGCAAGGGACAGACCCGCATTCACGCACGGCCAAAGGAACGCAGATGAGCACCACCAGCACGCCGCTCTCCGGCGTCAACCAGCCATTGAAGGGCATCGCACTGATTCTGTTTGCGACCTTTCTGTTTTCCAGTCATGACACGCTGTCCAAATACCTCTCCGGCATCTACCCGATCATGATGGTGGTCTGGGTGCGCTATGTGGTGCACACCGGGCTGATGGCGTGCATTTTCATGCCCTCGGCGGGCCTGCGCGTGCTACGTACCAAGCGCCCGGGGCTGCAGGCGTTGCGCGCGGTGTGCCTGCTGGGCACAAGCTTGTTGTTCACCAGTGGCCTGATGTTCATCCCGATCGCCGAAGCGACGGCGGTCAACTTTCTCGCGCCGCTGCTGGTGACGGCCTTGTCGGTGCCGCTGCTCAAAGAGACGGTCAGTCGCGGTCAATGGATCGCGGTGCTGGTGGGTTTCAGCGGGGTACTGGTGATCGTGCACCCCGGCGGCGAGCTGTTTCGGCCGGCGGTGTTACTGCCGCTGGGCTCGGCGTTCTGCTTCGCCTGCTACCAGTTGCTGACCCGTCTGGTCGCGGCCCACGACAGCCCGACCACCAGCAACTTCTTCGCCGGTCTGTTCAACAGCCTGTTGATGAGCGCCATCGTGCCGTTCTTCTGGCAGTCACCGGAGTGGAAGCACATTCCGTTCATGCTGGCGCTGGGCACCTGCGGCATGGTTGCGCACCTGATGCTGACCCAGGCCTTCCGCTTCGCTGCACCGGCCATGCTGGCGCCGTTCGGGTACTGTCAGATCGTCTTCGCCGGCTTGTGGGGCTACATCGTGTTCAACCATTCGCCATCCCTTGTCGCCCAGGCCGGCATCGCGATCATCTGCCTCAGCGGCCTGGCGGCGGCGTGGCAGCAGCGCAAGAAGGGCGGTTGATGACGGCGGGTTCATGACCTGCGCGGCGCCATGAAATACATCCAGATCAACGCAATGAAGTACATCACCGGGATCAGGGTGAACAGCACGCTGTAGTTATTGTGCGTCGCGGTGAGGACCGCGCCGACGATCTGCGTCATGAACATGCCGCCGATGGCCGCGCACATGCCGCCGAAGCCGAACACCGTGCTGATCATGTGCCGGGGCGTGTAATCCATGACCAGGCTCCAGATGTTCGCCGTCCAGGCCTGATGCGCACCCACCGCCAGGGCGATCGCCGTGACGGCCACCCACAGACCGCTGGCGTTGGCGGCGAACACCACGCCAATGATCGTCAGCGCGAACACCAGCATCGACAGAAAGCGTGCGGTCATCGGCCGCATGCCCCGGCCGATCAGCCACGAAGACAGGATCCCGCCCCCGACACTGCCGAAGTCGGCGGTCAGCCAGATCAGCATCAGCGGGATGCCCATCTGCGTCACGCTGATGCCGAGGTTGTATTGCTGATTCAGAAACGGCGGCAGCCAGTACAGGTAAAACCAGAACACCGGCGCGGTGAGGGCGTAGGCGAGGGCAAAGGCCCAGGTGCCGCGCATTTTCAGGATGCGCGAGAGCGGTACCTTTTCCCCTTCAGGCTCCGTTTCAGGGTCGGCATCGCTGTCGATGTAGGCGCGCTCGCTGGCACGTACCGTCGGATGGTCGTGGGGATTGAAATACGTCAGCCGCCAGGTGATGACCCAGACCAGCCCCAGCGAGCCCATGCAGATAAACGCCGCCTGCCAGCCCCACACGGTCAGGATCAGCGGCAACAAGGCAGGCGTGACCATCGCGCCGACGTTGGTGCCGGCGTTGAAAATGCCGGTGGCCACGGCGCGTTCTCCGGCCGGGAACCACACCCGGGTGACCTTGACGCAGGCCGGGTAATTGGCGGCTTCGGTCAGGCCCAGAATAAACCGGCAGACCATGAAGCCCGCCGCTGATGTCGCCAGACCGTGGGCGCCCGTGGCGAGACTCCACAGCAGCACCGCGAGGAAGAACGCGCGCTTGACGCCGACCCGATCAATGAAACGCCCCTGCAGCAGAAAACCGATGGCGTAACCGACCTGAAACCAGAAGTTGATGTTGGCGTAATCCATCGCCGTCCAGCTCATCTGCTCCGCCAGAATCGGCTGCATGACGCCCAGTGCCGCGCGGTCGATGTAGTTCAGGGTGGTGGCGAAGAACACCAGTGCCAGCATGCCCCAACGGGTTTTGCCGACGGCCAGGGCGCCGCGAATCTTGTCGTTCATGCCGGCATGGGGCGGCGCAGGGCGGGAGGCGACCGGGGCAGGCGAAGCAGAAGGGGAACGCATAAGCATCAAGCCTGTTTTGAAATTGTTATGGTGGTGTCCGCGCGGCCAGGGCAGTGGCCCTGCAAAGCGTCATACAACTAACCGTATGGTTCATTTCATTTGATGTCATGTCCAACGGCGCGAATAATCCCACGAACGCCCGCCAGGTTCGAGCCTCATCGACGCCAGGTGGCCATGTGATTATTCAGGAGATTCCCCCCGCATGCAGCGCTCGATCGCCACTGTTTCCTTGAGCGGCACCCTGCCGGAAAAGCTCGAAGCCATTGCTGCAGCAGGTTTCGATGGCGTAGAAATCTTTGAAAACGACTTGCTCAATCACAACGGCAGCCCGCGTCAGGTGCGGCAGCTGTGCGCGGATCTGGGCATCGCTATCACCCTGTTTCAGCCGTTCAGTGACTTCGAAGGCTGTCGCCGCGAGCACCTGCAGCGCAACCTCGACCGCGCCGAACGCAAATTCGACCTGATGCAGGCACTCGGCACTGACCTGATGCTGGTCTGCAGCAACACCGCCAGCGACTCACTGGGCGAGCGAAACGTTCTGCTCGATGACCTTGGGTCGATCGCCGAGCGGGCAGGTGCGCGTCAACTGCGGGTGGGCTATGAGGGCCTGGCATGGGGACGTCACGTCAACACCTGGCAGCAGGTCTGGGATCTGGTCCGGCAGGTCGACCATCCGGCCCTCGGCGTGCTGCTCGACAGCTTCCACACGCTGTCGCTCAAGGGGGATCCGAGCGGGATTGCGCAGATTCCCGGCAACAAGATCTTCTTCGTGCAAATGGCCGACGCGCCGCTGCTGAACATGGGCGTGCTGGAGTGGAGTCGACATTTCCGGTGTTTCCCGGGGCAGGGCGAATTCGATTGCGCGGGTTTCCTCGCGGCGGTCCTGCGCAGCGGTTACACCGGCCCGCTGTCGCTGGAGATTTTCAATGATGTGTTTCGCGCCGCACCCACTCGGGCCAACGCCGCCGATGGCCTGCGTTCGTTGCTGCACCTGGAGGAGCAAACCCGCGCGCTGCTGCAGCAGCAGTCTCAACCCGCTGCACCGTCATTGTTGTTCCATCCGCCGGCACCCAGCGCCTGCACCGGCGTGGCGTTTCTCGAGTTCGCCGTGGATGATGCCCAGGGTGCGCGGTTGGGCAGCTGGCTGCATGGCCTGGGGTTAGGCACCTTGGGTCAGCACCGCAGCAAAGCCGTGACCCTGCTGGGGCAGGGCGATATCAATATCCTGTTGAACGCCGAGCGCTTCTCCTCACCTCCGATGCCTTCCGCTGCGGCTTCTTTCGCTGCCCCTTCTTTCATGAACTCCGCCCTCGAAACTCCCGGCGCGTCGCTGCGCGCCATGGCGTTGCGGGTGAACGACAGCGCTGCTGCGCTGGAGCGGGCGAGTCAGCTCAATGCCGATACCCATGACGGCCCGGTGGGCCCTGATGGTCGAGCGGTCCCGGCAGTGCGCGCGCCGGACGGCAGCCTGATGTATCTGATCGAGGCCGCCGCACCGGGGCAATCGAGCTGGGACAGCGACTTCACCCTGAGCCCGCCACCCTTCACGCCAAGCGGTTTGCAGCGCATCGATCACGTTGCCATGGCCTTGCCTGCCGACAGGCTCGACAGCGCGGTGCTGTTCTACAAAGCCGTGCTGGATTTCGAGGCCGATGCCGATGCGCTGCTGCACGACCCTTACGGGCTGGTGAAAACCCGGGCGCTGCGCAGCCGTTGCGGCACCGTGCGCCTGTCGCTGAACACCCCGGATCATGGCGACACGGCCATCGCCCGCGGGTTGGCGAGCCACGGCGGCGCAGGCGTTGATCACGTCGCCTTTGCCTGCGACGACATCTTTGTCCAGGTCGCCCGCGCCGAAGCGGCAGGCGTGCAGTGGCTGGATATTCCCCAGAACTACTACGACGACCTGGGAGCGCGCTTCGGTTTCGACGACGGGTTCCTCGACAAACTGGCGCAGCACCACGTGCTGTATGACCGTGACGCCGACGGTGGCGAGCTGTTTCACGCCTATACTCAAGCGTTCGACGAGCGTTTTTTCTTTGAAATCCTCCAGCGCAGCAACGGCTATGCGGGTAATGGCGAGGCAAACGCCGCGGTACGCCTGGCGGCGGTGGCCCGGGCCCGCAGCGGCTCGGCACGGGCGTGATCGCCCATGGCGCTTCGTGACGAGCCGCTTCCGTAACGCACCGGTGCGGCCCATAATCCCGCGATTCCACCGTGGTCGTGAGCCCCGCATGAAAACCGTTGACGACAGCCTCGCCGAAGCGCGCCCAGATGAACGCGCTCAGTCGCCGCGCAAGTCCCGCAAGAACAATCCGGAAAAAACCCGTGACGGCATCCTTCAGGCGGCCGTCGCCGAGTTCGTCGCCCAGGGCCTCTCCGGCGCACGCGTCGATGCGATTGCCGAGCGCACGCAAACCTCCAAGCGGATGATCTATTACTACTTCAACAGCAAAGAGCAGCTGTACACCGAGGTGCTGGAGAAACTTTACGGCGACATCCGCACCACGGAAAGCAGCCTTGACCTGGACGTGCTCGCACCGGAAGCAGCGATCAGGCGGCTGGTGGAATTCACCTTCGATCACCACGACCGCAACGTCGATTTCGTGCGCATCGTCTGCATCGAAAACATCCACAACGGCGCCAACGTCAAACAGTCCGCGACCATCCGCGAGCTGAGCCGGAATGTCTTGCAGGCGCTGGACGAAACCTTGCGGCGGGGTGAGCAGGCCGGCGTTTTCCGGCCAGGCGTACAGGCCGTGGACCTGCACATGCTGATGAGCTCGTTCTGTTTCTACCGCGTGTCCAACCGTCACACGTTTGCCGAGATTTTCCAGATCGACCTGGAGGACGAAGGGGTCAAGGCGCGGCAGAAAGCGATGATCTGTGATTCGGTGATGCGTTACCTGCTGCCGTGACGGGCGAGTTCAACGCCACGCCGGCCTGAAGACCCGAACGATGCCGCGACGCCAGTCTGCGCTGATCGCCACTGGCCAAAACCACCACGCGTTCTGCGCGCTTTGACTATTGCCCATCCACGCGGCAGAGCGGAGTATTTCGCCCCTCCAACAATAAAAGTGTAAGGACGACACAATCATGCAGATCGACGGCAAGGTATTCCTGGTCAGTGGCGGCGCGTCCGGGCTGGGTGCGGCCAGCGCACAGATGCTCATCGACGCCGGGGCCAGCGTGATGCTGGTGGACGTCAACGCCGAGGCGCTCGCGGCGCACGTGGAAAAACTGGGCGGCAAGGCCCGGGCCAGCGTCAGCGACATCACCCGGGAGAGCGACGTTCAGGCCGCAGTGGATGCGGCGCTCAGTGCGTTTGGCCAGATCAATGGCGTCATCAACTGCGCCGGCATCGTCGGCGCCGAGAAAATCCTTGGCAAAGAAGGCCCCCACGGCCTCGACAGTTTCAGCCGGGTGATCAACGTCAACCTCATCGGCAGCTTCAACCTGCTGCGCCTCGCTGCCGTGGCCATCGCCGAAAGCACGGCCGACGCCGGCGGCGAGCGTGGCGTCATCATCAACACCGCATCGGTCGCCGCCTATGACGGCCAGATCGGCCAGGCGGCGTATGCGGCCTCCAAGGGCGCCATTGTCAGCCTGACCCTGCCCGCCGCCCGTGAACTGGCGCGTTACGGCATCCGCGTCATGACCATCGCCCCGGGCATTTTCGAAACGCCGATGATGGCCGGCATGACCCCCCAGGTGCGCGAGAGCCTGTCCGCCGGCGTGCCATTCCCGCCACGCCTGGGCAAGCCCGAGGAATACGCCGCGCTGGCACGCCACATCATCGAAAACAGCATGCTCAACGGCGAGGTGATCCGTCTGGACGGCGCCTTGCGCATGGCGGCTCGCTAATCGAGGAAATTCCATCATGTCTTTGAACAAACGTCAGACGTTGAACGACGACCCTGTGGTAATCGTGAGTGCTGCGCGCACGCCCATGGGCGCCTTTCAGGGTGATCTCAAAAGCCTGACTGCGCCGCAATTGGGCGCCGCTGCCATCCGCGCCGCGGTTGAGCGCGCGGGCATTGATGCAGCGCAGGTCGATGAAGTGCTGTTCGGTTGTGTGTTGCCGGCCGGGCTGGGCCAGGCGCCTGCGCGTCAGGCGGCATTGGGCGCCGGGCTCAGCGACGCCACCACCTGCACCACCTTGAACAAGATGTGCGGGTCGGGCATGCAGGCGGCCATCCTTGGCCACGACATGCTGCTGGCCGGCAGCGCCGACGTGGTCATCGCCGGTGGCATGGAGAGCATGTCCAACGCGCCGTATTTGCTGGAAAAAGCCCGCAGCGGTTACCGCATGGGCCACGGCCAGATCATCGATCACATGTTTCTCGACGGCCTTGAAGATGCCTACGACCGTGGCCGCCTGATGGGCACCTTCGCCGAGGAGTGCGCCGGGCTGGAAAATTTCAGTCGGGAAGCCCAGGACGGTTTTGCGGTCGCCTCGCTGACCCGGGCGCAGGAAGCCATGACGCGCGGCGGGTTCGACGCTGAAATCGTCCCGGTGGAGGTCACGGTGGGCAAGGAGCGCAAAACCATTCGCCAGGACGAGCAGCCACCCAAAGCGAAGCTGGACAAGATCCCGCTGCTCAAACCGGCGTTCCGCGAAGGCGGCACCGTGACAGCAGCCAACTCAAGCTCGATCTCCGACGGCGCTGCAGCCCTGACCCTGATGCGCCAGTCCGAAGCACAACGACGTGGGATCACGCCGTTGGCGGTCATCCATGGCCACGCCGCTTATGCCAATGAGCCGGGGTTGTTTCCGACCGCACCGGTAGGCGCCATCGACAAGCTGATGAGCAAGACCGGCTGGTCTCTGGCCGAGGTCGATCTGTTCGAGATCAACGAAGCGTTCGCGGTCGTCGCGCTGGTCACCATGGCCCGCCTGGAACTGCCCCATCACAAGGTCAACGTGCATGGCGGCGCCTGCGCATTGGGCCATCCCATTGGCGCATCAGGGGCGAGGATTCTGGTGACGTTGCTGTCGGCGTTGAAGCAGCGGGGTCTTAAGCGAGGGGTCGCAGCCATTTGCATCGGCGGCGGCGAAGCGACAGCGGTGGCCGTTGAGCTTGTTCTTTAATATCAATGCCTTGTGCTGCGTTTCGCATCTGAAATCTACGATAGCGGCTGATTGTCTTCCGCGATAACAAAAGGTCGGTAAAACAATGAATTACATGACTATCCTCAAAGAGGTTCGAGGTCGGGTTGCCCTCTTGACCCTCAATCGCCCAGAGGCGCTTAACGCCTTGAATGCGCAGCTCATCAGCGAACTCAACCACGCCCTCGACGAGCTGGAGGGCGATCACGGCATCGGCTGCATTGTTCTGACCGGCTCGGCAAAAGCGTTCGCCGCCGGGGCTGATATCAAGGAGATGGCCGAGCTGAAATACCCGCAGATCTATCTGGATGACCTGTTTAGCGACAGCGATCGGGTGGCCAATCGCCGCAAACCGATCATCGCCGCCGTCTCGGGGTTTGCCCTCGGTGGCGGCTGCGAACTGGCGCTGATGTGCGACTTCATTCTGGCGGCCGACAACGCGCGCTTCGGTCAGCCGGAAATCAAGCTGGGCGTGCTGCCGGGCATGGGCGGCACCCAGCGTCTGACCCGGGCGGTGGGCAAGGCCAAGGCCATGGAAATGTGCCTGACCGGGCGCCTGATCGACGCCGTCGAAGCGGAGCGGGCCGGGTTGGTGGCGCGCATCGTGCCGCAGGACCAACTGCTGGATGAGGCAATGAACGTCGCGGCCGGTATCGCGGCGAAGTCGCTGCCGGCAGCCATGATGGTCAAGGAAAGCGTGAACCGCGCCTTTGAAGTCAGCCTGGCCGAAGGGATTCGTTTCGAACGCCGTGTGTTCCATGCGGCGTTTGCCAGCGAGGACCAGAAGGAAGGCATGGCGGCGTTCATCGAGAAGCGCGAGCCGGTGTTCAAGCATCGCTGATTCAGGTCAGGCGCTGGCGCGTCTCAGGGGTGTCTTCTGGCGCCAGCGTGTATAAAATGCGCCGGTCGCCGCGGTTCACCCCCGGCCTGTCATTATCGATCACCCTATTTTCAGCGTTTATCGTCATGGGCCCGGCGTGCAAGACACGTCGGATCCGAGCGATTCATCGCCACCGGAACAAGAGAGCAATCATGGGCGCACAGTGGAAGGTCAAACACAAAGAAGCGGCAGCCAACGCCAAGGGGCGTATTTTCGGCAAGCTGTCCAAGGAAATCATGATTGCCGCGCGCTCCGGCCCTGACCCCGACATGAACGCGCGCCTGCGACTGGTGGTCGAGCAGGCCAAGAAAGCCTCCATGCCCCGCGAGACACTGGAACGCGCCATCAAGAAAGGCGCCGGTTTGCTCGGCGAGCACGTGCACTTCGAAAAATTGACCTACGAAGGCTTCGCCCCGCACAAAGTCCCGGTCATCGTCGAGTGCCTGACTGACAACATCAACCGTACCGTGTCCGAGATCCGCGTGCTGTTCCGCAAGGGCCAGCTGGGTGCCGAGGGTTCGATCACCTGGGATTTCGACCACCTGGGCATGATTGACGCCGTCGCCGCCAAAGACGATGCAGACGCCGACGAAGCCGCCATCGAAGCCGGTGCTCAAGACGTTGAACAGGGCGACCAAGGCGTTGCAACGTTTTACACCGACACCACCGACCTCGACGCCGTGTGCAAGGCGCTGCCTGAGTTCGGCTTCACCGTCGAGTCCGCCAAGATCGGCTACCGCCCGAAAAACCCGGTTGAAGGCCTGAGCGAAGAGCAGATGGCCGAGGTCGAAGCCTTCCTCGAAGCGATCGACAGCCACGATGACGTGCAAAACGTCTACGTGGGTTTGGCAGGCTAACGCTGGCTGGGCCAACTGGCTGGCTGGGCCAACTGACTGAACTCGGTCCCACTGAATGATCCCGAACACATGGTAGGACCGGCTTTAGCCGGGAAGGCGTCGGTGGGCATACCGCTAAATCGACGGTGTCCATGCTGGTCTCTTCCCGGCTGAAACCGGTCCTACTGAATCATCGCGAGCACATCGTAGGACCGGCTTTAGCCGGGAAGGCGTCGGTGGGCGTACCGCTAAATCGACGGTGTCCATGCTGGCCTCTTCCCGGCTGAAGCCGGTCCTACAGTTGTGCGGCGTCCTCTGGATTGAGTCCCGCTGACACACCGCAGGCTTAGTGGGACCGGCTTTAGCCGGGAAGGCGTCAGAGGCCGCACTGCAAAACGCCAGCGTTCAGAACAGCCGCTCAACCTCGGCAAACCCGGGCCGCTGCATCACATCCGGCTGCACGCAACGCCGCGCCAGCGCTCGCAGCTGGGCAGTCTGCGCATCGCTCTCTGCGCAACCGTCCAGCAACTCCGCCAGCAATACCCCAAACGCCCGCACTTCAATGCGCTCCAGCCTTCTTCCCGTTTCTTCATCCGGATAGAACGCCGCTGCGCCGAAATCCCCCAGCAGGCTGTCACCACCCTCGTTCCAGAGGATATTGTGTCCATAGAGGTCCCCGTGGTTAATCCCATGGGCATGCAAATGTGCGCACGCTGCGGCGATCCCGGCGGCCATGCGCTTTACGGTCGAAGCGCTCAGCCGGGTGCCGCCATAGGTGTCACGGGTGCAGGATTCCAGGGTCGGAGGACGCGCAAGGGTCACGAATGACGGCGAAATCAGCTCCATCACCAGACCGCGAGCGTCCTGCGGGTGATCCTGAATCTGCCCGAGCACGGGAATCAGGTGAGCATGCCGCCCGGCTGCAATGCAGGCCTGCATCTCGTTCAACGGCGAGCCGTCGCTGGTGACATCGCCTTTGTACAGCTTCACGGCAACGTCCAGCGCCGACGCGTCGGCATCCGCGCGCCACTGCGCCTGTTGAATCACTCCGGAGGCGCCTTCGCCCAGCACCTGTTGCAGCGCCAGTTGCGGCCACGGAATCTGCCGAATCGGCTCTTCAGTGTGGATGTCGTTCAGCGGGTTGCCGGCAAACGCCAGCCAGGCCAGCGCGGGCATTTCCAGCAGCCAGCGCGGCAGTTTATGGAAATCGTTGACCGCGATCCGTACCAGTTCCAGGCGCTGACAGCGGGCCAGTGATGCCGGCAATTGCCGCAGCCGGTTGCCCGCGAGCATCAGCTTCTGCAGCTGCGCACAGTCGCCGATGGCTTCAGGCAGAGTCTCGATGCGGTTGTCGGTCAGCACCAGCGAGCGCAGCGAGGGCGGCAATGCGACGGCCGGCACATCAGCGATATCGCAAGCCTTGAAACCGACGAAGAACAGCTGCTCGCACTGGCCCAGGCATTCCGGCAGGCGGGTAAACGGGTTGTTGGAGCAGAACAGGATTTTCAGGCGCTTGAGCCGGTGCAGGTCGGCGGGCAATTCGGTCAGCCGGTTGCCGCTGAGGTCCAGCACTTCCAGTGAATCGGCGAGGCTAAAAATCTCCTCGGGGAATTCGCCGAGGTCGGCGCTGAGATTGAGCCGCGTGATGCCTGCCAGTTTGCCGGCACGCAGGTCTGCAAGGGTGTGCATGGGGGGAAGGGCGCCTGTGGTCAATGGGCGCCCATGATACCCAGTCGTCGCGGCCGGTGCTCGTCTGGTCGCGAGCACGATGGGCATCGGATCAGCTCAGGCAGCGATCCAGCAATTGATGCATGCGCTCAAGGGACGGCGCCGATTCGGCGTACAGAATGCGGTAGACCATGGGCGCGACAACGGCATCCACCAGTTCATCCGCCGGAGGACTCTGTTCGCCGCGGTCCCGGGCGCGGTCGATGATGATCTGCAACTGATCGCGAACCATGTTCAGGCACTTGCCCGAGCACAGGGTCGCGCTGCTGGAGACCACGTCGCGCATCATCTCGCGGCCGGGGGCCGAGTTGGTCTCTTCGAGGTAGACCTCGACCCAGGTGCGCAGGTCATCGCGCAGGTTGCCGCAATCCACCGGCTCGTCGGGGCGCAGACGCTCGACAGCGGCATCGGCCAGCAGTGAGGTCAGGTCGCCCCAGCGCCGGTAAATGGTGGACGGCGTGACACCGGCACGGGCTGCAATCATGGGCACGCTGAGGGCTGAACGCTCCTGCTCCTGGAGCAGATCGCGAACGGCTGCGTGAATCGATGTCTGCACCCGGGCACTGCGGCCGCCGGTGCGAATGCCTTCTTTGATAGCCATGCTGCGGACCCTAACACAAAGTATTTGCTTTAAGCAGACGCTGCTCGCACACTCCTAACGCTAATTAATAGCTTTTGTGGCGTGCTTTTTCGGGAGAGTGTACTCGTGTCTGATTCTTTGCAGAACCCGCAAGTCGATGGTCGGGGGCGGAGCCACTTGGGTTTTCTGGCTTTCGTGCTGCTGTGTTTCTTCGCCGCGTCCAGCGCGCCCACGCCGCTTTACCACCTCTATCAACAGGCGTGGGGCTTCTCATCGGTATTGTTGACGGTGATTTTCGCCGTTTACGCCATGAGCCTGCTGGCGACGCTGCTGGTGTTCGGCTCGCTGTCGGATTACCTCGGCCGACGCCCGGTGATATTCATCGGGCTGCTGCTGGAGATCGTCGCGATGCTGCTGTTCATCGCCGCCACCGACGTCAGTTGGCTGATCGTTGCGCGGGTGCTGCAGGGCGTGGCGACCGGCATTGCCACCAGCGCGTTGGGCGCCGCGATGCTCGACAGCGATGCGCAGCAGGGGCCGTTGCTCAACAGCATCACACCGATGTTCGGCATGGCACTGGGGGCGCTCGGCACCAGTGCGTTGGTGCAGTACGCGCCGCTGCCCATGGGCCTGGCCTATGGCTTGCTCCTCGCGGCGTTCGCGGGTCAGGCGGTGTATCTGTTGCGGGTCGCTGAAACGGTGACCCCGCAGCCGGGCGTGCTGAAAACCCTGCGACCGCGGCTCGCCGTACCTGCACAGGCCAGGGGGACATTGCTGCTGGTGCTGCCGGCGGACATCGCCGCCTGGGCGCTGGGCGGATTTTTCCTGTCCCTCGCACCGTCGCTGCTGACTGCTGCGACCGGCTCGACCTCAGTGCTCAACGGCGGCTTTGCCGTGGCAGCGCTGACCATCAGTGGTGCGATTTCGATTCATAACCTGCGTTTGCGCGCGCCCCGGCTGGCCTTGTTGGTGGGCTGCAGTTTTCTGGCAATCGGGGTTTCAGTGATTCTGGCGGCGGTGAATCTGGGCTGGTTGTGGCTGTTCTTCACCGGCGCGGTGGTGGCGGGGATCGGCTTCGGTGCGAGTTTTCTCGGCGCCCTGAGGCTGTTGCTGCCCCTGGCCCAAGCCCACGAACGGGGCGCATTGATGGCGGCCTTTCTGGCTTTGAGTTATCTGGCGTTCTGCATTCCGGCGCTGCTGGCCGGCGTGTCGATCAAGACGGCGGGCTTGGTGACCACCACCAATGTCTACGGCGGGGTCGTAGTCTTGCTGGCGGTGTCGGCGCTGGCCGGTCTGCTGATTCAGCAGGCCGGCCAGGCCAGGGCCGCCTGAGCCGCGTTACCGGTTATGACGCAGAATCGAAAAATTCAGCGCCGAAGCGACGGTCAGCCAGACCAGGTACGGGAACAGGATCAGCCCGGTGATGAGGTCCAGCTGGATCCCCAGCACGACCATGGCGGCTACCACCAGCCACAGCAGCGAAATGATGATCAGGCCCGCCATGATGCGGTGGGCGCCGAAGAACACCGGCGTCCACAGGGTATTCAAGGCAATCTGAGCGGCCCATAACGCCAGCACGGTTTCGCTGCCGGGGATCAGGGTCAGGCGATAACCGGCCCAGGCCAGCAGCAGATAAATCGTCGTCCAGGCCACCGGAAACAGCCAGTTGGGCGGGGTGAAGCGTGGCTTTTGCAGCGATTCATACCAGCTGCCCGGTTTGAAAATGATGCCGGTGCTGGCTGCCGCGGCGCAGGCGATGAGGAAGATGTAAAACGTCATGGGGGGTCCTTTGCTGAAAGCATTCGAAGTGCGGGCCGTGGGGCCGTCTCGGCATTGGATGCTTATGCGCTGGAAAAATCCGGCGCGCGTGCAGATCAGCCGTGACCCAATTGGCTGAGGCGTTCTTGCACGGCGTCGTCGAAGATCATGTACAGCGTTTCTACATCGGCCGGGCGAAGACGTCGGCTGGTCTCCAGGCTGAGGATGAAACTGATTTCCATGGAGGCCTCGCGTTCGAGGTCTTCCTTGGTGGTGGCGGCATTCAACGCGCGCACCAGATCGTCAATCGCACCCTGGATGGGTTTGGGAAGCCGAAGTGCAGCGATTCGCTCTTGGGGCATTGCTCAGTCCTGGGGTGGCGGGTTGTGCGGCGAACCGAAAGGCATAAAGCCCTGGCGCCTGGGATCGGGGCGTATTGTGGCCGAGTTACGGCGCAGATCCCACCAGCGGAAACAAAATAGTGAAAGGGCAGCGCTTGCCGTAATCGCTTTTAACGGACTGCCCCATGTTTGTATCGCTCAAGTTACAAAAGCCCGCGCCGACACCCTGTTCAGGAAGTCTATTACTCACTTGAACAGGGAAGTGCCATGTCAGCGATTGCTTCGGTCACCTCATCCGCCCAGTTGATGCCAGTGGTCAAACCGGCGGCCACCGTCGCGCTGAATGACAACGCCGCTGCTGCCACCACCAGCGCCACGCCGTCGTCCGTCGTCATGCTCGGCCAGGACGACAAGGTCAGCGCCCCGTTGGTCTACAACGTCCGTGGCCTGATGCCTGATGCCAACGTACCGCCCGCTTGGGAGTACACCCGGCAGGACAAGGTCTCGCTGGCGATGATGGGCAATTTCAGCACTTCCGCCACAGCCGGTCGCTTCCAGGGCCTGGGCGCGACGCTGCTCAGTCAATTGGCGCAGACCGGCCAGAACATTTCCCAATCGGTGCTGCGCTCGACGACCGGCAAAGCATTGGAGCCTGCAGAGCTCGCTGCCGCCCAGGACCGCCTGCACAGTCATCCGGCGAACAGCATCAGCCTGACGCTGAAAACCGCCAGCGGTAAAACCATCGAGCTGAGCCTTTCCAGTCAGGACGACGGTCTGGCGGTGCAGGCCCAGGTGAGCGGGGGCGACCTCAGCGACGACGAGCTCAACGCGCTGAATGCCATGGCGGACGGTTTTCAGTCGGCCATCGACGGCCTGACGGCCAAGCCGCCGACCCTGAAACTCGACGCCTTGACCCATTTCGATTCGAAGGCCTTTGCCTCCGTTGATATGAAAACCAGTTTGAAACTCGAAGACGGCAGCGCCCAGACCCTTGAACTGCACGCCGATGCCGACCAGCGTTCGGTGCGCATGAGTGGCGCGCTGGGGAATCTTGAGCTGTCGGTGGACCTGAAAAACGCGGCCATTCGGGGTGACAGTGCTCAGCAGGCGAAAGCGCTGGACGGCTATGTCAGCCAGATCGAGTCGGCGCGCAAACGCGGTGACGGCGACGCGCAGCTGCTGTCGATGTTCGAGGACGCGTTCAAAACGCTGCACTCCAATTACCCTGACACCCGCGTGTCTACAGCGCCGCAGACGGTCAATTCGATCGAACTGACCGACACCGACCACGGCCTGTTGACCGGCCTCGGCGACTTCAGCGCCTCGGTCAGCGAGAAGAGCGTCGAAGGCAACCCGGCACGCCCCGGCGAGCTGGACAGCTTCGCCTACATCCTGTCGCAAACCACCCAGTCCAAGGGACGCGACCAGTTGAACCGGACCATCGTTCAGGACCAGCAATCTCAGCTCACCGCCAGTTATCACAAGCCCCTGCCAGGCGGGCAGAAGCTGGCGTTGAGCACCGATCCCGCGAGCCAGAACTACCTGTATTACCAGGTCAGCGATCAGGCCAGTAGCAAAACCAGCATTGGCTACAAGAAAGGCGAACTGGTCGATGCGACGTTGAGCCAGTCGGCCAGCCAGTCGACGCGCATTGCCAAGTACGTGATGGGCCGCCTGGAAAAAGACACTCACACGCCGATCTCCACCTCCAAGACCCAGAATTTCCTCAGCGTGCTGCAGCAGGCTTTGCAACAGGACAAAGAGGCGAAGCAGGGCCGTGGCACGTCGACCCTGAAAGACACCCTGGCCGGGATTCATGCCAAGGTCCTGTTGCAGAGTGATCCGTCGAAGCTGAACGGCTGATGGCGGTACACCCTCGGTTTCGCAGCGCGCCATCCGGCGCTTTCCCGGCTGAAGCCGGTCCTGCAGTCGAGTTCGCACCCATTTCACTGAGCGCACGCGATGTCTTGGCAAACCGGGTTCAGCGGGGAAGAGGCCGGCATGAACACCCGCAATTTTGCAGTATGACTACCGAGGTCGTTCCACTACAGCCGGTCCTGCATTTTGATGCCGTTGATCACTAGAGGGGATGCCGAGATAAAGGAGAGTCGGGGAATATACCTCTAGCCGCATTAGCCAGTGTGCGCTGAGCACCGTTCAGAATTCAAATTCCGCATATATAGTGATTGGTGCAGCATCTGTCGCGGGGCTGGCGGATCCTTTTGTAGCGTTTCTGCCTCGGTGACCAGTCGCTATAGTCGCTATAGTCGCGGTTCAGTCGGTTCAGATCGCCCCGCCTGACCAAGAGGTTCTGCTGCACATGGCGTATATGAGTTGCAGGCGCTGAACCTGGGAATCGTGACGGGGACGTTCCTTGTCTGCGGGCAATTGATCCTTGCAGATGTGTCGACTTACCGCTTGATCCTGTCTGGCCCCCCCAGCAATAACCTTCAAATCTTTTACTGTGTTGACATTTAGAAACGACCGTGAAATTATCAGTCGTCAGGTAGGATCCTGCTCATTGCAGGCAATAAAATATAAATGCACAAAGGATTGTCATGTTTTATACCGCCGCTATGAGTGCGTGTACTTTTCCGCTCCATTTTCATTCAGATCACTCCTCGCCTCATCTTTTTCCGCTCAACACGGTTAAAACGATATTTATCATTATGCCCTCGGCATCTGCCAATTCCTCGTCGGCTGATGATCGCTCGATACAATCAAAAAAACCTACCACATAATTTTCATATTGTGCGCGTACCTGTAGTCGTTCGTTATCGTCGCCGATACGCGCAGGCGTTATTTGCCAATATGAATCTGTATCGACGCATCAATTAACTGCGCGCCGTTAACGGGCGTAACCACTATTCCTTGCACGCTCGACCCTTCTGGGGCGAGCGATCTATTGAAGGTATATATGAAGAATATCGTGATGATCGGCGGGCATGATGAAACCTTTATGCACTATGGTGGCTTAGGTTTTGATTTCACCGTCTTGCAACTGGCTGACTCCGTGGGTCCCAACCTCAAGGCACTGACCGATAAGATTCACCTTGTAAGTGATTTCTCCAAAGCCACCGTGCTCGAAAAAATGGATGAAATCTTAACGACTCAACCCGTTGATTTTATTTTTTCATTTACCGAAGACGGTTTGCTGCCGGCGGCACGCGCCAGCCAGCGTTATGCGATTGCAGGCATGGATTTCGACACATGCGAAACGTGCATCGATAAGGCCTTGATGCGCACCAGACTTGAAAATACCGAATTCGCTGTCAATAGTGAAACCTGCCGAACACGCGCCGACGTCGAACGTTTTTTCAGCCGCCACGCAGGCGCAATCGTCCTGAAAGACCCGAAAGGTTCCGGGAGCGAAAACGTCTTCATCGTTAAAGACCCAGTGTCTCTACGGCGTACGCTAGAAGAACTGCCTCAAGAAAATTTTGTCATGCTGGCGGAAGAGTTTCTGAAAGGTCGGGAAGTGAGCGTCGAAACGCTGACCATCGATTCGCAACACCGTGTCCTGGCGGTCACCAACAAACAGCTGTACCAAACATCCCTTGCAGAAGAGCAGCACATTATCTCGCCAGACAATCTCGACGGCGACACGTTCAAGCAACTGAGTCGTTATTGTGAGCGCTTATTAACGGCTATCAACCATACACACGGTCCTTGCCATATTGAGGTCACCATCGCGGATGGGCATTTTCATCTGATAGAGATCAATAATCGAGTGGGTGGCGATTACATTGGGCTGCTGGTTGAACTCACGACAGGCGTTGACCTGTTCAGGGAAACATTGCAGTTCCACAGCCGTGCCGTAGAAAAAAGCAGTTTAGAACAATCGGTACATTACGAATTCGCTGGCTCTCATCTTTTTTACGAGCCGCTGGATACAGATCTTCTCAAGGACTGCTTGCGGGAAGTGGATATTATCAGGCTGGTCATGGGCGAGGCCAATCCACCGCTGGTTAGGCCACACACCAATGATGACAAAGTCGGACTGGTGGTTATCGCCAGCCATGACCGAAAAAAGTTTTACACCGCTATCGACCGTCTGAATCAACTAAGTTTTGCACGCTAACTATTAACAAATGGAGCAGCAGATATGGAAGTCATTTCCCGCAACGATATCGAAACCCTCAACAGCGTTATGGTGAATGGCACCTCTCACGATTTGGGCGTTGTAAAGATACTCTCCCAGCATCCTGCGCTTGCTGAGTTCATTCCGTCCCAAAGTGAGCTGGCTATTAGTTGGGTTCGGCTCGAGAAGGATCAGGAACTGTCGGTTCATCAACATCCCGAAGCGAGCCTGATTCTAATTTGTGACGGTACCGGGATGACCCTGGGGGCGACCGAACGCGGTATAGAAGCTGGTGATATGGTGTTGGTGCGGCCACATTCATTGCATGGTTTCAAAGGCACTCTAGAGGGTTTCTGGGCGCTGTCCATCCAATTTAATGGCAAGGCCCTGTACGAAGACACCACACGACCGAACGTCGTCTTCAAACCTCAGGAAAAAGATACTGCGAAGCCCGCCGATGCGCTGATGCGCGGTAACGAGGTTTATCTGGAACGCTTTAAGATCAGCCGACTGTTGTCGCTGGTCAATTCGCCTTTGATCGATCAACCCGACGTGCGCGAAAAACTTCTCGATTGCCTGCAGACCTGGTCAGACATGTTTCAAGACCTGCTGCATATCCGAGTGGCGATGACCCGTGATCCTGCGCACAAGAAAATCGCCATTGCACATTTGGTGGAAGAACTAGGGCATAACAACAACCTGCGCAATCAGCGTGATACCCACCATTCGCCGGTATCGGATGCCGCCTTTCATTCCATCATGGAATGGTTCAGGCATCAGATGCTCTACAAAAGCGACATGGTCAAGACGCTGTTGATGCATGTAGTGCTGGAAGGCAGCGGTGAGATATTTCATAGCGAGGCCGCTAGGGTATTCGCCAGCATGCCTCACTTCCAGGAACACGGTGAAGATGATGGGAGCCACGTCAGCATGGGCGTGGAACTGTTGAACCAGGCGTCGCCAACGGAAATAGAAGAGCTGCGTGAAACCCTGAGCGAGGGTTGGAACATGATCATCCTGCTGTGCGATCGATTCGCCGATATCGCCTGTTCGGATCACCTGATGCGCGCAACACCTACCGCTCTTCAACCAGTGCCGGTATATAGCTGATCCTCATGAAGATTGCAGAAATCCTGAAGACGATCCTGTGGTTTCGGACACCTGAGCCTGAACTAAATCGAGGTGCACATTCCGTTCACGCTCACCGCTGGCAACGCTGGTGCAAGGCGGTCATACATGACGCGCGGGGAAGCAGAAAAGGACGGCTGCATACCAGGATTTTTGCAGCCCTCAAACGGGAAGTGATGTTGGCACTGTTGGCGATCGGGGTGCATACCGCGGCGGCGTTTGGCGCCGCAATCACCCTCAAATCACTGCTGACGCAACTCATGCAGAGTGACTCGCCGGCTCTTTCGAACATCACGCAGGGCGCCACCTGCCTGGCGCTGACTTACTGCGCCTGGCTGGCACTCAACCACACATTCTTTCTGGCTGAGCTGGTCGGTGTCGGCAGCCGTTCTTATGTGGAACAACGGATTTTAGTAAAAAGGACTGCCGCACAGAACGACGCTTTCCCACTCAGCCTTACTACGTTGTTTGATCGTGAAGCGGCACGTGTCGAATCATCATGGTCAGGATTGGTGACGATCATCCTCGCGCTCGCAACGGTCATCTTCACGTCCACGTTTTTCTTTTTTGCCTTGGGTGTCAGTGCAGTGGCCGCGTTGGCCGTGATTGCCGGCAGTTCACTGACCGTTTTCTGGATTGCCCAGCGATTGAGCATGACCTATGAACAGCTGTCGTTGAACTCCACTCAGCGCATAGAAATAGGGGCATTCGCAACAAAAAATCGGCGCCAGGTCTGGCTGAAAAACTGGAATGCCGACCTCATTCGGGACTATGCCGCCAAACGAAACCTTGAAGAAGCCTCGCTAAAACATGCTGCCCGTCTGGTGGCAGGGATTAGCCTGATCTCGACAATGACGCCTATCGCCGCGCTGTTGAGCTCGGCACTGTTGCAACTGGTCTACCTGGGCCACGTCGATGCGCCAGGGGTGCTTGCGGCCATCGCACTGATCGGTGGACTAAGATCGGTCGCCAATATCATCCCGGACATTGTGCAAAGCATCTCTCAAGGGTTTGTCGGTCACAGGCATATAGAGCAGTACCTTGATGGCAGTGAGCCCGGTACACCCCCTCCCGAAATGCCAACCATGCCTTCCACCACGGCGAAACATATCGCTATCGTCGGTGCCGCAGGCAGTGGCAAGACGTCTGTGCTGAGGAGATATGCGCAACGTTTTCCAGAGGTTTCCGGCCAGGCAATCTTCATTCCGGACGAGCCGTGGATATTTGGCGGAGGTCTTGGCGAAAACTTGAGCCTGTATCGCCGGGACTTATCAGACGAAGAAGTACGAAACGCCATCGCCTTTGCACGCTTGCCCGAGCAGTTTTACCTCGATTACCTCAATGAACGGAGCCATGGCAGGAATACCCATTGGGACGTTTCGAGAGGTCAGGGGAAACGCATCGAACTGGTCCGAGCTTTGGTGGCACATCCAGACTGGATCTACATTGATCAGCCAACCTCAGGGCTAGACGAAGCGCTAGCTGCGGGATTGTTGAGTTCACTGCTGCAAGGCCCGTGGCGCGACACCAATGTGATGTTCGTCACGGACAAACCCGAAGAGAAATACGCCGCCGAGGAAGTCTGGACTGTCTCTGACGGCATGATCACGGGCGTGCAAATCCCTCATGGGGCCCCGTGCTCTCGACTTGCCGCCGCATCGACTGAAATTCCTGTTTCTGTCTGTTCGGCGACGCAGGCAAATAGCTCGACGGCAAACGACCCGACAGAGCAGCCTCACGTCAGCTCCACGTCAATGATGAGCAGCCTTATTGGTTTTGGTATCGGGATCACTACGCTGATTGCCTTCACCTTGCTGGCGCTCAAGGAAGTGTTGACCATTGCCGGCGACTACCTTATCGCCAGCGGTCATCTGAGCACTCACCTGCAGGCATCGTTGATCGGACTGTCCGGCGTTTTAGTTGCGAGTGCATTACTGTCAATTTTCGGTGCGTTAATGACGGTCAGGAAAGGTATTGAGGCGGCGTCAGCACAATGCATCCGCTACTTTTCTCATCTTATGAACCCTAGCCTGGATGAGTGCCTGAGCCAGGAAATCAATCGTGACAGCCAAAACAAGTTGACATGGGACCAGCGGCGCGTCGATGAAGTGTTGCCCGTCCTGTTACTGGAAACCATCAGCGCAGCAACCTTGCTTTTCATTACCACGGGCTACGTCGTCCTCAACAGCATCTACGTACTGTTCCCGTTGACGCTAATCGGCCTTTGTTACTGGCGGGGGGCAAGACGCTCCGGCGAGTTGCTGGAAAGGTCAAATATCCGGGAAATCGACGCGACCTCCGTGTTGTTTTCACGCGTTCAAGCGCTGAACTGGGATGGCGGCCGATTTGAAAGCAGCATGAGCAACTCAAGTATTCTCGCCTGGTTGAGCGCCAGCCTGTCCGCTCGGGCATTCGCTTCCTTGGACAACGCCGCAACGCGGCGCTGGTACAGCTACAAACTGGACCTGATGGGTTTTTTTTTCCTGTCCGGTATCGTGGTTGCAACGATTTACTTTCACACCACCGGCACAACCACCATTGCTAACGTGCTGGCAGTGAGTCTCTCCTACAGCCTGATTGCGATTTTTGCCCGCTTGGGCAGATGTGCGGTGGAACTGCGGCAAGTCCTCGACAGTGCCGATCGCCTGGTGGTTGGCGCCTTCCCGGCGACAGCGCCAAAACGCCAACAGGCTGGTAAAAAAGCGCCACTGGTGTCGTTTTCAAACGTCACTTTTATTAACCCGCGCAGCGGAACAACGGTGCTCGAACAATTCGACCAGGTATTTCAGAAGCATGATGTGGTTGTGATCACGGGGGCGAGCGGCGTTGGTAAGTCAACCTTTGCCAATCTTGTGGTGGGCAGCTTGCTGCCAAGTCTGGGGGAGGTCTCTACACTGGGTGGCACTGATGGGTATCTGGCACGACAACATACCGAAGAGGTGCAGTTACTGACATCCAGTCCGATATTCAAACCGGGATTGTTGGTCGAACACTTCAATAGCCCGTCACGTGAAGCGCTCGATCAGAGAGTGGCGTATCTTGGACTTTCGGATATTATCGAGCGCTTGCCGGATGGTTTCAATCAACAGGTTCCCTGGAGTGGTGAAATACATCTGAGCAAGTCGGAACTTCAGCGACTCGCGCTGCTTGACCTGACTATCAATACCCCGACCATTGCCATTCTCGACGAGGCGACATCGGAGCTAAGCAATACCGAAGAACTGCAACTCATCAAGAAAGTGATTACTGCGCTGCCGCAAACCTTATTTTTCATCATCACGCACAACCCTGAACTTTCCATGCTGGGAAACAAGAACTTCAATTTCAACCATGAAAAGCGCATGGTTGAAAACATAGCATAAGCACATCCCCACAAGCCGTTAGATAAGGATCGTTACTATGGAGCTGCACGCGCAGCGGGATGCATTTTGTATCAGTTATGGCGTCTCTCACCCACAACTGCCCTTGAGCGAGATTGCCCACTGGGAAGCAACGCTTAAAGGGACGGCGGATCAGCATAGCGCCCTGCATCAGGAACAGGCCTATGTGGCGCCCGGTTTTTTTTACCTGCCGGTCACCGCGCAGCCAGAGCCGGAGTTCTTGAACCGATTGATACAAGACGCACATACCGCCGACTGGCTATTGGTACCCTCCTTGGAAAAGACCGGCAGATCGCTGCGCCAGCAATACGAAACAGACATCATTCCGGTGCCCTTCATGCAAGTCGCGTATCTGCGCGTTGAGGGGAAACTTGACGATTGCCTGCTCGCGACTATGGGCAGAAAGTCGTATAAAGAAATGGTACGCCTGACCCGGAGGGCTGAGGAATTTTGCCATACGCAAGTGTATCGCCTTAGCGAGTTGCTTGAAGACAGCAACGTACTGAAGGTTTTTTCAACGCTGCAGTCGTTCAACGTGGAAAAATATCAGCACGTCAGGAATTTATACTCCCTCGAGGCGATGCAGGCGTTGGCACGCTCGACAGAAGGTTCAAAATACTACATAAAAATAAACTACGAAAAAGTGAGCAATGTGCCTGTCTATGGCTCCCTAAGCTACGCGGATGAGCGATCCAATGTTTTTTCCCAATTGGTGCAAGGTCAAAATCGAAGCCATGTGCCGCAGGGGATTAACTTGTATGTCAGCGATTACTACCAGCTGTACCGAGTGGCTGACGAATTGGGATATAAAATCAGTTGTCTGGGTCGCGGCGCCATTGATATAAAAAAACGTATGGGTTCCAACCGGGTGGTCGACCTGGAAAACTGGCTAATCCCCATCAGAACAAGTCAGCAAAAAAAAATGCATGATTTTTCAACCAAGAGAGACAGCTAACAAGGAGTTATTATGTCTTTTTTCGATATAGGTCGGCAGCTCGATAGCGAACATGTCATAGAGAATGGCATCACGATACTGGATTATCCAACGTCGAACTTTGACCTGTCCGGCACACTTCAGCAGACGCTGGTCGATGTCTACAATCTCAGGAATGATTTTTTGCTGAACAAGATTCATGAATGCCTTAGTCGGGAACAAATCGTTCAGCACCTGGAGGACTCCGGCCATTGGCATGACCCACTACAAACACTGGGTGCGCCAATGATCGAAGCGTACTATAAATTTGTTAATTGGCTTAGCCAACACCTGGGTTTCGATTTCGTGTTCGAACATAACCCGTTAGTTCGGTACCACATCCCCGGAAAACTGGATGATCGTTACAGGCTTCCGGACGGTGAATTATTCACCCACCACTCGGACACCCTGTTGGGTGACTACTTCCAGCAAATCAACATGTGGTTGCCATTTTGCGACGTCAAGAGTACCGCGGCACTCAGCGTTTGCTCGAAGCACGCCAGCATCCGCACCCTGAAATCTTTCGCCCAAACGCAGGAATACAGCTACGACGAATATAAGGACAGCCGGGTCGCTTTTTTCGATTATGCAAAGCAACGGCCACAATTGATCTCAGCTCTTCAGACGGACGCAATGCCAGTCAACCTTCGTTATGGCCAGTGTCTGATGTTCGATCCTCGGGTATTACACGGGACCGCAGAGAACACTGAGAACATGACGCGCGTGAGCATGGACTTCAGGATTCTCCCCGTTGACGACTACGAGTCCATCCTCAGAGAACTTGAGCTTCAAGGTGGACGTCCGAACAGTTACGAAGGCGAAGGCTTGGTCAAGGGCGAGTTCTACAACGCACTGACTGCACGTGAAGTCGTCACTCACTGAATCCCCGCGCTGCCATAAAGACTACGTTAATCATCAACGAGGGAATGGACCATGACTACGGCGATCGCGTGGCTGGACGGCCAATACTTCCAGGCGGATCAGATGACTTTTTCGCCCGACACTCACTCGCTTTCTTATGCCTCATCGGTGTACGAGGGCATGCGCAGTTACGGCGCAAACATTTTCAAATGCGAGGAACATCTGCAACGACTGCAACAGTCGGCGCAGTTGTTTAAACACGAGTTGCGCTACAGTAACGCCACGCTGACCGACGTTTGCAATGAACTTCTGGTGCGCAACGAACTTGTAGACGCTTATATCAAAATCGTCGTGTTCTATGACAACGCCGACGTGAGCTTCATGGGGCGTGGCTGTCGCACCAAAGTGGTGATATTTGTCCTGCCATTCGCCCCCAAGTCCGCCACCACACCTTACCGTCTGACGATTGCCAATTGGCGCCGAGCTCCCGCTCACTGTCACCCCTATCAGGCGAAGAACTCGTCCACGTATGCGCTCAGCTTCTTGAGCTTTCGTGACAAAAGTGACGCATTCGACGATGTGCTGTTCCTTTCGACGACTGACACCGTCTGCGAGTCGAGTGGATCCAACATCTTTTTTGTGAAGGGAAACCAACTCATTACGCCAACCACCGAAATGGCCTTGGCAGGTATTACCCGTCGCGTCATCATCGAAGAACTGTCTCCCGCACTGGGTTTGCAGGTTGTGCAACGCGATATCTCCTGCTCGGAACTGGGCCACTTTGACAGCGCCTTTCTATGTGGCACCGCCATGGAAATCAACGAGGTTAGCCAAATTGATGACGTCGTTTATGAAAAGAGCACATGCGTCGCATGGCTGGTCGCTGAATACAAAAAAAACGTGCTGCGCGCCTCGTGCTAACCGGCTGGGGGAGCCTATTCAACCTTTTCTATCGGGCGCCAAATATCGAGGACTTACACGTATGCTCGAATTCAGGGGTCTCCCTCAAGAGAAATATTTTCGCCCTGCCCCTCAATAAAGCCACGTTCAGGTGGGTAGCGCACTTGGGTCGAAACCGGTATCGCCGGCGATTGACTCAGTACCAGCGTGGGCGTTTGATCACCGTGTCATCGGCAATTAGGTGATGCTGTTAAATGCTTGATTCAGCTACTTCGAGTGTAATGTTCTCGAACTATTCCACCCATTAGCCTGTGGGGCCATTGCCCCGAGCGCTCGCTATATCTTGTTCAAAATATCCTTCCCGTTTGTGATCCAACGGTAGCGCGTCCCTTGCTCATTTTGTAGGACCAGGATCGAGGTAATAGAGCTTTCCGGTACGCGGACCGAACTGAAACCGCCGTCACACCGGTATACCGAGGTACTGAGAAAAAAGGCGCTGGCGTCGATAGATGCCAAGAACTTGCCTATAAACAATGGAGAGCAATGAGGCGCTCGTCCTACACCATCCGCTGTCCCCAGAGGCTAGAAGCCCGGAGTGTTATCGATGATTGACCGTGAGCCACCGTATCCCCGTAAACCCCCGCTGAGTAATCCCGAAAAACTGGCGCGTCTGGCCGGCATTGGCCTGATCGTGCTGATCGCCGCCGGCGCGTTTGCCTACGTCAATGGCAGCCTCGACCCACAGCGACTGACACCGGCGCGGGTGGTTGACGTCTTCGAACGCAACAACGGTGTGCATCCCGGTTACCGTCGCAACCACCCGAAAGGCATCTGCGTCGCCGGCGTGTTCGAGAGCAACGGCGCCGCTGCCAGCCTCTCCAAAGCCGAAGTCTTCGCCAGCGGGCGCACCCCGGTGATCGGCCGTCTGGCCGTGCCCACGGGCAATCCGTATTCCCCCGACAGCGCCGCGCCATTGCGCAGTTTCGCCGTGCAGTTCACCCAGCCCAACGGGCAGCAATGGCGCACCGGCATGAACAGCATGCCGGTGTTCCCGGTCGGCACGCCTGAGGCCTTCATCGATCTGCAAATCGCCACCGGACCTGACCCCAAGACCGGCAAGCCCGACCCGGCGAAACCCCCGGCGTTCTTCGCCGCGCACCCGGAAGCCCAGCCGTTTCTGGCGTGGGTCAAAACGGCCAAGCCCTCGGCCAGTTTCGTCACCGAGACCTACAACAGCGTCAACGCCTACGTGCTGGTGAACGCTGATGGCAAGCGTCAGGCGGTGCGCTGGAGTCTGGTGCCGGAGGCGACCGATGCATCGCCTGCGCCCGACGCCAAGGAGTACCTGAACAAGGACCTCAACGAAAGACTGGCCAGCGGCCCACAACGCTGGAAGCTGGTGCTGACCCTGGCCAACCCCCAGGACCCGACCAACGACGCATCCAAAGCTTGGTCCGGCGAGCACAGGACCGTGGACGCCGGGACCTTGGTGGTCAACGCCGACAGCTCGCAGTTGAACGGCGACTGCCGCGACGTCAATTACGACCCGCTGATTTTGCCCAGTGGCATCGAAGGCTCGGATGACCCGTTGCTCGCCGCGCGATCGGCGGCCTACGCCGCGTCCTACATGCGCCGCACCAGTGAAGTCGATCAGTTGAAAGCCGAACCCGCCCTGGAGAAACAGCCATGAGCACGCCCGTCAAGCATTTCGCCCCACTGGCGCGCCTGCTGCACTGGGTGATGGCGCTGATGGTCATCGCCATGCTGTTCATCGGCGCCGGCATGGTCGCGTCGGTGTCCGAGCGCCATGAATGGCTGCTGAACCTGCATAAGCCTTTGGGCATTGCGATTCTGCTGCTGGTCATCGTCAGGATCATTGTGCGTGTGACCACGGTGACGCCGCCGTTACCGGCTGACTTGCCGGCCGTGCAGGCGCTGGCGGCGAAGCTGTCGCATTACCTGCTGTATGCGCTGATGCTGGCGATGCCGCTGATTGGCTGGGCGATGATTTCCGCCGCCGGGGATCCGGTCATGCTCGGCAGTTCAGTACGGCTGCCGTCCATCGTTGCCGCCAACCCTGACACCTTCGCGCTGCTGCGCAAGGCCCACGCCTACCTGGCGTACCTGTTCTTCCTGACGATTCTCGCGCATCTGGCTGCCGCACTGTTTCACGGCTGGGTGCGGAGGGATGAAGTGCTGGACAGCATGCTGCGGGGGAAATCGCGGGATTGATGCTTGTCGTCACCGCGATTGACGCCATCGCCAGCAGGCGCGAACCCGCTGGCGATGGCGTTTCTGGACCGTAATTAAAGTCAGTTCACGCCTCAGCGCAGCACTGACACCATCTGCGCCAGCGTGGTCAGCACATCGCGGGCGAGCTGTTTCGAGCGCTGGCCCGACCAGCCGGTGATGACATCCGGTGCGTCATCGTTGTCTTTGAACGGCATTTCCAGCGTCAGCGACAAGCACTTGTAACGCTCACCGACGCTGTTGCACGCCAGGTTCATGTTGGCCTGGCCCGGCGCCGATTTCGGATAGCCGTATTTGCTCTGGAAGTCCCGGGTCAAGCCGCCCAACCGGGCGCGGAAATCCGCTTCCAATCGGGCTTGCCGGTCGGTGTACCCCGGATTGCCTTCGCAGGCGGCGGTGAAGACATAGGGGATTTCTTCATCGCCGTGGACGTCGAGGAACATGTCCACGCCGTATTTTTCCATCTGGGTTTTGACGAAGAACACTTCCGGGCTGAGCTCGGGGGTCGTGTCCTGCCAGGCGCGGTTGAGGTCCTTGCCTTGGGCGTTGGTGCGCAGATGGCCGTGGAACGAGCCGTCCGGGTTCATGTGCGGCACCAGGTACAGGTTCGCCGACGCCAGCAACGCCTGCAGTTCAGGGTCGTTTTCCTGCAGCCGGTCGATAATGCCTTCCATGAACCACTCGGCCATGTGCTCGCCGGGGTGCTGCTGCGCGATGATCCAGATGTTGCGCTTGCCCGCCGCGCCGTCGCCCTTGCGCAGCAGCGGGATGTCCCGGCCTTCGACGCTCTTGCCGGTGGACAGCAGCTCGGTGCCGTTGTTCAGCGCTTCATTCACCAGCCAGTCGTGGCGCTCGCGGCTGTAGGGTTCGAAGTAGGCAAACCACACTTGGGATTCGCTGGGCGTCAGCTCGAAGTTCAGCGCACGGCCGTCGAACTGACTCGGCACGCGGAACCAGGTTTTCTGATCGTAGGAGGCGACCGCGTTGTAGCCGGTCCAGGCGCCGTTGTAGCTCGACTCGCCAGCATTGGTCAGGCTGAAACCGTGGGGCTCGCCGATCTGCAGGCCGTCGACCTTGAAATGGAACCACTGGAAGTGCGCGCTCTTGGTGTCAGGGCGAATCGCCAGTTGCACCGTTTTCGGGTTGCTGGCGTCGAGCACGACGATGTTGCCGCTGTCGAAATCGGCGGAGATATTAAGGGCGGTTTGAGTCACGGGAGCGTCCTGATTGCATGATCTGCCATTACGAGACCATCGGGAGGTAATGCAGGCCGCGCCTGATTCCCTCACTGGGCTGTTATGACAATTACTTTACACGCAACCAGCGGGGGCACGGCGACAGAATCGTTCGCCAAAGGGTCGGAGCCTGACTCAGCTGTACGCCTCGGCAGTCACCAGCAGACCGCACAGCAGCACCGTCATCAGCAACCAGCCGACATAGGCGCGGGGTTTGCGCCGATGCCAGCCACTGGCGCCCAGAATCGCAGCGGGTGCATGAAGCGTGCGCCAGAACTGCTCACTGTTTTGAAAGGCTGCCAGGTGTCGGGGATCGGCGTCGAGCCAGTGACGGAATTCGATGCGCTGACTGGCGGTGGCCTGGGGGCTTTGCAGGTGCACGTACCAGCGCAGGGCCTGAAGCAAAATGGCTCGGGCCGGGTCATGTTCGGCGGATTCGCTGACACAACGTTCGAGCGCTGCGGTCATGCAGCGTTCGACGGCGGTGGCGTCGATATCAAGCAGTTGGGCGATGTCGGTGTAGGAAAAGTCGTCGAGGCGGCTCAGCAGAAACACCTGCTGAACCCTGCGCGGCAACCGCTGAAGACGGCGTCGGTACAGGTCGGTTTCAGCCCTCGCGCCCAGGGCAGGCGGCACGGTGGAGGCGGTCATCAACGAATCGAACGGCTGAGTCATGGCGTATTGCTCACTGTTTGAATAGCGGCGGTCGCGGAAAACAACGGGAGTGCGTTCGGATCTTTAACGGGTGTTTTTTACTGAATGTGTCAGTTTTTGACAGCGGCAACGGTGCATTGCTCGCTCCATTTGCTATGATGCGCGCCATCGAAAAGACAGATCACTGTCGAACCCTCTTCATTAGCCTGAAGACGCAACACCCGACCGAACCCAGACCCGAAAAGGGCATAAAAAAAAGACCCGGCTATAAGCCGGGTCAAAAACCGTGATTAGCCTGATGAGGAGATAATCCGGAAGCCGACCTAAGGCTTCTGGGTTACCAGCCAGTCTCGCGACTGGTTGCGCTCAATAATAATCATTCCCATTTGAGAGTCAATGCTTTTTTCGCGCCCCGGTGAAAAGAGTTTTTCTGCGTGGGCGCTCGTTGCCTGCGCCTCAGTCAATCGGCAGCTCAGTCGATCGGCAGTTCTGTCGTACGCTTCACCACACTCATCGCGATGTTCGAATGCGCTTCCTGCACATGGGGGCTTTGCAGCAGGTGGTCGCGCAGAAAACGCTCGTAGCTGGCGATGTCCTGCACCACCACCTTGAGCAGGAAATCCATGTCGCCGGCCATCGTGTAGCACTCCAGCACCTCTCGAAACCCGGTGATCGCCTCCTCGAACTCCGTCAGGTACTTGCGCCCGTGCCCGGACAGCTTGACGTCGACGAACACGGTCATGGTCAGCCCGAGTTTGGCCGGGTTGAGCAGGGCGACTTTACGCTCGATGATGCCTTCTTCTTCCAGACGATTGATGCGCCGCCAGCAGGGCGATTGCGAGAGTTCGACGCGCTCGGCGATCTCGGCGGCGGACAGATTGGCGTCGTGCTGCAACAGACGGAGGATCTTGCGATCGATGGGGCTGAGCTTGACCTGCATGAATTGACCCTTTTTTATTCTTGAACGGGAACGGGCATGCACGATATGAGCAGATTCGCGTCGATTTAGGAAGAAAAAGCCTCTGCCGCGCAGGCAGTATTTTGTCTGTGACCGTCGGGCTGAACCGTCCTGACGGCGAGGCGCTGGTAAGGCTGCACACGCCACTGGCGCCGCATTCAAAACGCACTAATAAAAACAAAGGAGTGCCTGAATGTCCTTGGCTGATATTCGTCTGGACGATAAGTACCGACTCGCAACCGGCAATCTGTACCTGACCGGAACCCAGGCGCTGACCCGCCTGCCGATGCTGCAGAAGCAGCGCGATGAAGCCCGCGGGCTCAACACCGCCGGGTTTATCTCGGGCTATCGCGGCTCGCCGTTGGGCAACCTCGACAAGAGCCTCTGGGACGCCAAGGATTATCTCCAGCAGAACGCCATTCATTTCCAGCCGGGCGTCAACGAAGAACTCGCCGCGACGGCGGTCTGGGGCAGTCAGCAAGTCAATCTGTTCCCCCACAGCAAGTACGATGGCGTCTTCGCCCTCTGGTACGGCAAGGGCCCGGGCGTTGACCGCTGCGGCGACGTGTTCAAGCACGGCAACTCGGCCGGCGTCGCCGAAAAGGGTGGCGTCCTGATCCTCGCTGGCGACGACCATGGCTGCAAATCGTCGACCATCGCGCACCAGAGCGAACACGCGTTCATCGCCTCGATGATCCCGGTGCTCAACCCCAGCAACGTCCAGGAAATCCTCGACTACGGCATCATCGGCTGGGAGCTGTCGCGCTACAGCGGTTGCTGGGTGGCGATGAAAACCATCGCCGAAAACGTCGATTCGTCGGCCGTGGTCGAAGTCGATCCGCTGCGCATCCAGACCCAGATTCCCGAAGACTTCCAGATTCCCGAAGGCGGCCTGCACATTCGCTGGCCCGACCCGCCGCTGGCTCAAGAGGCGCGGCTCAATACCTACAAAATCTACGCCGCCCGTGCGTTCGCCCGTGCCAACCACCTCAACAAAGTGGTCATTGATTCGCCGCAGCCGCGGCTGGGCATCATCACCACCGGCAAGTCGTACCTCGACGTACGTCAGGCCCTGGAAGAGCTGGGCATCGACGAAGACCTCTGCGCCTCGGTGGGGATTCGCGTGCTCAAGGTCGGCATGAGCTGGCCGCTTGAACCGGTGTCAGTGCACGGCTTCGCGGAAGGGCTGGACGAAATCCTGGTGGTCGAGGAAAAACGCAGCGTGATCGAGGATCAGCTCACCGGTCAGCTGTACAACTGGCCGGTGGATCAGCGCCCTCGCGTGGTCGGTGAGTTCGATGAAGAAGGCCGCTCGCTGTTGCCCAACCTGGCTGAACTGACGCCGGCAATGATCGCCCGCGTCATCGCCAAACGCCTTGCGCCGATCTACAGCAGCCCGAAAATCGAGGCACGCCTGCAGTTTCTGGCCGACAAGGAAAAAGCCCTCGCCGCGCCGCTGTTCAACACCCAGCGCACCCCGCATTTCTGCTCCGGCTGCCCCCACAACACCTCGACCCGCGTACCCGAGGGCAGTCGCGCCCTGGCCGGTATCGGCTGCCATTACATGACCATCTGGATGGACCGGGAAACCGAGACGTTCACCCAGATGGGCGGTGAGGGCGTGACCTGGATCGGCCAGGCGCCTTTCACTGAAACGCCCCACGTGTTCCAGAACCTTGGCGACGGCACGTACTTCCACTCCGGGCACCTGGCGCTGCGGGCGGCCGTCGCGTCGAAGGTCAATATCACCTACAAGATTCTCTATAACGACGCCGTCGCCATGACCGGTGGCCAGCCCATCGATGGCGTGTTGCGGGTGGATCAGCTCAGCCGGCAGGTGTTCAACGAAGGCGTTCAGCGCATTGCGCTGGTCTCGGATGAGCCGGAGAAATACCCGAGCCGCGAGCAGTTTGCACCGATCACCACCTTCCACCACCGCAGCGACCTGGACGCCGTGCAGCGCGAACTGCGTGAGTTCAAGGGCGTGTCGGTGATCATCTACGACCAGACCTGCGCCACGGAAAAACGCCGTCGCCGCAAACGCGGCACGATGGTCGATCTGGACAAGCGCGCCATTATCAACCCGGCCGTGTGCGAAGGCTGTGGCGATTGCGGCGTCAAATCGGGTTGCCTGTCGGTGCTGCCGAAGGAAACACCGGAAGGGCGCAAGCGCGAAATCGATCAGAGCGCGTGCAACAAGGATTTCAGCTGCGTCGAGGGCTTTTGCCCCAGCTTCGTGACGGTGCACGGCGGCAAACTGCGCAAGCCACAGTTGCCCAAGCAGGCCCAGGCCTTCGCGGAGCTGCCGCAGCCGACGCTGCCGAGCCTCGCTCAGCCATACAACATTCTGCTGCCGGGTGTGGGCGGAACGGGCGTGACCACTGTCGGCGCGATGCTGGGTTACGCGGCCAATCTGGAAGGCAAGGGCTGCAGCGTCCTCGACCAGGCCGGCCTGGCGCAGAAGTTTGGGCCGGTGGTCAGTCACATTCGCATCGCCGCGCGGCAGGAAGATCTGTTCGCCGTGCGCATTGCCGCTGGTGAGGCGCATCTGCTGCTGGGTTGTGACCTGCTGGTGGCGTCGGGGCCTGATGCCATCGCCAAGCTCAACAGCGCGAAAACCCATGCGGTGATCAATAGCCAGCAGACGCCAACGGCTGAATTCACCCGCAATCCCGACGCTGAATTTCCGGCCGAAGCGATGATGCAGACCATCCGCGAAGCCGTCGGCGCTGATAAAACGCATTTCGTGCAAGCGACGGATCTGGCGACCAAACTGATGGGTGACAGTATCGCCAGCAACCTCTTCATGCTGGGCTATGCCTTCCAGCTGGGACTGATTCCGTTGACCTCTGCAGCCATCGAAAAGGCCATCGAGCTTAACGGCGTGGCGGTCAATCTGAACCAGCAAGCGTTCCTGTGGGGGCGTCGTGCCGCGTTTGACCTCCCGGCGGTGCAAGCGGCCGCCAATCCGCAGACCCAGCCAACGCCGGACCCTGAGCACCTGACCCTGGAGGAGCGTGTCACGCGCAATGTTCACGGTTTGATCGCTTATCAGAATGGTGCGCTCAGCGAGCGGTACCTGACGCTGGTGAACCGTGTGCGGGAGGCCGAAGCGCGGCTGTTCCCGGGCCAGCCGCCTGCGTTGACCGAGGCGGTGGCGTTTAACTACTTCAAGCTGCTGGCCTACAAGGACGAGTACGAAGTGGCGCGGCTGTACAGCAACGGCGATTTCACCCGTCAGCTGCAAGCGCAGTTCGAAGGCGATTACCGCATCGAGTTTCATCTGGCGCCGTCTTGGCTCGCCAAGCGTGACCCGAACAACGGCGTGCCGCGCAAACGCAGTTTCGGGCCGTGGATGCTGAAGGCGTTCGACGTGCTGGCTCGCTTCAAATTCTTGCGTGGCACGGTGCTCGATCCGTTCGGCCGCAGCATCGAGCGTCGACAGGAGCGCGAGTTGATTGATGCTTATGTGGGCGACATCGAGCTGATCCTTGGCCACCTGAGTGCCGGCAATCGGCACACCGCGCTGAATCTGGCGCGCCTGCCGGAGCGGATTCGCGGTTATGGTCACGTCAAGGAAAGCGCGATGAAAGCGGCGGCACTGCAGGCGGCACGGATGCGCCAGAGCCTGGTCAGTGGTGAGGTTGAAGTGCTGAAGTTGTATGAAGTAGCGGCGTAACGGCAGGGAGGAGGCTGGTCAGGCCTCCTCTCATCGAACTGGATGCATCGCTTAGTAGGACCGGCTAAAGCCGGGAAGAGGCCGGTGTTAACACCCTCAATTGTGTGGTGTACCCACTGCCGCTTTCCCGGCTGAAGCCGGTCCTACATTTGCGTTCGCACACAATCTCATTGGACACACGAATCGTTGTAGGACCGGCTTTAGCCGGGAAGGGGCCATTGTGAACGCCATCGATTTTGCGGTGCGCCACCTGACGTCTTCCCGGCTGAAGCCGGTCCTACATTCGAGTTCACGCTCGATCTCATTGCATGCCACGCGATGCGTGGGTGAAACCCCACACAATCTCACTGGGTGCACGCGGTGCGATAGTAGGACCGGCTTTAGCCGGGAAGAGGCCGGTTTGTCCACCCTCAATGTCGCGGTGTGACTGCTGACGCTTTCCCGGCTGAAGCCGGTCCTACATTCGAGTTCACGCTCGATCTCATTGCATGCAGTGGTCTAATTTCCCCGGACACCTCGATAAGTGGAAAATACATTTATCGAGGTGTCTTTCATGACTAGAAAACGCAACAGGTTTGAC